>NC_007614.1:1592121-1910545 GCF_000196355.1 Nitrosospira multiformis ATCC 25196
ACTCCTCCAGTTTTTTCAGACGATCTGAAAGAATATTGGATGCAATTTTTTCGGGTGAAGCGAGAAAATCCCGGAAATGCTGCTTGTCCTTGAACAGTATGTCGCGAATGACAAGCAAAGTCCATTTATCACCCAATATATCCAGCGCGCAGCTAACGGGACAGGAAGAACGCTTGCTCTGATCTTTAGTCATGCTCACATTATGTTTGATTTTCCCGATACGATTCATTTATTATACTTTCAATATGCAACCAAATACGAGAATTGAGACTCTATCTGGTTGCCAATACAATTTTTTCAGCTCGGAACGGCTTTATTTCTCATATGGCTCAGATAACCTGTTATAGCTCGTCCAGGAAAGATCAGGACTTTTTGGATGGACGATATGAGGCTGAAAGGCAGCGACAAGCAAATACAAATCAAGAGGAGTAGATGATGAAGCAAGCGATACAAGCCGGTACCTCGATTCTTGTCCTTGTAGCAACGTTGTACAGCGGTTCGGCGACCGCTCATGGAAAAGTCTCGATGGAGGAAGACAGCTGCATGCGACGGCTTGGCGACAGCAGCATGGTTCATTTAAGCGCCTACCAGCCGCAGTATGAGCCCGCAGATCAATACTGCACCGAAATTCCCAAAGGAGGAAACACGTTTCTGGTGGTCGATCTCGTGGATCCCGCATTACGGGATATTCCCATCGGAATGCGAATTGTGAGAGGAAGCAATGAAACAGAAGATGAAACGGTATCTTATGTCAGGCCCAGCTATCACCCCGATGGGGTGATCAAGGGGGAAACCGCCCTGGACAAGGGGGAGTACACGGTTTTCATAACCGGTGAGGCAGTGCCTCCCGTACGCTACGAATATCCGTTGCGCGTAGAAATGATCAATTACGCAAAAACTTTTCGCGCTGCGGTCGGACCGATGATAGCCGCTCTGCTGCTGACTTTGCTTGGCTACAAGATCATGCAGTCCAAGCGGGTGAGGCAATGGAGATCTTCTCGGGGGTCATAGGCCTCTGGAGTTTTAGCGGTAAGGGTCGGACCTTTGCTCCCATTCCCTAGTAGGTCATGGCATGGAGGATTTTGACCAAAGCTTCCATGCCTGCTCGTCTGACTGGCTGACTAAATCAGTAGTTGAGCCTGGTAGTTGAGCCTTATAAAGGCCCGTCGCTTCTCTTCCTTCATAAGCAAAAATTTAGTGCGGACTCCAGTGGAGACCAATGCTTGCTGATGAGATTGCAAGCATTGGTTTTTTCTCTGCCTCCTGAATTGAAGAATGGCCGTGCTTGACTCCTCCTGGGCATCCTCCAGATACCTTCCCAGGAGGCGTCAACTTGATTCGATGGGCTTATGGTCCCGAGTCAGGCCAGAACCTGCCCGCTTTCTCTTTCTATTCAGAAAAAAGCGGGTATCTTTCAAGCTCAAATCACGGCTTGCCACCATTCCCTTCGCTTCCCCTGGCAAACGCTGTCTAATCCTTGTAGTCTCTGAACCAAAGCCCCTGTATCATCTATGATGCGGAAAATGAGAAAAAATGGCGGGGGACAATGGGACAATAACAATATATCTTCTCTCCGATTTTTAATGCCTGTTCCTCGATATGTTAATAAATAAAGGCATTCCGAGGGCCTGAATTTCCGCATAACTCCAATCTACTTGAAAGGAATAAGTCGTGTGGAGTTCGTAATAGTTAGCTACCCGGCTCGGCGGCCGGTATATGTCGACGGCGATCTGTGCGGCTATACCAATGAAGTCCTGCAGATGGATGCGGGCACGCATAAATTTACCCTGGCCCCTCCAGAAGACTGTGACCCCATCTGTTGCGAGGTCATGGTCAAGGGAACCACTGTTCTGCTTCCCATGAAAGTTGCCTTTATCAAAAAATGGTAGGTATGAGTATCCGACTCGGCACATGCGTGGCTGTGCTTGCTGGAGCCCTATTGTTGAGCGGGTGTGGCTCCTTTCAGGTAAATCCGCCCTTGGCCAGGTACGACCCTTCCTCAGGTTACCGTTTCGAAAAACTGGAGCCGGGAAGCAATAGCGATAAATTGTTTGTCATTCTGGTTTTCTCGGGAGGCGGTACCCGGGCGGCGGCATTATCTTATGGAGTGCTGGAGGCTCTCCGCGACACTCAAATCGAATGGAAAAACCGGAAAATATCGCTGCTGGATGAAGTGGATGTAATTTCGTCGATATCCGGGGGAAGCTTTCCTGCAGCTTATTACGCCCTGTATGGATTGCGGATCTTCGACGAATTCCCGAATCGCTTCCTCTACAGATCCATCCAATCCGAATTGATTGATTCGGCATTGACTCCGGCGGGGCTGTTGAAACTCGGCGGGTCGACCTTCGGGCGCAGTGATCTGGCGGCGGAGTTTTATGATCGGGAGGTATTTGGCGCAGGCACATATGCGGAAGTAATTGCTCGGGCTCGACGACCTTTTGTGATCCTGAATGCCACGGATATGACGACGGGAACGCAATTTCCCTTTACCCAGGACCAGTTTGATCTTTTATGCTCCGACCTGTCAGGAATTTCACTGGGGCGGGCAGCAGCCGCATCCTCGGCGTATCCGGGAGGACTTACGCCCCTCACTTTTAAAAACTATGCGGGCAAATGCGGCTACCGTCAGCCTGAATGGGTGGATCTTGCCGTTCAGGATCATAAGTCGCGCCTCAATATACGTCGGGCCGCGCGCGCGGAAAACAGGCTTTCGTATACCGCGACCGACCTCAACCCGCGTAAATACATCCACTTGACCGATGGCGGCGTGGCCGACAATATCGGGTTGCGGGAGCCGCTCGCGGCGATCACCAGTTTAAATAATTCCTGGAGCGTGCTTCGCCTGATAAATCAGAAGAAAGTGGACAAACTGGTGGTAATCGTGGTGAATGCCGGCACAAACCCAACTACCCGCCGGGATCAGAGGCCAGAGGTTCCCGGGCTCGTTGATACGCTGACTGCCGCAGCCGTGGTCCCGTTGGGCAATTATTCATTCGATACTCTCGAATTGTTGCGGCAAACGGTTAACGAGTTCAACGAATCGATGCGCCTGGTATCCGGATGCAAGGAGTTGGCTGCCAGCAAAGGCCCGCGATGCGAGCTGGATATTCCCGTACCGCACCAGATTGAATTTTTTCCGATCGAGGTGGCGTTTGAATACATCCAAGCCGTCGACGAGCGAAACTGGTTCAAAAATCTTCCAACCACCCTGGAATTGCCTCGGGAAACGGTAGATAAACTACGGAAGGTCGGACAGCAAATACTCAGCGAAGATCCCGAGTTCAAAAGACTGATGGAAGTGTTGCATGGATGCATTCCATTCGCGGGACAGGGTTGCTGATGAAAAATTCGATGGAAATCACGCGCCAGCTCACCAAAAAAGAAAGGGAAGAAATATGACGAAGATTCTCGGATTCGCCGCGCACGCCCCCGGGCAGAAACTCGAACCATTCACTTATGACGCCGGGCCTCTCGCGCCGGAGGAAGTGGAAATTGCGGTGGAGCATTGTGGTCTTTGTCATTCCGATCTTTCAATACTGAATAATGACTGGGGTATCACGCAGTATCCCGTTATTCCGGGGCACGAAGCCATTGGCCGGATTGTCGCGATGGGAGAACAGGCAAAGGGATTGCAAATCGGCCAGCGGGTAGGCGTTGGCTGGAATGCGGGCAGCTGCATGCACTGCCATGAATGCATGAGCGGCGATCACAACCTTTGTACCAGAGCCACCGCGACAATCATCGGGCATTACGGGGGATTTGCCGACAAAGTGCGAGCCCACTGGGCGTGGACGATTCCCATACCTGAGACCCTTGAAAGTTCCTCCGCAGGCCCGTTACTTTGCGGAGGAATTACTGTATTTGCGCCCCTTGCGGCCTATGTAAAACCGACCGATCATGTAGGTGTCGTTGGCATTGGCGGCCTTGGTCATCTCGCCCTGCAATTTGCGCATGCCTGGGGTTGCGAAGTTACGGCCTTCTCTTCCAATCCCTCAAAGGCGGAAGAAATGCGCACCCTCGGTGCCCATCGTGTTCTCTCCAGTCGTAAGAGCGGCGAAATTCGCTCGGCAGCACGCTCGCTCGACTTTCTGCTGGTGACCGTCAATGTCCCCCTTGACTGGGCATTGCTGCTCCAGACGCTGAAACCGAAGGGACGCATGCATCTCGTTGGCGCAGTGCTCGAACCCCTGCCTATCCCCGCTTTCGAGCTTCTGAGCGGACAGAAGAATGTTTCAGGGTCACCGACGGGTGGGCCTGCGATGATGGCGGATATGCTGGATTTTGCCGCCCGTCACGGCATTCAGCCTCAGGTAGAGCGTTTTCCCATGAGCAGGGTCAATGAAGCGGTTGCACATCTGGCTGCTGGAAAAGCGCGCTACCGCATAGTCCTGGATGCGAATTTCAATCGGGAGCACCCAGGAAGTGCGAATGCATGATCGGCCGCTTCTTAGCAATTCAACCGTCACTTCATTCGGACACGAGGGCGCCCAAATTCCGTAATGTTACGCAGGGTGATTTCCCGGTCCCGATAATACCAATAGTTTTATTGCGGCATTTCAAAGCCAAGCAGTCCCTGGACGGCACTGAGGGTCAGCATCAACGCGACCATATGCTCTGCGGCTGAATGTGGCAAATAGGCAGGTACCCGCCCCCATGAATTCCCCATTGCGCTTGCGGGCTGAAATTGGTTTCCTGCCTGCTTGTTCCTTCTTCGGGATGTTGAAATCCGGTTTGGAGGCTCACGGCAAGCTCTTCCGCAAGCTAAGGGGAGGATGAACAGCATGCCTGCATCTGAACCGGAGGGCATTTAATGGACCCGAAGGAACAAAAGACGCAGCAATCACCCGGACGAGGCTGCAACAGCGTCTTGCAGTCTTCGCATTCATAATAAAACTGGCAGGCGTCGACTGGCATGATTTCTCGCTTGACGTACTTACAGTAAGGGCACGTCAGTTCCGATTCCAGATGAAGTGGGTTATTCATCAAAAGAATTCCCGGGAGTGGTAAAAAATTGTGGCAGCATATCCTCCAGTTTACTGCCGCTTCTACTGCTTCGCTTCCTCCGCCATCTGACGGTGAGACTCCGCCATCCTCCTGTTTTCCTCCGCAGCTTCCTCATAGATGTGAGCAAGTGCCTGGGCATGCTCTTTCACATCAATGGTTTTCCTGCCATAGTAATATCCGTGTTTCCGATATTCGGTCAGGTATCTTTTCTGCTCATCTGCTCTCGCCTGCATGGCTTCCGCTGCCGCCTGATAGTGTCGAGCCAGGACGTAATGATCCTTAGCGGTTTTTGCGTTCCGAATAGCGCTTGTCATATCCATGGGATGGGAATCGATGTGAGCGCAGGACATGAGAGTCAAGCCTGTTAGAATTACAAAAAATAAGCGAATTTTCATTTGCCATCTCTCTGTTGGCTGGTCCGAAAATAATATAGCACTGTAAGTTATAGCAGCATTCCGCAACTTTGACGCAGGTACCCGAATGAAAATCTGGCCAGGCACTCCCTACCCCCTTGGTGCGACATACGATGGAGCGGGAACCAATTTCTCCCTGTTTTCCGAGGCGGCGGAACGCGTCGAACTATGCCTGTTCGATGAAGCCGGTCGTGAAACCAGGGTGAATTTGCCCGAGGTGACAGGATACTGCTGGCACGGCTACCTGCCGGGCGTAGAGCCTGGACAGCGTTACGGTTTTCGGGTGCATGGGCCGTGGTCCCCGGAGCAAGGTAATCGCTGTAATTCCGCGAAGCTGCTGCTCGATCCGTATGCAAAAGGGATCGATGGCGACATTACCTGGGATGAAGCTGTATTCCCCTATCTTTTCGATGACCGCGATGCACGGAATGACAAGGATAGCGCGCCTTTCATGCCCCGCAGCATCGTTCATCAGCCGTTTTTCGATTGGTCCGGCGATCGTCAACTCCAGCGCCCCTGGCACGAAACAGTCATTTATGAGTTGCATGTCAAGGGCTTCACCGCACAGCATCCCGACATACCCCCTGAACTGCGGGGCACTTATGCGGGGCTCGCACACTCTGCCTCTATCGATTATCTGAAACAGCTTGGGGTCACGGCTGTCGAGCTGTTGCCAGTGCACTACTTTGTGCAGGACAAACATCTCCTGGATCAGGGTTTGCGCAACTACTGGGGTTATAACTCCATTGCCTATTTTGCTCCCCATAGCGCCTACGCCGCGGACAAGCGTCCGGGAGCCGCAAGCGCCGAATTCAAGCAAATGGTCAAGGCCCTGCATCAAGCCGACATAGAAGTTATCCTCGATGTGGTGTACAACCATACTGCGGAAGGCAACGATCTCGGGCCGGTGTTATGCCTGAAGGGAATCGACAACGCCTATTATTACCAGCTCATGGAAGATCGGCGCTACTACAGGGATTACACAGGCACAGGCAACTGCCTCAATATGAGGCAACCGCATGTGCTGCAACTGATCATGGATTCGCTTCGCTATTGGGTTCTGGAAATGCACGTCGATGGCTTCCGCTTCGATCTCGCATCCGCGCTCGCACGCGAACTCCATGAAGTGCAAATGCTGAATGCATTTTTCAACATTATCCAGCAGGATCCTGTTACAAATCAGGTCAAGCTGATCGCGGAACCCTGGGACCTGGGGGAAGGCGGTTACCAAGTGGGGAAATTCCCGTCAGGCTGGTCTGAATGGAACGGCAAGTACCGGGACTGTATCCGCAATTTCTGGCGCACCCAGGAACCTACTTTAAGTGAATTCGCTTATCGCTTTACCGGAAGCTCAGACCTTTACGAGGGGAATTCGCGTCATCCTTTTGCAAGCATCAATTTTGTCACCTCGCACGACGGTTTCACATTGCGGGATCTTGTCTCCTATAACGAAAAACACAACCTGGCCAATGGCGAGGACAACAGGGATGGCACTGACGACAACCGTTCCTGGAACTGCGGTGTCGAAGGGCCTACGGATGACATGGAAGTGCTTACGCTTCGCGCCCGGCAGCAGCGCAATTTTCTGGCTACCCTGGTATTGTCTCAGGGCGTGCCCATGTTGCTGGCAGGGGATGAATTGGGTCGCACCCAGCAGGGAAACAATAATGCGTACTGCCAGGACAACGAAATTTCCTGGGTGGATTGGGGGAAGGTGGATACCGGTTTACAGGAATTCACCAGACGCCTTGCTCGCTTCCGCCGTGATCACCCGGTCTTCCGCCGACGCCGGTGGTTTCAGGGGCAACCCATTCACGGTGGGGGCCAGGACGATATTGCGTGGTTCAATTACATGGGAGAACAGGCGAGCGAGGAATTATGGGGGAATGGGGGAATTCAAAGCCTGGGAATTTTTCTCAACGGAGACAGTTTCCCGAATCCCAATGCTCGAGGGGAGCCGGTAAAGGATGACAGCTTCTACCTGATTTTCAACGCACATTTCGAGCCGATCGATTTCGTCCTGCCCCCCAACCACTGGGGGCTACGCTGGTTGAGAATACTCGACACCAACGAGGGCTGGGTAGAGAATGCAGCGGATCAGCCCGGGCTCGAAGCCGGATCCGCTTTGTCAGTCGCCGCCCGGTCACTGGTGCTTTTGCAGCGGCAGGCATGAAACCCTCTCATCAGGATGAGCCTCTGCAAATATCCCCGCTTCATCCCGTTGTCTGCTCGAAAGGGGATAGCAACGCATAAGGAAACGTCCCGAAAAGGTGAGCCAACCCAAACTTCCCACATGCCTCCTCCGTCCTCTGGGTGGCAAGAATCTCGCCAGTCAACACATTGATCCACTTCTCGCGCAACTCGTCTGAAGGCAGTTCCACCCAGGTGTCGGTCCAGATGGATTTGCCGACTGGGAACCTGTGTTGTTCTCCGATGAGCTTACCGAGCAATCGCGGTACGGCAACGACAATAATTTCATTTTCCCGGCGCCGTGCAAACACGCATACATGTTCGCTGCAGTCTCCATGCGCTTTTAGCGGCAGGTAGTCGCCGTCGCGGAAAAGCTGTTCGTGCTCGCGGCGGAACGTGAGCGCTTTCCAGGTCAGATAGAGCTTGATCCTGCCGTCCCGCAGGTTCTCCATCAGATGCTGGGCGCATGCCCCGGGACCTTCTTCAGCATGCATCGAGCGGATGGCCTGCAAGGACCTGCGACGCGCCGTGTAGTCCACAGGACGCCTGTTGTCCGGGTCCACGAGGCTGAAATCCCAGGTTTCATTGCCCTGGTAGATGTCTGGTACTCCCGGTGAGGTCAGTTTGAGTAACACTTGTGACAAGCTGTTGAAGGCACCCACCCATGCAACCCGCTGCTGGAAAGGCAGAAAGTCGCGCAGGAACAGATTGGTGGGCTGCTCGGAGAGAAGTGCATGCACGAAGTCCTGCATTGCTGCCTCATATTCGCTATCAGGGTTGATCCAGGAACTGTTCACCTTCGCTTCTCGCGCGGCCTTGCGCATATAGGCAACTACGCGGTCGGACAGGTTTGCCAATTCCTCGGCATGCGGTGTGTCGAAAGGCCATATGCCCAGCAATATCTGGTATAGCAGGTACTCGTCATTCCGGCTCGGCGCATAAGTGTTGTCCAGCTCCCAACGGCTGCTGCGATTGAGCCTGTTCCATCGTTTAAGAGCCTGTGCCCACTGATCGGGTATTTCGGAGAGAACGCTTATGCGCGCCCGCACATCCTCCGACCGCTTGCTGTCGTGACTTGAAGTGGACAGCATGGCATGCGGCCAATGGCTCGCTCGCTCCTGATTCTCCCGGTGAAAGGCTGCGAGGGACACCCCGAACCGCTGCGGCTCGTTGCCGACCTCGTTGAGCGATACCAGCCGGTTGTATTGATAGAAGGTCGTATCCTCCATCGCTTTGGCCATTACCGGGCTGGTGTACTGCTGGAACTTCATGGCAAAGGTGCATATGGCGTTCCTGTATGCTTCGGCTTGACCTTTGGCCTGCCGTCCCAGCAATACATCCCGCACGAAATCGAAGATGGTGGTATCAACCGCCTGACTGCGCTTCTTGGCTACCTCAACCGCCCAGTCGGCGTAGCGGACATCATCAGCAGAACTTTCACAATCGGATACATAAGTACGATAGACAGGAAAATTGGCGACAACCTGGGCAAGTGCGCTGTGCTGACTGTTGAAGGTGAAATCGCATGTACGGCGGTCGCCCTTGGCGATACGTGCCAATTGTATTGCCAGTACCTGAAGCTCACCTGCCAGCGCACGATCCATGATCAGATGCTTGTTCGCCCGTATCATTGCATCGAGATCCGGACGTGCCCGGATAAAACGCTCATAGATGCGGGTAAACTCCCCGGCGGCGTGGGTGTCGACAAAAAGACCGGTGCAAGCCGCGGCAAAGTCGTATCCCGTAGTGCCGTGGATGGACCAGGCCTTCGGAAGATGTTCATATGACGCAAGTATTTTCTCTGCGACGATATAGAGCGACTTGGCGCCGTCCTTCACCGTTCCCGGAAACAGTGCTGCCGCAGCCATCGCCTGCAAGCGCTCGAAGTATTCCTGGGGCGCGTATAAACCATCCGGATGATCGATGCGTAATCCGCTTACATAGCCGCGCGCGATCAGTTCACGAACCAGGCGGTGCGTGCTTTCGAATACTTCCGGGTTGTCCATGCGCAGCGCCGCCAGATCATTGATGTCGAAGAAGCGGCGGTAATTGATTTCGTCCGCTGCCGCACGCCAGAAAGCCAGGCGATAGGCCTGGACGGCCAGCAGTTCATGTAGCAGATCGAAATTCCTGGGTTGCCCCGGTGCGTCACCGTTGAATAGAGTGATATTTTCCTGGACGAACTGGGCGATGTCGGCGCTCTTCACGAACAGTGAAGCCAGATGGCGCTTGTGTATCTCCTTGTCGCGTACCCGCTCCGCGACCGCATCGGGGGAAACGCGCTCTCGCAGCGGCAAATGGGTTAATGCCGTAATCAGGGACTGGAGTTCCAGAAACTCCGGGTGCTGCTCCCCCAGTCGCATCTCGAGCCTTCTCAGATCATGCCCAAGAATACGGGGATATTCACGCGGATCTACAGGAAACCTGTGCTCATGATAAAAAACACTGAAGGAGCCTTGTTCGATGTCGAACGCGAGTTTGAGCTCCCCGTTCTCCAGAACGGTGCCATAGTGATCGCCCAGAACAGGGAGCAGCACCTGGCCCGGCAGGTGCTCTCCCATCACGTACCAGTCGATGTCAAAATAGCTGGCAAAGCGGGATGCCGGACCGTTTTCCAGTACATCCAGCCACCATTCGTTATCAACGCCGGTGATGCACATGTGATTGGGCACCACATCCATGATCTGGCTCATTCCATGGCGCTTCAAGACAGCGGCAAACCGCTCAAAGTCGCGGGCGCTCGTGATCTCCGGATTGAGCCTGCCGTGGTCGGTTACGTCATAGCCATGGATGCTGCCGGGGCGCGCTTTGAGGAGGGGCGAAAGATAGCAATGACTGATGCCCAGCTCATCCAGGTATGGGATCAGTTCCGTTGCCTGCCTCAGATTGAAGTCCCGATTCAATTGCAAGCGGTAAGTTGCCCTGGGAATCTGCACTTGTACATCCTGCGCGACCTCACCCTCTGAGGAGGAGGGCGCTTGCGACAAGGGGCGTTCCCGGCGCAATGCCAGGATTATCCCCTGCAGCCAGGCGCTTCCCTGCCACTCCTCCAGATTGAGGGGCAGTTTGAGACGCCAGGATGGATAAGTGTCTCCTGTCGCCCCGGGCAGATTCGGTTGCTCAAGTACTCCGAAGCCATCTTCGAGCTGCAGCAGCAGAAGTTTGGACGGTGCACGGGCCAGATAGGTGTACACTGCTGCGGCGAGTTCCGCCGTCATCTCTGGAAAGCCGACCTGATGAAGTCCTCCTCTCGACGGCAATACGCCTTCCCCTTCCAATGCCACCAGGAGCTGTGCACGGTCTGCCGCTCGCTCCACGATTTGCCTGTTCCGCATCTCATCTTCGGGAAACAGATGGTGACGATCGCGCAAATCAATATCGAGCCCTTGCCAGAATCCTGCCAGAGTCGGAAGGTCATGGGTTGTTACCGCCACTACGGCATTTGCCGGGTACGCCTGCGGTGGCTTCAATCGTCCGCCATCAACCCGCTCGAAATATAATAACCGTGTGGACATCACGTTTGCGGGATGCAAGGCTTCACGTACTTCAGGGGGTACTGTACCCAAATCTTCACCTATCACCAGGCAGCGGTTGCGCTGGCTCTCCAGTGCCAATATGCTCAGCATATCTTCAAAGGGATAGCGTATGTAGGCCCCCTCCGTTGCAGGCAGCCCCCGCACCACCCAGAACAGGCGGCGCAGGCCCATTACGTGATCTATGCGCAGTGAACCGCTGTCGCGCATGTTGGCGCGCAGCACTTCAATGAAAGGCGCATAAGCGGATGAAGTAAGCTGGTGAGGAATCCAGGGCGGCAAGCCCCAATTCTGCCCCAGACGGTTGAAGTCATCGGGTGGCGCCCCTGCACTGGCTTCAAGTGCATAGAGTTCACGGCGGGACCACGTTGCCCCGCCCCCTTCCGCTACCCCGATCGCCAGATCGAACATTAGACCAATATTGAGTCCTACTTCCCATGAGCGTGTGCCCACTGAGCCCAGTTGCAGGGAAACCTGCCACTGCAGGTATTCGAAATATTCCACGCGCTCGAGATGAGCTTCGCGGAACGCGGTCACTTCCGGAGCTTCGGGATCGCGGTATGCTTCGGGCCACACCCGCCACCCCCATACAGAGCTATCCTCTGCCCGGAAATATTCCTGAAGCGCCTCGAACAGTGCCTGCTTGCGAAGAACCTCGCCGTGCTCAGCCTGGAAAGCACGAAAAACACGAGCGCGATCGGTATTTCGCGCCAGATGGGTATTACGGAAATACCGGTAAAGGGAGACGAGAACCTCCGATTTTGCCTCCGCAACGCCTCTGTAATCCACCTGTTCGGTAGCACGAAGCGCGCGCAGCCGCGCCTGGAATTCCGGCGCGAGCACTATCGAACGTGCTTCCTCGCATTCCGCAAACTCGGGTATGGCTTCCACATCCAGATAAAGCGGGTTGAACCAGGTGCGGCTGGAGGGGCTGTAGGGACTGGTGTGTTCCGGAGCATCGGGAAATAACGCATGAAGCGGGTTGAGCAGGAGCGTGCTTCCCCCTGCGCTGGCATAGAATTCGACCAGGCGCCGAAGATCGCTGAAATCCCCGATGCCATAATTGCGCTGGGAACGAATCCCATATAACTGGAGGGCAGGGCCCCACACCCGCCTCGGACCTTCGAGACCGGGCGGCCAATAACAGGTGGCAGGAGCCATGATAAACGGCATTTCAGCCAGAGCGAGGCCATCGCTCTTTTCGATGAAAAGCCGGTGATACCCTGGTTCCACAGAGAGATCCAGCACCAGAATCCGCCGCACGAATTCCTGCTCACCAGGATCATCGAAACTGCCGAAATTGCCAGGAGCGGTGAAGCGATAACGCTCGACCTCCTCCAGGGCATCAGGAATAAATTCGTCGTGGTCTTCGGTCCCGGATTCCCTGCACAAGCGCCAGCGATAGCGCCCTTTGCCCTCGAGGGCCGGTAGTGCGACTGCAATACGATAGGGTCGCATCCACTCCCGCACCACTTGTACGGGTGGCAACACATGCTCCCATTTGCGCCTTATAAAAATGTGCAGGGACGCTGAAATTTCCTCTTCGGTGGCCGCTGCAACCCCCATTGCCCCGAGTAGAGCGCGCTTTGCGTCCTGTGAAGTGTAGCGGGTATTTCCCCAGATATCGCTGTAGCAGGGCAGCACGCCATATAATTCGCACAGCTGGTCAAGCGGATTGCTCATGCTTCTCCCTCGAATATTTCCTTGTGCTTTCCCTTCATTTCAGTTTCGGCGGTTGTTATCCGGTAAAACTGCCTTTACTTTTATCGGCAGCCGGTTCAAGCATCCAGACTACCGAACGAGGCGCCAGCATACTTTTCACCGGGATACTTTTGGTTGTTCGGGAAGATGGGGGTATTGCACCGGGTGAGGCAAACACGATCTGCCCGCCGAACCGGGGAGCCGCCACGCTCTCGTCGGAAAAATTCGCCAATAGCCGCAAGGTGGAATCGTCGCCCAACTGCCAGCAGACCCACAGGCATTTAGGCGCGAATACCTCAAAATGTGCCGAATTACCCTTCATTCCGCGAAGGCGCGGTACGATAATTTCGCTGCGAAGTTTCATAAGGTTGCGGTAATACTCCAGCCAGGCAAAGTGAGCTTCATTCCTGAGTAAATCCCAATCGATTTTCGAGATAAGAAAAGTCTGAACAGCATTCGGGTCCGGTATCGCTGTCTCGTCCATGTCTTGCGTAAAATGCGCAAAGCGGGCAAATTCCCTGCGTCGCCCCTGTGTCACAGCTTCGCGCAGCTCCGGTCCGAAGTCGCAGAAAAACAGGAAAGGCGATTTTGCGGCAAACTCCTCGCCCATGAACAGCATGGGAATGCCGGGAGCCAGCAAATAGATGGCTGCCGCCATACGTGTCAACGCTTCCTCGCCAATATGACTAATACGCTCGCCAAATGCACGGTTGCCCGCCTGGTCGTGGGATTGCAGAAAGGAAATGAAAGCCTGGGGCGGCAGATGAATGCTCGCCTCTCCACGCGCCATATCGTCGCGATAAACGGATATCTCTCCCTGATAGGCAAACCCTTCCGCCAGGCAGCGCCCGAGATGGCGTACCGGATTGTCGGCATAATCCACATAGTATCCATCGCCCTCCTGTGTAGAAAGCACATGCAGAGCGTGGTGAATATCGTCGTTCCACTGCGCGTCGTACCAACTATTTGTCAGATAGCGGGCATTGTTGGCATCGTTTTCCAGGATCAGATGCACGTGGCGCTCTGTACCGACCTCGGCACGAACACGCTCCGCCAGTTCGACAAGGATGTGCGGACTGGAATGGTCGATGATCGCGTGGACTGCATCGAGCCGCAGGCCGTCGAAATGATACTCTTGCAGCCAATACAACGCGTTGTGGATGAAAAACTCGCGTACCCGTCCACTTGCGGGGCCATCGAAATTTATTGCCGCACCCCACGGAGTGTGATGGCGCCCAGTAAAGAATTCCTTTGCATAAAGGTGAAGATAGTTTCCTTCCGGCCCGAAGTGATTGTAGACGACATCGAGCAGAATCATCAGTCCCCGTTCATGCGCGGCCTGAACCAGTTCCTTGAGATCCTCCGGACGTCCGTAACGGCTATCCGGCGCGTAAAGCAGAACGCCGTCATAGCCCCAGTTTCGTGAGCCCGGAAAATCGGCAACCGGCATGAGCTCAATGGCGGTCACACCGAGTTCGACCAGATAGTCCAGTCTCTGGGAGACGCCCTTGAAGGTTCCTTCGGGCGAGAACGTGCCTACATGCAGCTCATAGATGACGGCTTCTTCCCATGGCCGTCCACGCCATTTCGCATCCTGCCAGGCGAAGGCCGAAGGATCGATCACCTCACTTAAACCATGCACATCATCCGGATTGAAGCGCGAAGCGGGATCGGGCACGCGGGCACCGTTCACATCGAACCCATAGCGTATTCCCGCTCCCGCTTCCGCTACAGTCGACTCGAACCATCCTCCTGCGCGGGGAGTCATGGGGAGTGCCCGTTCGGGCTTCTCATTCGTCCGTCCGTCTGCAAGGCACAATCCCACCTGTTTGCAACCAGGCGCCCAAAGACGGAAGCGCACTCCGTGGTCCGTGATTTGAGTGCCATAAGGCATGTCGTGAAGTCGTGTCAGCACGCCTTTCCCTCTTCCCTTTGTTCTACCTTCTGTGTTGCATCAGCCGTATCAGTCGCTGCATGGTTCCATCGACTGCCTTCGATTGTTGCGCGAGCGCGTTACTCACGCTGGCAACAGCTTTCTCCACCATGAAGAGCGTAACCAAAGCATCGGTTACTCCGGCATCAGCGGGGAACAGGGAATTTCCCTTCATCGCCCTGCGATAGCTTTTGAGGAAATCGCCGCTGGCAAGCACTCGCCATTTATCAGCTTGTTGTGCAAGCATAATGGTTGATTCCGGATATTCATCCGTGACATGCTCCAGTGCCGCTGCCGCCACCTCGGAAAACGAAAACAGCATACCTGCCACATCGCGGAGGGGACTCTGTTTCCAGCGGCGCTCACGCCATGCGCGTTCGGCACCGCCGCCGTAATTCGTAATCAGAAAATCATTATTCGAGAGCCACACCTGACGCAGGCTGTAATCCCCATGACAACGCGCCTTCAAGGCCTGGGGATGTATGGCTGCAAGGCGGGTGATACGACGGTAGAATTTCGACCGGGCTGATAAAAGATCGTTGCCGGCCTCCTGCGCGGATTTGGGTACATCCGGCCATTTCGCTTCCAGCAATTTGTACATTTCATCCATCTGCGCACGCACGGTGCTCGCCCACTGCGCAAGATCTTCGGAGGTAATGGGCTCGACGCCGAAAGCTCCCTCTGCATCATCCTGCGCAAGTGCCCGGTGAAATTCCGCCGTACGCAATCCCAGCGTATTGATGAGGGTCATGTAGGCAATATGCCGCGAATCAATGGGACGCTTTTGTTGTGTGCGGCATTCATCCAGGTAGCGTTGCAGATAGTCCTGTGTATAAGCCCAGGCGCTACCCTGATTCTCGGCGTAGTGCTCGAGGATTGCCAGAGTGGAATTGCCTTCCTCACTGTCCGTGTACTCCACGGTGCCGGCGAGTTGCGCCATGTGGGTAAATTTTGCCGTCTCCGTCAGAAAACGCGACATCTCCAGCTCGGGATGCACGCCGGGAAGAAGCCAGCGGTATCCTTTCAGTACCAGCCGGTCGCCCATGTTCACGAACAATCGCCCTCTCTCCGAAACTGTCCGGGTCACCGTTGTTGACGCGCCTGAAACCACCGGGCCGGGAAAAGCGGTGGTCGCATGGAAAGATACTTGCCCCCGCTTAAACAGGAGTGCGGAACCCTCATGCATGCTGGAGATCACGGCGCGGCAGAAGCCGTCATCCCAGAAGGCGTCGAACAGCACGCCCGTCCGCTCCCGGCGGCGAACCTTGGCAAGCGTGGCATGCAGCAGCGTGCTCACAATCGCCTCATCCTCGTCCTCCCACACCAGTGCCAAAGGCACGGCAAAGCGATAAGTCTCATCATTGGCCAGCGTTAAAACAACGGTGGCAAGCAGCCAGCTTCCCTGCTCCGCGGACCACTCGTGCATCTCCCCCAGCTCAAATTTTCTGACGGGGAGATTTCGCATCAAAAACCAGGGTTGGGAATAAAAGAAGCGAGGCATGATCTGCTCCTCGAGCTGTTGGCGGGCACGACGAGCCATCAGGTCTTTCATGCCCCCGTTACCCTCGCCCCGGTTCAACAGGGTGCCCCAACCCGAATCCACAAGCACAAGGACAGGCAGATCCGGCGATACCTGCCGCTCCTCATGCCAGGCAGGGGCGGCCACATCGGCTGTCAGGCGAAAAGCATAAAAGCCATGAGCGCTCAAGGTAAGAAGATACGGCAGCTCACCCACGGGTGGGAAAGGCGTGCGCCCCATCAATTCAACCGGTACCCTTCCCCTGAATTGGCTTAAATCCAGCTCTACCGGCTGCGCGACGCGGGACAGATTAGCCACGCACAGAATCGTTTCATCCTCATGCTCACGCAGATAAGCAAGAATCTTGCGATTGCCAGGCCGTAAAAAACGCAGCGTGCCCCGGCCAAAGGTCCGGTGTGCCTTGCGCATCGCAATCAGGCGCTTCATCCAGTTGAGCAGGGATGACGAATTCCGTCTCTGTGAGTCCACGTTCACTGCCCCAAACCCATATACGGGGTCGATGATGGCCGGCAGGAAAAGCCGTTGAGAATCAGCCGTTGAAAATCCGCCGTTAACTGCACCCGACCACTGCATGGGCGTGCGCACCCCATTTCGATCACCGAGGAGAAGGTCATCACCCATACCGATTTCATCTCCGTAGTAGAGCACGGGCGACCCTGGCATGGTCATGAGCAGCAGATTCATCAATTCGATTCGGTGCCGGTCATTGTCCATCAGCGGCGCCAGACGCCGGCGAATACCGAGATGCAGGCGGGCCTGAGGGTCGATTGCGTAGGTCTGGTGAAGATAATCCCGCTCGCGGTCGGTGACCATCTCCAATGTCAGTTCGTCGTGATTGCGCAGAAACACTGCCCACTGACAATTCTCGGGGATGTCTGGTGTCTGCTCCATGATCTCTACAATGGGATGACGATCTTCGCGCGCAATAGCCATGTACATTCGCGGCATGAGTGGGAAATGGAAAGCCATATGGCATTCGTCGCCCTCGCCAAAATACTCGCGTACATCCTCCGGCCACTGGTTCGCCTCAGCCAGGAACATCCGGTTGCGGTAGTGTTTATCCAGTTCGGAGCGCATGCGTTTGATCACCGCATGAGTTTCCGGCAGGTTTTCGCAGTTGGTCCCCTCACGCTCGCACAGATAAGGCATGGCATCCAGCCGCATGCCATCGACACCGGCGTCCAGCCAAAGCCGCATCACATGCATCATGGCGTTAAAGACATGGGGGTTATCAAAATTCAAGTCCGGTTGATGGAAAAAAAAGCGGTGCCAGTAATAGGCCTGGGCTACATCATCCCATTCCCAGTTGGATCCCTCTGTGTCCGTGAAAATACTGCGTGCACCGCTGTACTTGGTGTTGTCGTCGCTCCATACGTAATAGTCGCGCTTGACGGACCCAGGTGGGGCGCGGCGCGCTGCCTGAAACCATGGATGTTGATCGGAAGTATGATTGAGCACCAGTTCCGTGATTACGCGTAAACCTCGACTGTGAGCTTCCGCGATAAACCGGTGAAAGTCCTCCAGGGTGCCGACATCCGGGTGCACATTGTGATAATCGGAAATATCGTAACCGTCATCCCGTCCCGGAGACGGATAAAATGGAAGAAGCCAGAGCGCGGTAACGCCCAGTTCCGCCAGATAGTCGAGCTTGGAAATCAGGCCCGAAAAGTCTCCTATGCCGTCGCCATTGCTGTCGAAGAATGTCTTGACGTGCAATTCATAGATAATGGCATCCTTGTACCAGAGCGGGTCTTCTTCTCGTCCCATGCTATTTCGACCAGGCTTTCTGTTTCAGATGAACAGAAGCTCTTCTGGCAGCCTCCGCGGCTCTTGTAAAGTTCCCTTTTTTCGCTTCCCCGATCGCCTTATCCATTTCTTCGAATGTCTCCATATCATGTTCCGCTTTCGGAAACTGTCCATATATCGATATGAACGGCTGGGTATAAGGATGTTCGTGGTTTTCCTCGATCAGGTGCTTCTTCGCTTTTTCAGTATGTGCGATAACGCCTCCTGCGTCCTCATTTTCAGCATTTCTGACTGCCAGCCCCAATTCCTGAAGCGCCTTGTCCTCATGTTCATCTGTAGCATAATCCATCGTAGAACATCCTGCGAGAAAAGCAAAAGCGATGAAGCTGCACGAGAATGGCTTTTTCATGACATCTCTCCTGGTGAACGAATCCTGGAGGCTTGCCCCTTGTCGGACTCATTGTAAGGGGCGTAACCGAGGTCCGTACAGTAGGGCTTTAAAACTTCTGCGCGGGCTCATTTCAGAGTTATACGGTTCACAGGGTGATGCAGAAATCTGAATGCCGGATATAAAACACCTCCGTCAACGCTGGGACATATTGATACTGCCCCCTGCCCTCCATCTTCAATGCGTTTATTTCATTTCCCCCATCATCTATCCGGGAATCCGGGAGCCTTTGCCACATCCGGGTTTGCCTCCACACCCTGCTTATAGCTTAGCGGTTAGCAATCTTGGCAATTACCCTGGAGTCCGCGCTACCCATAATAATAGGGAGGTGTTTCATATTCTTCGAGTTCCCTTTTGTGTTCTTGCACGCATAAGCGCTTGCCTTTTGCTGTCGCCTCGTACAGTGACTCCCTTGACCAGACCAAAGACGGCCGGAAATACAATCAGCGTCAGTACTGTAGTGGAAACCATTCCTCCCACCATGGGGGTGGCTATGTGCCGTGTCAACTCAGAGCCCGTGCCTGTACTGAACATGACGGGAAGCAATCCAACGACGCTTCCCGAGATGGTCATCATCACCGGACGTATCCGGTATACCGCACCCTGGATCACTGCCTCGTAAAGATCTTCAACGGTCACTTTTTCGCCTGCGGCTTGCCGCATCGCCGTGATACTCGCCAACGCCCGATCGAGGAAAGTGAGCATGACCATTCCTGTTTCAGTCGCGATACCGATGAGCCCGATAAAGCCAACCGCCGCTGCGATGCTCATGTTGTAGTTGAGCAGATACATGAGCCAGATGCCGCCGACCAAGGAAAAAGGGACCGAAAGCATGACGATCAGGGTCTCGGTGAGTCGATGAAAGTTTAGATATACAAGCAGGAATACGATCAGAGCGGTGAGCGGCACGACTACCTTCAGTTTTTCGGCAGCACGTTCCATGTATTCGAACTGACCACTCCAGGTTGCGTAATACCCCGGCGGAAACCGCACCTGCTCACGTACCGCTTGCTGGGCTTCCGCAACATAGCCGCCGATGTCGCGCTCGCGGATATCGACGAAGATGTAAGCCGACAGTAGCGCGTTCTCCGTGCGGATACTCGGCGGGCCTTGAAGGAGTTTCACCTGCGCAAGTTGCCCGAGCGGGATCATGCCCTGATCCATGGTAGGTATCAACACCTGGGTAGCGATTGCCTGGGGATCACTGCGCAATGCACGTGGATAGCGCACAGTGACAGTGAAGCGTTCCCGCCCTTCCACAGTGGTGGTTACCGTTTCGCCGGCCAGTGCCACCGAGATTACATCCAGCAAATCACCTACGGCAAGTCCATAGCGGGCAAGCGCCATACGGTCCGGCTGGATGTCGAGGTAATAACCGCCGGTAATGCGTTCCGCATAGACACTCGTCGTTCCAGGCACTGTTTTTACCGCCCTCTCGATCTGTCTGGCAAGGATTTCGATTTCCTCCAGATCCGAACCGAACACTTTGACGCCAATGGGCGTGCGTATGCCTGTGGCAAGCATATCGGTCCGGTTCTTGATCGGCATGGTCCAGGCATTGCTCACTCCTGGCATCTGGAGCGCCCGGTCCATTTCAGCGATCAACTTATCCATGCTCATCCCGGGGCGCCATTCAGCCTCCGGTTTCAGGTTGATGATGGTTTCACCCATCTCCAGAGGCGCCGGGTCGGTAGCAGTATTGGCCCGCCCCGCTTTCCCGAGCACTGATGCCACCTCCGGAAAGCTTTTGATGATCTTGTCCTGCGTCTGCAATATCTCGGCCGCCTTCGTCACGGAAATGCCTGGCAGGGTCACCGGCATGAAAAGCAAAGTGCCCTCATTCAGGGTGGGCATGAACTCCGTGCCGAGCTTGAGTGCCGGATAGACAGTTACTCCAAGTACTGCAAGTGCCGCCAGAATGATCGCCTTTTTCCAGTGCATTACCCAATCCATCACCCGACGATAGGTCCAGATCATGATACGGCCCAACGGATTATCCTGCTCATGCGGGATGCGGCCACGAACCAGGAGCAGGATCAGGGCCGGAACGAGGGTGATGGAAAGTATCGCGGCGCCCGCCATGGCGAAAGTCTTGGTATAGGCGAGTGGCTGGAACATGCGCCCTTCCTGCGCTTCGAGGGCAAATACAGGCAGGAACGATACCGTGATGATCAACAGGCTGAAGAACAACGATGGGCCAACTTCCTTACAAGCATCAATGACGGCCTCTTTGCGTACTGTACTTGAAACTTCCGAGCCAGCGCGCGCAAGATGCTTGTGTGCATTCTCGATCATGACGATCGCTGCATCGGTCATTTCAGCAATCGCGAGAGCGATCCCTGCAAGGCTCATGATGTTGGAATTGATGCCAAGGAACCGCATTGCGATGAAAGCGATGAGTACGCCGATGGGGAGCATGATGATCGCCACCAGGGCGCTCCGCACGTGCATGAGGAAGACCGCGCAAACCAGCGCTACAATAATGATCTGCTCGGTCAACACCTCACGCAGCGTCGTGATGGCGCGCTGGATCAGATCCGAGCGGTCGTAGAGGGACCGGATTGAAACACCTTCCGGCAAGGCCGGCATGATCTCGGCGATTTTCTTTTCGAGATTGCGTGTGATATCGAGAGCATGTTCGCCATGCCGCGCCACTGCAATACCCGAGACAGCTTCTCCTTCGCCGTCAAGCTCGATGATCCCGCGGCGCTCTTCCGGAACCAATTCCACCCGCGCGATATCACGCAGCAGAACGGGAGTACCCTTCTCAGCCTTGACGACCAGTTTCTCCAAATCCTCGACGTCACGTAGATACCCCCTGCCCCGTACCATGTATTCGGTTTCCGTCATCTCGATCACGCGCCCGCCGACGTCGCGATTGCTGGCAGCGATAACCTCGGATACCCTTCTGAGCGGTATACCATACGCTTGCAATTGCCGCGGATTTACCGTTACCTGATAGCTCCGTACAAATCCGCCGATGCTGGCTACTTCCGCCACGCCTTCCGCTGCTGTCAACTGATAACGCAAGAACCAGTCCTGGATTGCGCGCAACTCGTCCAGTGCACGATCCCGCGCGGTTACGACATATTGGTAGACCCAGCCTACCCCGGTTGCATCCGGACCAAGGGAAGGCTGCACATTTTGTGGCAGGCGGCCTGCCGCGAAGTTAAGATATTCCAATATGCGCGAGCGTGCCCAATAGATGTCTGTGCCATCCTCGAAGATGACGTATACGAACGACACGCCAAAACTGGAGAAACCACGCACTACCCTGGATTTCGGCACACTCAGCATGGCAGTGGTGAGCGGGTAGGTAACCTGGTCTTCGACGACCTGGGGGGCCTGGCCCGGATATTCCGTATAAATGATGACCTGCACGTCCGAAAGATCCGGAATCGCATCCACTGGGGTCTTCCATACTGAATATAAGCCCCAGACTATTACGAAGAATGTCCCGACCAGCACCAGGAAGAGGTGCCGTACCGACCATTCGATGATATTGCCGGCCATCTCAGGGCTTCTTTCCGTGATCGGCAGCGCTGGCCTGGGGCTGTATACGCACAATAACGTATTCGCCCGGCGATGCTTCCGTTATCTCGAAAGCAACCTTCTGGCCGGGTTTCAACATCCGTAGTAACGCTGGGTCCAGAACCTTGAAGTCCATCAACATCTCCGGCCAGGCGAGGCTTGCGATCGGGCGGTGGGCAAGAGTCAGGGTTGTATTGGCCACATCGATCGCTTCGATGATGCCTTCCCCGCGATGGCTCGATGAAGATGGGGACGGGGATGAAGGTACAGTTCCGGATGAGCCAGAGGCGGTCCGGCCTCCCTCCCTCTCTTCACCAGGCATCGAGGCTTGGCTGCTGCGGGTAAAACTGCTCAGTGCAGCCTTGAGGTTGCTTTCGGCATCTATGAGAAAATTGGCTTTCACCACAATCATTTCCCCAGTCTTCAGTCCCCCCAGAACTTCCACATAGTCGTCCGCGTGCTTGCCCAGCTTCACGAGTCTCGGTTCAAAGCGGCCTTCGCCGAGATCCACCAGCACAGACTGCCTGGTACCGGCATCGAGTACGGCCGATTCGGGGACGGCGAGCACTCTGTCCTTACGTTGGATTGAACCAAACTCCACTTTCGCGTACATCGCCGGTTTCAGCAACTCCTGTGGATTGGGCAGCTCCATGCGAACCTTGGCTGTGCGGGTTTCCGGATTGACCGTGGGGTATATGAACGTCACCTCGCCTGGGAACACCTTGTCCGGATAGGCCTCAACCCGAATGGCGGCAGCCTGCCCCGGTTGTATCGTGGCAAGATCCTGCTCAAACACGTCTGCGAGCACCCATACTCTGGAGAGATCCGCAATCTGATACAAAATCTCTCCCGCCATGAAGCGCTGTCCCTGAATCGCCCGTTTCTCCAAAACCACGCCGCTTGCCGGAGAACGAAATATGACGGAATGTGTAAACTTGCCTTCCTGCTGGAGTGTCTTCAGATCGGCCGCGGATATGTCCCAATTGCGCAGTCTCTGCAAGGCACTCTCAGCTAGTCGTTCCATCCCCGCCCGAACCTCAAGGCCGCCATCCTCCACGTCCTTTGTTCCTCTCCGGGCGATAAGATATTCATGCTGGGCTGTGATCAGGTCGGGACTATACACGTCCATCAATGGATCACCCTTTCTGACCATCTGTCCCGTCGTGTTGACGTGGAGCCGCTCGATCCATCCCTCGAACCTGGGGGCCACGACGTAGAGCCGTCGTTCATCCGCCTGCACTGTCGCTACCGCCCTTACGGTGCGGCTGAGTTCGCGCATGCCGACCCGCTCGGTTCTTACTCCCAGTTTTTGTATCCTCTCGACGCCGATCTTGACTGCCGCATCGGCGGAAGTGGATTCCTCGTCCTCGTAAACAGGTATGTAGTCCATGCCCATGGGATCTTTTTTAGGTATCGGCGAAGTGTCCGGCAGCCCCATGGGGTTGCGATAATAGAGAATCCTCCTTTCAGGCTTACCGCCGACTGAAACCACACTCGAGGCCTTGGCGGCAGAAGTCGAAGGCCGGATTGCGCCCCACCAATAGCCGGCGACAAACAAGATTGCAGCCAGGGCAACAAAAGCTGTTAATTTGACACCAAGCTTCACAGGTGCTCCTTTGACATCAGCTCCCGGGGAATAGGTAATAAGTTGTCTGGCGATTTACCAGTGAGCAGATCGATCTCCGCAAGCGCCTTGTTGTAACTTGCTATGGTCGTCGCCAGGCTGATTTCGGAGTTGAATACCGTCATCTGACTGTCGAGCAGTGTCATGAAATCGACCCGATTAACCCGATAAGCCGCCAGGGTGGATTCGACCGTAAGCCGTGCCTGGGGCAGAATGGCTGTCTGGTAGAGCCGCGCAGATTTCAGGGTTTGCTCGGCTAATGCTGCCTGCTGGCGCAGTCTTGCCGCCACCTCATTGCGTTGCGCTTCATAAGTGCTCCGCGCCTGATCACGCATCGCCAGTGACTCCGCTTCGCGTGGCTCGAGTTTGCCGGCACGCCACAAGGGAAGGTTCATTGCCACCGTTAGGCTTACCATGTCCGGGCGCCGGCTGTTGTCCAGCATGTTGTCGCGTTGACCGTAAGACATACGCACGTCGAAGTCGGGATAATAATTTTTGCGCGTGAGTTCCAGCGATTTATCGTTGCGGGCAACAAGGCTTTGCAGCGCCCGCAACTGGGGGCGTTGGGTCAGGGCAGCCTCGAGCAACAGTTCCAGGCTCAGGATTTCCTCATGCAATTGCGGCGGTGGGGGTACTGGCAACAGCTTATTCCCGGTTCGGCCAAGGGCGCGTGTCAGCTCAGCTTCGATTACCGGTCTTTCTCTTGCAAGCTTCAGCAGCTCATTCGCCATTCCGGATACCTGCGTCTGGGCCTTTAGCACATCGGCCTGGTTTCCTCGTCCTACCGCATAGTGATCTTCAGCAATATGGAGAAGCTCTTCCAGGATGAGCTTGTTTTTTTCGACCAGGCGGGTCATTTCAAGGGTGAGGCCCAGATCGAGATACGAGATCTTGATATCACGTACAACACGGTTGATGGTCTCCTGATAACCATATTCAATGGCCTCTGCATCCCTGGTGGCGATATCTTTACGCAAACCGCGTTTCCCTGGAAAAGGGAAACGCTGGGACAGACCAATCATTTTCATGGTCATGTCCTCACGGTTAAAAGTGGAAGATGCCAGCGGGGCATTGATCACCCCTGCTTCCAGAACAGGATCCTCCAGTGCTTCCGCAGGCGATATTCTCTGGTGGGCAGCCTCTCGTTCCCGCAATGCAGCCTGGATTTCCGGATTGTTCTCCAGAGCTTCTGCAATCAGGGTGGCCAGGATAGCCAGGGAAGCTGAGTTTTGGGGATGGCTCGTCGCAAAATTTTCCGCAGATTGTTCTGGAGCAGCCTGTGGAAACGTTCCTCTACCTGCCGGAGGCAAAACTTCCGCACAGGCCAGTGTAGAAAGTATGACGGCGGCAAGTACCGGGGTGATTCCAATGGGAATCATTGCGCCTCCCCTGTCCTGCCGGGGTTTGCCTCTGCCTTTTGACGAGGATGTAATCGAACCTGATTTTTCAAGGAAGAATGCCGCTCCACGCCTTCCTTGGCCTGTTCAGCCAAAGCGCTCTCCCTCAGTCGAAAAAATATTGCCATCCTGGCAGGGATAGGATCATGGTTTATCCTGCCGAGGGCTTGATCCGGTCAACTTTCACTATTATTCCCCTGCTTGGAATAAGATTCGCAGGTGTAGCTGTCTTCGTAGCCCGGGCGCACTCAACTATTGTTTTTTTGTCCTTCGCTGGTTCAAAGTTCTGCTTGTGGAATACTCGATCATTAAACAATACTCGCTCATACATCACTCTCAAGTGCCTGGGTAGATAGGCACGCAAAGTATTGGCGCCAGTTGCAGTACAGCGAAGAGTGGCGTAATCATCCTGACTTCCTTGAATACACATAATCCCCGCGGTTTACCGATTCAGCAATAGAAAAAATAGAAAATCAGCCGGTGGAATTTTCGTCAAGGAAAACGACTTATACAAAAACCCCGGGCAGCAAAAGACCTGCCATCAGGCCGCTGGTTCAATACGCGTAAGAGATCAAGCTAGAGGAGGTCGTTGCGGATGCTGAAGAACCGGAGAGGAAAAGCGGGAAACGGGCAGGATAGCGTAAGAAAATCCGCCAGAAAGATTGAGTGCAGGGGCCGCAGATGGCAGGCCATTGCCACTTATGTGGCAAACGACTCCATCGCAGGAAAGGGTCAGATCCGCCTCACCCTCTGCGTTATCAACACCCGGTTGTCTGTGATTGCTGTCGTCATGCAAGGGGCAAGCTGCGGAAGGGACTTCATGATCAATTTGATTTTCAGGTTCCGCAGATACAGATATATTTCCGGCTTGAGCGCATAACGGCATGAGGGCTGCCAGAGCGTTTTGCAGGGGCAGCGACAACATGATCAGAATCGATAAGAATATGCGCGTACGCACCATCATATTATCCAGTATGAGGCATCTATCCCTGCCAGAACAAGAGTTACGTGTTATAAAGGAAATTCATATCCGTCCCGATTCTTCAGCAACTATTGATCTATCATAGTAAAAGGTTGGATAAATTCAAGTTGAACTCCATCCTATCGACATTCGGTGTCTTCGCATCCTCTGGCGATTCGGATTTTACATGGAGAAATACCTGACGATGGGCAAAAAGGAAGACAAGAAGGAAAAGGAAGCACAGGCGTCCGAAATATCCAAGGAAGACTACGAGGACACGCTGTACAAACTCCAGGTTGAACTTGTAAAGCTTCAACGGCACCTCATCGAATGCGGTGACAAGATCCTGATTATCATGGAAGGGCGGGATGCCTCTGGCAAGGACGGCACGATCAAGCGGATCACCGAGCACCTGAGTCCGCGTGAAACACGGGTGGTCGCGCTCGGCAAACCCTCGGACCGCGACCGCAACACATGGTATTTCCAGCGTTACGTTCAATACCTTCCGGCAGCGCAGGAGCTCGTGCTGTTTAACCGCAGTTGGTACAACCGGGCGGGCGTGGAAAAGGTAATGGGTTTTTGTACCGATACGGAGTATGAAGAATTCATGGGCTCGGTAGTGGAGTTCGAGCTCATGCTGATACGCTCCGGCATCAAACTTCTAAAGTACTACCTCGATATCAGTAAACCCGAGCAGGAAAAAAGGCTGAGCCAGCGCAGAAAGGATCCTCTGGCGCAATGGAAAATCAGCGCGCTCGATGGGTATGCTCTCGAAAAATGGGATGAATATACATTAGCGCGCGACAAGATGTTGACGCATACACACAATTTGATTACGCCGTGGATCATTGTGCATGCGGACAACAAGCAGCTGACCCGGCTGAATGTCATCAAGGACATTCTCAGCCGGTTGGATTACAAAGACAAAGACGAGCACCTGATTTTGCCGGACCCGCAAATTGTATCGATATTTACCGCCTCCTTCATAGAGGAAGGTCTGCTGGCAGTATAGGCGTACTGTTTCATTGTACGTAACCTTTCTGGAAATACCTTCATTTCAAGTCGCCCTGCTCTCCCTGGCGCTCGCCGAGGGAGCGGCGGCGCCTCTCCGTCATGATCCGTTAAAGGGGCTGGCATGCATCTCCTCCCGTCAGATGCAATACCAGCGGAATTACTCCCTGCCTTCTCAAGACCTTGAGATGCCACCGCATTCATTTGCGCAGTCTTGCTGCCTCATTCCATAGAAACATGTCCCGCGCAATAAACAAGTCATAACTTACAAGTTATGACTTTCACAAGCTATGTTGGGTTCTGTGATTTTAATGCTCATCCTTATTTTTGTTTCACTTGCTCTACCCTTTACTTTACATCTTCCTGAGAGTTTAGACACTTTATACATTATAAAGTTGACAAAGTATTTTACGGTTGATACGCTGTTCCATAAGCAGAACACTCGTATCGTCCACTTCCCTGGTTCAACTCAGCTTCAGGTCAGGCGTCTGTATGACAACAAGAAGTTTTCCAACAATTGTATTCATGCTCGCGCTATTGGCTTCATGCGCCCCCATGAGTCCATATGAGGCGGTCAACAGTCGTGCTCTCCTGAAAACGGTGGAGGAAGCCAGAACATATAAGGATCATTACGCTTTGACAAAGCAATTTGAGAATCTGGCTGAAGAAATGCGCACCAGAGCAAACGAGCAGCGAAAACTGCTCGACCATTATCAGGAAAAAAGCTATCTATACGGACGACTGGCGCAGGATCAGCAATCGCATACCTGGGCCTTGATGCAGAGATATGAGCAGGCAGCCAAGGCAAGTCTTGGCAGAGCAGCCTTGCATCGCAAAATAGCGGCAAGGCTCGAACAAGAGGGTTACGGCACACGCTCACACCAGGCAGCCGGGGATTCCGCTCCGCAACCAAACCATAACCGGAGTAATTGAGGTGCCGAATTGAGGTAGCAAGACATCTTTTGGCATTGCCTGTGTATGCAAATAACTCACAGGAAGAAGTAAGGGTCGCCGACGAAATTCCTGTGCTATCCTATCGTCAAAATGGCTCTTAATCGATGATATAAAAACAATCCGGCATAAGCCGTGGAGGCATCATTGTTAAAAAGATGGTTCCCGCTGATAATTCTGGTTATCTTTGCACTGCTCAGCATCGGGACGCTTAACAGGCTGGCACGCAATATGGCGCAGAAAAGAGATTTCTACAGCGATCCGCTGTGCTGGACGTTTTGGGACAAAACCCATCAGGGGGCCGTGGAAGTTCGTCATGAAAGAGCGCCTCAGAAACCTGGGATGTCAGGAAAGAGCGCTTTCATGAAAAACGGAACTCTTATCGCACAAACCTGAATATTTTCCCACGTCACCCGGAACCAGAGGCAAGAACAGTATTAAATAACACTTTGCAGTAAGCGCGTACCTGAGGAAGCGCTGCTGAAGTGCGTTCGTCTCGCTACAGCAGGTCATTCAGCCTGTGTTAACTCGCATAAATCGCTCCAGTTATAGCCCCCCTTCCCTTGCAATACCTATAGCCAGGATGCCTTATTCCTGACACTGGGATATCATAGTGTAAGGTTGATGACACCTTCCATGCTCGATATCAATTCCCTTTTCTCTGCTGGGGGCGCTTTAGCCCGGAGTGTGCCAGGTTATATAGTGCGTACGCAGCAGAGGGAAATGGCTCAGGCAATTGCTGATACCATTGCCTCCAGCACGATCCTGATTGCAGAGGCCGGAACGGGCACGGGCAAAACCTTCGCCTATCTGGTGCCCGCCTTGATGACAGGGGGAAAGGTGATTATTTCCACGGGGACAAAGACTCTGCAAGATCAGTTGTTCAACCGTGACATTCCAACCGTTCAGAGCGCGCTCAAAATTCCAGTTACCGTGGCCTTGTTGAAGGGACGGGCAAATTACGTTTGTCACTATCATCTCGAGCTTACCTTCCAGGAAAGCCGACCGGCCCTCGTCAGCCGAGAAGAGGTGAAGTATCTGAACTTGATTGAACGTTATGCCAAGAACAGCAAGAGCGGGGACAAGAGCGGCTTGAGTGAAGTACCTGAAAATGCCTCAGTCTGGCAGTACGTCACTTCCACCCGCGATAATTGCCTGGGTTCGAACTGTCCGCACTACAAGGATTGTTTTGTCATCGAAGCACGCAAGCAGGCCCTGTCAGCCGATGTGGTGGTGGTAAACCATCATCTATTCTTTGCCGACGTCATGCTGCGTGATGAAGGACTGTCGGAGTTGCTCCCCACCTGCAATACAGTGATATTTGACGAGGCTCACCAGTTACCGGAAACAGCCAGCCTCTTCTTTGGGGAATCCGTCAGCACCGGTCAATTGCTGGAGTTGGCCCGGGACAGCGAGGCTGAAGCACTGGGGAATGCAAAAGATTTTGCTCCCCTCCCCCCTGCTATCGCGGCAATGGAAAAGGCCGCGCGCGATTTGCGCTTGACTGTGGAAGGGGAGAACATGCGCATGCCGGTGACTGCAATCAAGGCTAACGCAAAATTTGCCGGCGCGCTGAGCGAATTGCAGGAAAGACTGGATAGCCTGATCGATCTGCTCGAAAGCCAAGCTGAGCGCTCGGATGGTCTGGAAAATTGCTGGCAGCGTTCTCGGGAAATCGCCGGCCGTATAAAACGCTGGCAAGAACAGGCTGAAGCCGAAGGCTTCGTGCGGTGGGTGGAAGTATTCAGCCAGGCATTGCAACTCAATGCCACCCCGCTTTCCATTGCGGGGATATTCAACAAACAATTGGGCGGCCCTCCACGCGCCTGGATATTTACGTCCGCAACACTTTCAGTCAAGGGCGACTTCTCTCATTATAACGATCAGATGGGGCTGAATACGGGAACCATCCCTTCGCATTCCATGTGCTGGGAAAGTCCCTTTGATTTTGCCCATCAGGCTTTGCTCTATGTTCCAGCAGGCATTCCGGAACCGAACAGCAGCAGATATACGGAAGACGTGGTGAAGGCAGCGCTGCCGGTATTGAAGGCCAGCCGGGGGCGGGCATTTTTCCTGTGCACCAGCCTGCGCGCGATGCAAAAGACATATGAATTGCTGCTGGAGGCATTCAAGCGGGAAAGACTCGACTACCCTCTGCTGCTGCAAGGCCAAGGTGCGCGCTCCCACATGCTGGAGCGTTTCCGGAAGATGGGCAATGCAATTCTGATCGGCAGCCAATCCTTCTGGGAGGGCGTGGATGTGCGTGGAGAAGCATTATCCCTGGTGGTGATCGACAAACTTCCTTTCGCTCCTCCCGATGACCCGGTGCTTGCCGCACGTATCGACAAAATCAACAAGGAGGGCCGTAATGCCTTCATGGAGTATCAATTGCCGCACGCTGTGATCAATCTGAAACAAGGAGCTGGCAGGTTGATCCGGGATGAAACCGACCGGGGGGTACTGATGATCTGCGATCCGCGCCTGATCAGCAGGCCCTATGGCAGAAAAATCTGGCAGAGCCTGCCCCCCATGAAGCGCACACGCAATCTGGCTGAAGTGGAAGCGTTTTTTTCGGCAAATTCCACCTTGACCCAGGCGTGAAGCACATTTTGCCCGCGCTCCTGGCGGGGTGTATTTTCATGCAGGATGTGCGCGGCGAAAACAACGATGCGTCCGAGAGCTCCCAAAGCCACAGACCCGAGCCGATGGTCTTTGACCTGGTCGATCCGCTCGATGCAAAGAAGGGTGAACTCGAGATCAATGCCTTGCTGAATCTTTCGCCGGGGGCGGAGATGCTACGCTGGTCGCCCGAGATCGAATACAGCTATATGGATGGTCACTCGATCGAATTGGAACTACCGATCGAGAATGATTTTCTGCAGCAATATAAGGTTTCTTTGCAAGGTTCTTTCGGTACGCTCGCGCAGGGTCGCATGCTGCATGGCTGGCAGGCTATCGGGCGGCGAAAAAACGATGAAAAAGTGTTCGGGGCGGAAATCCTCTATTTGAACGATTATAAATTTTCTGACATGTGGAGCATGATGAACATGCTCGGGGTACGGCACACCGCTTTGGGTAAATCCGGTAAGTTCGTCGGTGTGCTCAATAACAGCCTGTTTTACAGTTATTCAAAACATCTCGCCCTGGGTATAGAGTTGAACAATGAAATAGAAGAACGGCGCTGGCGCTACCGATTGACCCCCCAGCTCCAATACGTCTTCAACAAGCACTCGATTATTCAGGTGGGCGGCGGACCGTCGCAGTTGAACACCGAGCGAACCGAGTGGCTGCTGACCTCACGTGTCATTTATGACTTCTAATCCGGGGATAGCAATCCAATTCCTTTTGCTATTCTGGCACGCGTATCGCGTACCCTCCCCGATTTAAGGCATTGCAGCACACAGTCGTGCTGGCAGAACCCCCTGTGCGCCAAACGAAGAGGGCCAAGAGAGCCAAAAGGCCACGGATAGAAATGGAGCAAGAACGAAAGAAAGGGGTTTTCTACGAGCGGTCGCGCAGTTCCGTCACCCCTTCTTTCTCTGCGCAATGATTGCAGCAGAACATGGCGCCGCTTTTCTCCAGGCCGTGCCCGATGATTCGAACGCCACAGTGCGTGCAGGTAGGCGCAAGCTGGTTAATGGCACATTCAAAACTGTCGAACGTATAGGTTTTATTCGAAACGACTATCTGAAAAGCTTTATCGTAGTCGTTCCCACATCCATCACATTTCGGCATACGCTTCTCCTCTAGGCTGAAAACGAGCCTTCCAGCAGGCCCGCTGCAAGAACTCCGAAAAAACTTCTATTCCACTGCCTCGCCAGATTGCGCGAATCGTTTGTCCCTTTCGGCTTTTGAAACTTTGAAATGAGGCTGCCGGAATCATTGTAACCCAAGGTAGAGGAAGAACTTCTCCTGATGGGGGTTGACGGGGACGCGAATCCATCAATCCAGCAACCCGGCTAATTGCTTCCCCAGGACCGCAGACGGGCACAAATATACTCCATCTTTGCAGGGCCGGGTGCGCTATCGACTATGGTATCCAGGGAGAGGATCGAGGTACTTTGACGGGGTGGATCAAGCGCCCGCCCTGTTTGTCATGAAATCCCGGACCATTTGCGACTTTGCGGGGAAGATAGCAATACCCCAAGCGATTCATATAGCTTGAAAAAGTCGAATTTTGTTATATCTTAAAAGGTACCAGTGGAGGTAATACAGCGCCTTTGCCGGTTCAGATCTGGTTATCGCCGCAGCTTTCTTGAGGAGAGATAAAAATGAAAAAAATTCATGCTGCCGTTCTTGCTATGGGATTCGTTACTGGTAACGTAAACGCTGCCGATTTTTCTTTTACGGGAAACTTTGAGCATGATGACGAGGTACAGGAGTTTAACTTTACCGTGACCGCCCCGATGTCTGACGTTACCTTGCGTACCTGGTCTTACGCGGGAGGGACAAACGCTGCTGGAGCGGAGGTTGCCCGAGGAGGATTCGATCCCATCGTTGCATTATTTGACGGATCGGGAAATTTGATTGATCAGAATGATGACAGTGGTCTGGTCCTTGATCCCGTCAGTCTAGCCGCTTATGACTCCCTTCTGACGCACGCTCTCTCGGCTGGAAACTATACTGCGACCGTCACTCAATACAGCAGCTTTGCCAATGGACCTTTGCTAGCTGATGGCTTCCAGGGCACTTCCCATACAAACTTCAGTAGCCGTGATTCGCATTGGGCACTGGATATATTGAATGTCAGCTCCGCTTCAATCGGCGCTTCTTATATCTCTGAGACTCCTCCTATCCCGGAGCCCGAATCCTATGCTCTGCTGCTGGCGGGGCTCGGCCTTATTACGTTCGTGATGCGGTACTCCTCAAGGAAGCAAATGCCGGCATGAAGTAGGGGAGGAGTGAAATAATGTGTCTTTTTACTCAATCGCGTGCGCCACCGTACAGAAAAACACAACGGTGACAGCTATAGTGACAGCTCGAAAATAACCAGAGGAGGTATCAACATGAGCTATCTGAAACCCGTTCTTACCGCAACGATGCTGGCGCTGGCGCTCGGACTTCCCGCTTGTAAATCCAAACAGGAAGCGGCGCGGGAACAATCACTGGAACAGAAGGCCGATACAAAGGAAGATAAGGCAGATGTGGTGCGCAAGGAAGGGGAAGCAACTGCGGACAGGATCGAAAGGCAAGATCCTGGTATGGATTCCAGGAGCACGGATCGAGCCGCCGACGCTGCACGTGAATCCTCCGAGAATCGCGCCGACCAGTTGGAAGATGAAGCCGATCGCCTGCGCGAGCAGAAGTAATGGTTATAACGGTTGGTCCTGGTTAACGGCAATCAGCTGCGGTTAACCAGGGTCATCCTTTTTCGTACAGTTCGGTAATCTGGGTCGCGAAGCGCTTTTCGATTTCTGAACGTTTCAGTTTCAGAGTGGGTGTCAGCAGGCCGTCTTCCACCTTCCAGGGTTCCTGTGACAGATATACCGCCCGAATTCGGGCGTATTTGGGGAAACCGCGCAAGGTTGCCTTGATCCTTTTCAAAGCGGCTGCTCGGGTAGCCGAATGGCTCAGAGATTGGACCTCGTCCGTTTTCAGCCCCAGGCTGGAGGCAAGATTCCGCCATTCCCTCTTGTTCACTACAGCCAGTGCGGTCAAATAAGGTCTTCCTTCGCCAACCACCATTACCTGGTCAAACAAGGGTTCTTGAACGATAGACATCTCCAGATCTCCCGAGGGCACTTTTTCACCACTGGAAGTGACCAGAATCTCTTTGATTCGTCCGCTGATAAATACATGATTGTCAGAAATACGGGCCTGATCACCGGTATGCAGCCACCCCTCTGCATCAATCGCAGCGCGGGTTTCTTCGGGTCTGTTCCAGTAGCCCAGCATGACGCCAGGACTTCGGGCCAACAGTTCACGCTGCTCGCCGATACGCAGCTCTACGCCAAGCAATGCGCTCCCCGTTGATCCGGGCATATTATCCTGCAAGCGATTGGCTGTCAGAATGGGTGAAGCTTCGGTCAGTCCGTACCCTTGCAGAAGCGGCAAACCCAGTCCTATAAAATACCTGGAAACATCCGCATGGAGCGGGCCACCTCCGCTTACGGCTAGCCGGAGCCTCCCCCCGAATGCGGCCAGCACCTTGGCGGCTACCAATTGACGCAGAATAGGCCACGCAACGCGCTGCCATAGTCTCTCCTTCCCCTGTGCTTGCACGACGGTGAAGCGTTTCCAGCCAAGTGCAACAGTCCAGTCGAGCAACAACCTGGCAACCCATCCTCTTTCCTGCACCTGCTGGTTCATTTTATTGCGAATACCTACATAAACCTGCGGCACGGCAACGAATATACCAGGCCGTACGGATTTCAAATCCTCTGGCAAATCTTTTAGTGAACGGGCATAGGCTACGCTGCTCCCCGCCATGAGAGGAACGTAATAGCTGGCAGTGCGCTCAAGCATATGCGAGAGCGGCAGAAGCGAGAGATAAACGTCTTCCGGATAGCCGGATATCGCTTGAAGGGTTGCCTCCGCATTCCAAAGCACATTGAAGTGTGAAAGCATGACACCCTTGGGCTTGCCGGTGGTTCCAGAAGTGTAAACAAGTGTAGCGAGCGCGTGAGAATCGGAGGGTTGAGAATTACCCTTGTCGCCAGAGTTGCCCCTCTCCTCCTCATCGCTGGCACCCTCATCTGCTGCCTTCAGCCATTCACCTACACCCTGTAGCACCCTGCCCTCGCCACCGTCTCCTGACGGATGTTCAACGCATAGTATCTTGCCTAATCCGGCATCCTTGCATCGGGAGGCCAGTGTTTCCCAACGCTTTTGAGTGCCCACCAGAAGTAACCGGCTGCCGGAATCCTCGAGAATGTAGGCAATGTTATCTGGCGCATCGGAGGGATAAAGAGGCACCACCACGAGCCCGACAGCGAGTGCCGCCTGATCAAAGCAGACCCATTCAATGGAATTGCGTAGCAGGATTGCGACACGATCACCCGCTTCGAGATTCTCCCGCATCAAAGCGCGCTTCCAGCGCCTCACCCGCGTACCCATTTCCTGCCAGTTGTATTCCCGCCATTCCCCGCTCTCGACATCAAATTGCCGGTACGCGATCGCTTGTGGGGTACGCTTGATTCGAATGGAAAAGAGTCCTGCCAGTGTCTGAGCCTCTCCGCATGAAATGATATCTGTCTTCCGCTTCTGCCCCATCTGCATGGCTCCATGTATCTTGAAATCAATCATCAATCCTAGCGTGAGACTTATGGTTTTGCTGCCTTCACCCTTCTTCTCAGTCACGGGTGGTCCCCTTTTCATCATAGATTAGACTATGCGCGGAAGACCATTTTGCCCAGAGTTGTAGTACTAGGCCAAATGATGGCGGGTCATATATCCCATACAAGCGATATTCGCATCTTTCGTTAAGCCAATCTCCTGATCTTGCCGAAGCGGCCCGGCTGAGCATCCGTCCGACCCCGAAGACAGGCCCTGTCGCTCAGGAAATGCTTGCCGCTCGTTCAGAGCTCCTTCGATCCTTCGAACAGATTCAGGATCAGGGCGGGAGATGAAGTGCCCAGGATGACAGCAACGAAGGGTTTAGAGAGAAGGAAAGAAGAGATCGAACGAGTGGAGAAATATACCCCCACTCCTCTTAGCCTCAAAAAAGCTGCAAGGAATGCTCGCTCTTCCATAGCCCTGGATCATTTTTGCTTGAGCAGTCTTGCGAGGGGACGGTATAACAGCCATCAGACCCAGGAGCAATCAATCGTATCCTTAGCAATATTGGTCAAGTTTCCAGTATTTTTTATGTCACCATACTCTTTCACCGGACGATGAAGCCAACGAGGGTCGGGCTCGTGAAGACAGGGAAAACAAAACCAAGGCTGATAATCAGGACTGCCGCCAATCAAGCGCTGGATTTTAGAGCCATGGATAATTTTCATGATTTTCTTTCCGTAAGAGATTATTTTTAGAGATTCGGGGCTCCGAATTTGATGAAAGCATGCCGAATCGGTATCTGACAGTGCCAGATTAAACCTTAACTCTAATAATGAAGATGGACGTTTAAACGTCCATCTTCATCTGGCGAGACCTTCGAGTTTATTCAAAGAACAGGGATATATTCCGCGATACCTTCAAGGTTCACAGCCTCGTACGTGAGCTGGGCTCCAGGGTGATCTACGACAAAGCCACGGCTGTGAATCAGGATGCCCATTGTCTTGAAGTTCTGCCGCAACTCTTCTCCCAGCTCAACCGGCGGCAGAATCAGGGCGAAATCCATAGAAGGTTCATCCGCAGCCCCGGACCTGAAATTTACTGAGACAAGCGTTCCCGCTACTGTTTGCTGCTGAGTAATTTGCGACCCGCGAAATACGAAATGGCCTTCCGGGCCGGTATATTCGAGGGAGGCCTCTTGTGGCTTTTCTTTCGCACCCAACGGACCCGATGCTTGAGGAAAAAAAACGACGCGTTTTACACTTTCCTGATCAACAAATGTAAAACGACTGGGATTTCTCTTCGGGTGCTGGGAATTGCTCAGTTTGGGATTTCTCTCCGGGCGTTCGGAATTGCCCAAGCCGGGATTTCTCTCCGAGTGTTCGGAATTGTCCAGCAGTGCCTTTTTTGAATCGCGTTTGACGTGTATCCGAACCCCCTTGGCACCGGGAGGCAAGGGGTCCCAGAGGTGAACGACACCGATAGGTGTAATTGCGTGTGTGGCGGGTTCTTGAGGTGGATCAGCGACAAAATCAAAATCATAAATGCCGTCGGGCGGCGGCTGAATGAAGGCAAAAGGTTCTAACCGCGGATTTTTCCAACCCTCGCCAGGTATATTCCCCGAGGCGGTGATTCGCAATTTTGGTGGATGATTTTCCAGAACAAATAGGTCAACATCAAGAACTTCCAGAACTTTTTCCATTTTCGACTTCCCCCGTCATTTGAAATGAGTGGAGCGCTCTGCGGTAGCAATGCCTTGCGGTTTTGCCATTGCCCTTCTTTATAGCCGAGGAAAGTAAAATAACAACCACATTCACATTGTCTGTATAACCTTCCCAGAACAATGCACACCGGAAGGGCGGAGACCATACTCGAAGGGGAAAAAATGTTCTGCTTGCAGTGCCTGCAGCTTCCTGATCTCGGGTCACAACAGCCGGTTCCGAAACAGCCATGCGGCGAAAGGCAGCATAACAGCCGCCATGATCAGGAGCGGAATCAGGTCATAGCCGACCATCGACAAGTCAGCCCCCTCCAGATACACGCGCTGCATCAGGTCAATAGCAAAACGGAGGGGATTAGCCAGAGTAATAGTCTGAATAAATTCCGGCATGTTGCGCACTGGCGTCGCCAAGCCTGAAAGCATTATGAGCGGCATCACCAGCATGAAAGTATAGAGCATGGCCTGCTGCATAGTGGTACAAACCGCTGAAATCGCCAGACCCAGCCCTACACTGGCAATGATGAACAATGCCAAACCGGTATAGAGTGTTACCAGCGAACCGGCAAGCGGCACCTCGAACCAGTAGAGCGACACCAGGAGAACGATAGTGGATTGCAGCAGACCTATTGTAACGATTGGAATCACCTTGCCCGCCATGATTTCCATGGGTGAAAACGGCGTCACCAGTAACTGATCGAACGTACCGTTCTCGCGCTCGCGGGCCACGGTGAGCGCAGCCAGCAACATTGTCTGTATCATGCTGAGCGAGGCGATCAAGCCCGGCATCAGATTCCAGCGGGTTTCCAGATTGGGGTTGTACCAGGCGCGTGCCTCAACCTTAAGGGGCTGTCTCGCGTTGCCACCTAACGTCGCATTATAGGATTCGATGATTGAAGCGACATACCCCGCGGCAGAGCTGGCACTGTTGGAGTTGCGTGCATCGAGAATCAATTGTACCGGGGCAGGCTCGCCCGCATTCACTTGCTGCTCGAAGCGCGGCCCGATCTGTATCACCATCAGGGCCTGCTGCGAATCGATCACTCCCGCGATATCCCGCTGTGTTTGCAAGGTTGCGACCCGCTTGAAAACACCGGTTCCATCCAGACGCGCTATCAATTCAACGGAGGTAGCACCGCGGCTCTGATCAAGCAAGGCATAGGGCACGTTGATGAGATCAAAAGTGGCAGCGTAGCCGAATAAAAAGCTTTCCACCAGCGACGGGACGACAAGAATGACCCGATTGGCCGGATCTTTCAGGATTGCCAGAAACTCCTTGCGACACAGGCTGATAATGCGGCGCGCGAGGTCAAGCATGAGGTCAATCCAGTTTCTTGCGGGTGACGAAGCGCGCAAGACCCAGCAACAGCACTGCATAGCTTGTGAGAATCGCATAATTCTCTATTATCACCGGCCATACATTGCCGGCGAGATACAGCGTCCGGATCAATTCCATGAAATAAGTGGCCGGTAGAATCTTTCCAACCAGCTGAATGACAACAGGCACGTTGCGCAAGTCAAAAAGAAAGCCGGAAAGCATGAGGGCGGGCATGAAGCTGGTAATAATTGCGATTTGACTGGCAGTGAACTGGTTTTTGGTAATGGACGAGATGACCAGGCCGAAACCCAGCGCCACCAATAGATAGAGCATCGAGCCGCCCAGCAGGATTAGCAGGGAGCCGCGCATGGGCACCTCGAACAGAAAATGCGCTGCGGCCAGGCATAACCCGAGACCCGCCATGCCAACCAGAAAATAGGGGACAATTTTCGCCAGCAGGATTTCCGTGGGGCGCACGGGCGAGACGAACAATGCTTCCAGCGTACCGCGTTCCCACTCGCGCGCCATCACCATCGCGGTGAGAAAGGCCCCGATGAGGGTCATGATCAGAACGATCAAGCCTGGCACCAGATACCATGTACTGGAGTTGGCGGAGTTGAACCACAAGCGTTCCACCAGCGTGATTCTACCCTCGGCCGGGACCGATGAAGCCGCTTTTCGGTCAGCCTGCCGCAACGTCCACTGGCCAACAATACTGTTGATGTAGCTTCGAATGATTGTTGCGCGAGTGGAATCTGTTCCATAGGCCAGAAACTGGACTTGTGCTTCGCCTTCTCCCAATCGTCGGGAAAAATCGCTTGGTATCCGGAAGATCCCCTCTATTTCTCGCGCCAGCATCAAACGCTCTGCCTCCTGCATGGATGGAACTCTTACAGGTGAAATATACGGAGAAAGTTCCAGGCCTGAGACAACGTCCACCGCAGTGGGGGAGGCATCTTCCAGTACGATTGCAACGGGCGCATTCCTGACATCGAGGGACAAGCCGTAACCGAAAATGAGGATCAATATAATGGGGAGACCAATTCCAACCGCGAGATTGCTTTTGTCTCGCAACAGTTGGCGTATTTCCTTTCGAATCAGGGAAATGAGACGTAGTTGAAAGCCGAGATAATTCCGTTGACCTGATTGGCTGTTTTTTCCCCTCATAAGCTCAACGCTCTTTCAGCCGATTTATCTCGTTCCCGCTCGCGGGCGACGATACGAATGAATGCCTCTTCCATTGTCAGCGTAGCATCCTTCCCCCCGGCTTGCCCGCGAATCTCGTATGGCGTTCCCATGGCCACTAACCTGCCATTGTCCTGGATTACGATACGATCGCAATATTCCGCCTCCTCCATGAAATGGGTCGTAATGATGATCGTGGTGCCCATTTCCGATAATGCAGTAATGCGACGCCAGAACTCTCGCCGCCTCAGTGGATCGATTCCGCTGGTGGGTTCGTCCAGGAACAGGATTTCAGGCTCGTGCAGCAGGCCAACCGCCATCGCAAGCCGCTGGCGGAAACCACCGGGTAATACACCGCTGGGAGATTGCTCTCTCCCTGCAAGATCAAATAGCCGGGTGACGGTCTGAATACGCTTGCGTAGCCGTTCGCCGGAAAGGCTGTAGGCGCCGCCGAAAAACTCCAGGTTTTCCTGCACAGTCAAATCCCCGTAAAGGGCGAATTTCTGCGCAACATAGCCTATCCTTCGGCGTGCGGGAGCACGCGCATGCCGCAGGTCGACCCCCGTCACCCGGAGAAAACCACTGGTTGCGGGGAGAAGGCCGCACAGCATGCGAAAGGTCGTGGTCTTGCCTGCTCCATTCGGCCCTAGCAACCCGAAGATCTCACCGCGCTGCACCGAGAAGGACACGTGATCGACAGCGATAAAATCCCCGAATTTTCGTACCAGATCACGTACCTCGATGATCTTTTCATCCGACTGGCGATTTTCTTCCGAGGTAGGTGCAGACGGTGCCGACCTCTCGAACGGGAGAGTATCTGGCGGAGTCATTTGGTACTGTTCACGCAGCAGTACCATAAACCCATCTTCAAGACGCGCCTCCACCGGGATGGCTTCAATACCGCTCAGCAACGCATCGATATCCTGCTGCCGTGCATGAGGGTGACGGATAAAACGTACTGCCCCGCTTTGAGGCACGGCATCTATGATGTTTCTGGAATCATCCAGCAGTTGTGCTTGTAGAACTCGCGAAGGCTGACCTTGGGTGGGGGTGGCGACAAAGCAAAGGCCGCGCGCATGCTGCCGTATTTCGTCAGGCGGGCCTTCAGCAAGCAGTTTGCCCTCCTCCAGCACATGAATCCTGGCGCAACGCTCGGCTTCATCGAGGTAGGCCGTGGTAATCACCACGGTCAGTTGCTCCTCATCGATCAATTGCCCGATGATCTCCCACAACTCTCGTCGCGACAACGGATCGACACCCACTGTTGGCTCATCGAGCAGCAGCAGTTCGGGAGAACGCACGAGAGTACAGGCCAAACCCAGCTTCTGTTTCATGCCTCCTGACAGTTTTCCCGCCGGGCGCTGTGTGAAGCGGATGAGATCGGTCATTTCCAGCAGTCGACGATAGCGTTGTCCGCGTACCTCCTGCGGCACCCCATGCAGATCTGCATAAAGATCGAGATTCTCCTGCACGCTCAAATCCTCATACAGGCCGAAGCGCTGCGGCATATAACTTATGCGGTCCTGCACTCTTTGCGGGTCCGTTACGACATTCACGTCCAATACCTGGAGGTGTCCGTCATCCGGCTTTATCAAACCTGCGAACATACGCAAGAGAGTAGTCTTGCCCGCCCCATCCGGACCAACCAGCGCAGTAAGCGAACCCGCAGGCACTTCCATGGAAACGCCTGCGACAGCCTGCGTTATCTGACTGGTTTTTTTGACCAGAAAGCGTTTGTAAATACCGGTTGCCGCCAGCGCAAGCTGCATTTGTTCCATCAATGCTTCACTCAATGCTTCACTTCGCTGGAATTTCCATTATTTCTGAGAGCGATATGCACGGTGGCGGGCATACCCAGACGCAGCCTGTCCTCCGCGTCTTCCACATACACCCGTATCTCATAGACAAGGCTGGTGCGCAGCTCCTCGGTTTGTACAGGCTTTGGGGTGAACTCGGCAGCCGACGAGATATAGCCAATACGACCATGAATGGACTCCTCCGGATGACTGTCGGTAACAACCTCTGCCCTCATGCCAAGCTTGATTCGGCCTAGATCGATCTCGGATACGTAGGCTCGGACCCATTTTGGATCGGTTATGGCCAGCGCATAAACCGGACGTTGTGGCGAAGCCATGTCTCCCGGTTCGAGAAGACGTGAGCGTATGACAGCATCAATAGGGGATTTCAATTCGGCCAAATCAAGCTGGTGCCGCAGCAAGGCCAGCTCAGCACGAAAAACGTTCAACTGCGCCTCCGCCTGCGCAATATCTTCCTTGCGCGGCCCGATCAATGCCAGTTGCAGTGCCTTTTTACGATTTTCGAGTTGCGCTACGGCCACCCGACGGCGAGACCTGGCATTGTCGAGATCCTGCTGGCTGACGGCCGCCCCCGAGTCACTTTCAATCTCCATCAAGCGGCCGAGAAACTGCCGGGCGAGATCGGCATCGGCCTGAGCGGAAGCAACTTCGGCTTTGGCCTGTGCTATTTCCTCGGGACGGGTACCGTTCTCAAGCCGTAACAGAGCTTGCTCCTGGGCGGCAACCTGGGCTTCGGCTTGCGCAATTTGCAACGTGAGAATGCGGGTATCCAGCTTTGCCAGAACTTGTCCGGCCCTGACCCGGTCTCCTTCCTCCACTCGCATTTCAGCGATCCGATCGTTTCCGTTGAAGGCGAGAGAAACCTGGCGGATATCCACATTGCCAAAGAGAGTCAGGAACTCGCCATTGCTTTTCTTATGGGTAAAAAACCAGCTTACCGTTCCCACCGAAATCAGAGCAAGTCCTATTGCTATTCCTATAAGGACGAGTTTTTTATTCACCGATGATGTCAGATGCGGTTGCGCTGCTTTATTTGAGACGGATGGCCGCATGGAACCGCCAGGCACTTTGCGAATCAGTACCACTAACGACAGCCTCGGTCGCATCTTCCAGTGCAACGATTGTGGAAGGAATTGACGCTGCGTTGCCTGAATAAACCGCGCCACTCTGAAAGACCGGTGGGGATGCCAGATCGAGCGCCTGCTTCAGGGCGTTGATATGCTTTACTGCTGCTTTTGCCTCCTTGACGCTCATTCGCAGTCGTTTCATCGCATGCTGGCCATCTACCAATACCAACCCCATCGCACTGGTGTAAAGACTGGAGACGGTATTCAGAAGTAAAATCCCCTGACTATCGGGCTCATCCCACTCTGCCTTGTTCAAGCTGCCCCGATGCTGGCGCCAGTCGCCAAGCGCAATTGCTGCATCCCGGAACTGGTTGCCCAATTCGAAAGCATCATCGGATGAAAGCTCGTCCATGCGTTTACTCTCTTTCTTCGTCAGCCTCTTTTAATGCGAAATATCGAGCAAACCCTGGACAGCACATAATATGCGTTTTTCGCCATCTTCCTCCAGTAGTCGATACTCATGAAAATAATTCTTCTTGCTGCCTTTGTCGTTCTGGAAATAGGCTTTGCCCCGCCCCTTCGCGCCGCCGAATCAGCAGGTTTTGCTCTCAATTATATTGGCCAGCAAATCGTACCCAACAAGACAAGATTCAAAGGGACAACGGTCGGGGGGTTGTCATCTCTGGACTATAGCGCAAGCACTGACCGTTACCTATCCATCAGCGACGATCGCAGCAGAACCAATCCAGCCCGGTTTTATGAATTGTCTCTGGATCTCGCCAAATTCCAGTGCTCGGCCAAGCCGGGTATGGCAGGCGTGACCTTTCAGGCTGTAACCACGATCCAGCAAGCCGGTGGAGGGGCATTCGAAAAAAACTCCGTGGATCCGGAAGGTCTCCGTTTTGACGGCAGCCGCAACAAGATTTATTGGAGTGAGGAAGGCCGCCGGGAGATATCGGGTTTTCGAAGCCCTGCGGTGCGGGAAATGAATGCTGATGGCAGACATTCCCGCGATTTCGTTGTTCCTATTTACTACTCTCCCAGTGGCTCCCGTCTTTGGACATTTACCGGCAGTAAGGGTGTTTACGACAATTTGGGATTTGAGAGTCTGACACTCTCCACCGACGGTACAACCCTGTATACCGCCACCGAAAACGGCCTGGTTCAGGATTCTCCCCCTGCCAATGCCTATAGAGGCTCACGCGCACGTATTCTTGCCTTCGACATTGCCACCGGGAAATCAGTCGCGGAATATGCTTACGATGTTGAACCTGTTACATCCGTACCATCCTTGCTCGGCGGTTTCACCATCATCGGCGTGAGCGACTTCCTCGCCATCGGCGACCGCCAATTCATCACTATAGAGCGCGCGTTATCCCCCGGCACGATCACGCCTGGCCGTATTAACACCGGATATACCGTCCGGCTTTATTACGCAGATGCAAGGGACGCCACCAACATTTCCGGAATGGAATCAATCGCGGACAAGAACATCTCTCCGGTAAGAAAAATTCTCCTGCTTGATATGTCAGACCTGAAAAATGCGGATGGCTCGGCTCTGGCTATTGGTAACATAGAAGGCATCACCTTTGGTCCCGAATTCAGGGGCAAACGCACTATCTTGCTGGTGGCTGACAACAATTTCTCCAGAATGCAATTCACCCAATTTGTCGCATTGGAAATTGCCTCTGAATCGGAGCTAGTGGAGCGGTTACAATAAAATGATGAAAAGCGTACCGCTCATTGGATTTTTTCTTGAGCTTTGGTATCGATTACCCCTGGTATATCCTTCGTCGGCCGAGCAAACCGGCCTTTAAGGTCATCAACCCCAGACTGGGGTTTGGCAAGTTGCTTTAAATCTGCACGCTGCCTGCGCTTTTCCTCACTGTCTATTTTCATATTCTTGTCCCGCTTTTCGACCAATCCAGGTACTGCTTCTCCTTCATGATTAAAAGACCAGCCGAGCATCGGCTGACCGAGGGGTAGCGCGTCGCCCAGCTTACCTTCGTAGCCCGTGTTCCAGACATGCCAGGTCTTGCCATAGCTGTTCATCTTCCCTTTCATCAACTCTTTTTCCGCAATGTCGGGAATGTTGGGGGCTACAAGCTGCCCCGAAAGAATTTCGCCGTTATGCGGATGCCAGTACTTTTTTTCCTCTTCGGGCAGCGTGTTGAAAAGCTTTGCCGAGATAATGAATTCGATGCCATTCAGGTTTGCATCCTCCGTGTTCCCATCGAACAGCGTACACTGCGCAAAATCCTCGTTTACCTGGTGACAATAGTGATGAGCCTCCATCTGATCTTCCGGAGAATCCTTCATTGGATGGAAACCAACCAGATAAATGCCAAACGGTTTCAAGGGAGAACCGCTCTGCAACAGCTTGGCGCCTGCTTCCAGAATTTTCGTTTTGGGCGTTTTTGCCTCACCCCCGGGGTTGGCATGAGGTCCAGAGGACTCCTGTGCGAACGCCTCTTTTGCAGAGCCAAGCATTCCGCTGCTTGTCAGTAAAGCAAAACACGAAATAATTAAAAAATTTCCGCTCAATCTCTTCATACCGTCCCTTTCGAATATATTTATTCAGGAATATTGCATGCTTCCTCACACTCGTCCGTACGGTGGCACACAGGAATGAACCATAGCAATATGCTGAACGCTAATGAACTTCTTCAAGGGTTCCCAAGGAAATAGCGTAGAAATAGCAGTTATTCGCTTCCCATCATAATGCTTGCTGAATAGAGCGATTCAGCTGGTTTCATAGCTCGATCCGCGAATTCTTGCCCTACTTTCATGAATGAGCTGTTCTCAGTGCATTCCTTCATGTTCCAGCCTTGCATGCAGCCTGTATTTCCATAAACACTCCATGCCACCGCTGCCTGGGCCGCCTCTTCCCCCGTCTATCCTAGAACACATAACTTGCATTCAACCCCACTATCACGTTTCGCCCCGCCGAGGGTTCATAAAAACGCTCGTTGCCTTCATTCACAATTACGGCACCGACATATTTTGCGTTGCTTACATTGTCTATCCGGATGAATTCGCTGAGCTTCAAACGACCTAGCTGATGCGAATACGCGAGCCGGATATTGGCTATGGCATACTGTTTTGCAGCTTCCGTATTGATATCGTTAGCGTAAACCCTATCACGATAGATTGCCTCGATCACTGCCGAAAACCCTGGTAGGCCGCGTCGCCACGCCAGTTCCCCATAGGCGGTATTACGCGGTATACCGGGAACCAGGTTGCCCTCCGCTACAATTACGAAAGGAGTGCCGGCTCGTGGCTGGTAGGTATAGGAATCGCGAAACCTGGCATCAAGAAAGGTATAAGAAAAATACGCAGAAAGATCCGCCCCGAAGCGATGGACGGCGGCAAGTTCTATGCCCCGTCTCCTGGTATCGGTCGCGTTCTGAAAAGTAGCTCTCCCCCCGATATTGGTCGCCGGCAGAATCTCATCGGTAACCACACTCTCAAAAAGCGCGAGATTGAGGCGGGTATTATCCGTAGCCAGCCACTTGAATCCCACTTCGATATTGCGGCTCTCGCTGGGGCGAAGAGAGAAATTGAGACCCGAGGCACCATCCGGCCGGTAGGCAAGTTCTGTAAAGGTGGGTGTTTCGAAACCCCATCCGCCGCTGGCGTACAGATTGAGCGTCGATGTCGCCTTGTATAGCAAGCCCAGCACGGGATTCACATTGCGAAAAGTCAAACTGCCGCTATCATCGGCATTGCCGGGGCGGACAAAAAAATCCTCGGACTTGAATTTCACATTGGTGTAACGCACGGCGGCCGAAAGCGCCCAGGACTGCGTAAAATGCCACTCGGCCTGCCCGTATTGACTAAGGCTACTGACCGTATTATTTTCATTACGGCGCAAACCTCCACGCACGCCAAGGATTGCGCCGGAGAAATTCTCGAACCCCTTGCGCCGCTCCTTGAAAATTTCGTACTCGATACCTGCGGTCAGCGTGAATGGACGTTCCCCCATGCTCCGATAAGTCCATCGCAAGCCTGCTCCCCCAAATTGCCGGTCAAGATCGACTACGCCCCCTGAACTGGTCGCAGGAATCTGCGCGCCGCGTGGCACAGCAAGAAACTGCTCCAGCTGGCGGGTTCCTGCATAACCGATCAGCTTGATCTTGTTCGAAGCAGAGAATCTGTGTTCATACACCGCACCGCCTTGGGTATTGTCGATGCTCTTGCGGGTGTTGAAGGTATGGGCGCTAATATCCGCCTGTCGGGGATTCTCGATAACCTGAGCTTGCGTGAGTCCAAGAGGATCCTGCGTGTTGCCCTGGTGCAGTTCATTGACTACCAAAGTGAGGTTGGCATCATGGTCAAACCTGTACGTAGCCTTTGCACTGGCCTGGTAACGCGTTGCCGCGCTATGATCGCGATAGCCGCTTGTCTGAAAGCGGGAAATATCGACTACGTAGTTGAATGGCCCGGATATAACATCCGTTCCCCCTAATGTCCCCCCCAGCTTGATCTCGCCGCGAGAGGTGCCATAGCTGCCGCCTAGGAGAGTTCCGGATAAGGTGGTTTCGTTTGGGCCATCCTCCGTAAATGCCTGTATTACCCCGCCTGAGGCATTGCCGTAAATGGCGGAAAATGGCCCGCGCAATACCTCGATGCGTTTGGTTGAACCGAGGTTGATATTCGCCGCCTGGCCTTGGCCATCCGGCATGGTGGCGGGAATGTCATCGACGAATATGCGTATGCCACGAATGCCGAAAGTGGAGCGCGCGCCAAAGCCGCGGCTGGATATTTGCAGATCCTGTGCGTAATTCTGGCGATTCTGAATGACGAGACCTGGAACGCGGGAAAGCGCCTCAGAAAGATTTACCCGGGGCTGAACCTCCTGAATAACCTTTGTCTCCACTACATCGATAGACATCGGCAAGGAGAAGCTGGATTGTTCAGTGCGGGTGCCGGTAATGACGACTGGATTGAGAACCGGTAAAGACCTCCCTGATGATTCGAGCGGCGATGCCTCAGCCGCCGTATTAGTCCCAGTTTTGGACTGTACGGGAGGAGAATCCGATGCAGGCACGAGGTTCGGCAAGCCAATCCCGATCGCGACGAGCGCAAGGTTCAGGATTTTCAACAATTTTTGCTTTCCGCCGGAACATCGGGCAATTGAAGAAGTAGCGAGAGGCTAACCGAGCTTCTCCTGTTGATCAACAAATCCAAATCAAACGGGAGCCATTTTTATTTTTAATAGCCCGGCTGACCTCCCATGCCGCCGCCAGGAGGGGGAACCAGAGAGGGAAAAGAAGAACCTGACGATGAAGGCGAGGAAGCCTGCTCCACCTTCTGCTTTCCAGCCGCTGCTTCTTTATTAACTTTTTCTACCGCCTCATTTATACGGGCTTGCTCGGCAGTGGCCGACTTGTTGATGGCGGCGTTATCGGCATTGGCCTCCTTGATCATACAGTCATGGTAAGTTTGTATCTGTTTCTGCCACTCATTGATTTTTCCCACACTCCGGTTGAAGGCATCGACACTGCTTGAATCCACCACTGGCGTCTCTGGCATTGAGCCGCAACCGCTGGCAGACCAGCCCCCTTTTTCGAAGGTTCCCGCGTTTGCGGCAAACGCGGTAATGAGTACAACTGATACTGGAATATAAATGATTCGACTCATATACGCCTCCCATGATTGATAGAATATGATCATACCGGCTCAGCCATAACTCCTTCTTTCGCCCGCACGGCCGCAAAGGGTGCGGCAAGTCAGAGAAATATATAAAGCGAGCGGCTTATATTCCTGCTGATATCGCTGCGGTCAGCTGCCATTGAAGAACATACGCCAGCATCTTATAGGCTAATATGTAGTAGTCGCGATCCCATCAGACAGTTTCCCGATTTGACTGGTGCAGTTGTCAGATCAGATTCAACTGTTCAGTAATGTGATTTTATCGTTCCACACCTCCTTTCCGTCAATTAATGTTTGCATGGGTGTTCGCCCGCAGCACATCTTGCCCTGATGAGTGCGGTCGTGATTGTAGTAGTGCAGCCAGTCATCCAGGTCAATTTGCAACTCCTCGATTGATCGGTATATCTTGCGCCGGAACGCGACCTGGTAGAACTCTTGCAGGATCGTCTTGTGAAAGCGCTCACAGATGCCGTTGGTCTGCGGATGATTGGCTTTGGTGCGAGTATGTTCAATATCATTGAGCGCCAGATAGAGCTGATAATCGTGAGTCTCTGGCTTGCCGCAATATTCAGTGCCTCGGTCGGTCAGAATTCGGATCAGGCCCATGTCCTGTTCTGCAAAGAAGGGTAGTACCCGATCGTTGAGCAAATCCGCGCCTGTAATCGGCGTTTTGGTCGTATAGAGCTTGGCTGTGGCCCACTTGGAGTAGGTGTCGACGAAGGTCTGCTGATAAATACGACCCACGCCCTTGATCGTGCCCACATAGAAGGTATCCTGACTGCCAAGGTAGCCTGAATGGGCGGTTTCCACCTCCCCATGGGCGACATCGTCGTCCTGCTTCTTCTCCAGGGCACTAACCTGCGCTTCGGTCAGCACTTCTCCAGTCTGCGCGATATGACATTCCAGTGCCGCCAACCGCTTCTTGAATGATTCCAGGTCCCTGCGCAGCCAGACAGAGCGAACGCCTGAAGGAGAAATGAAGATGCCGCGTTTGCGTAACTCGTTGGAAACGCGCACTTGCCCGAATGCAGGCTGCTCAAGGGCAAATGCAGCTACCGCCATCTCGACTGCTTCTTCAACTCTATTCTTGGGATTGGGCTTCCTTCGATTGGCATCAATCAGGGCATCGATACCACCATTTTCCATCGCTGACTGATACCGATAGAAGGTATCCCGGGAAAAGCCCATCACCTTGCAGGCACGCGATACATTGCCAAGCTCGGCTGCCAGATTAAGCAGCCCTACCTTGTGCTTAATAACATTTTGTTGAACACTACTCATGGGGTTACTCCTTTGCGCTTTCAGCGCTCAATTTGATAAAGATTCGCACCTCTATCAAACCGGGTAACCCCGCTTTTCGCAAGGCCCTACTGTCAGATTAAATCTGAACTACTACAGCTAATATAACCGGTTTGCAAACGGCAAGAACAGCCATATCATCATCCGCCTATCCCCTCAGTTTTATGCAATCCGCTGCAAACGCCTGGCGCGATGTGCTGGCAAAGTCCGTGCTATTCTTTTTTGGGATAGCGCTCTGGTACAAGGGGTTGAGCTTTTATGCCTATTACCTTTTGCCCCTCGCCTGGACGATAGATGGAGGACTGGCCCGCGCTGGAGAAACGGTCAGAGAGCCTCTGGCAATCGGCATGCTTCTGTTATGCTTCGTCCTCGCCCTTGGCATACTCTGGAGCGATCATCCTGATCTTGGATTCAAGGTCGGGCGAAGATATTTTGCCTTTCTCGTTTTTATCCCCTATCTAGGCCTCTTGAATAAGGAACGTCTACCTTGGGCAATCAGTGGAGCGCTCCTGGGTTATTTTGGCGCACTGCTTATCGGTTTATATCACTGGCTGGTAATGGGCGTACAAGGTATTCCGACTTTGGGGATGCCTTACACCAGTTTCTCTTCGACACTAGGAATTGGAGTAATACTGTCTCTCTATATTATAAAAACAAGCAGAAATAATGGAATCCGACTGTTTTTGTGGTTTCTCTCTGCCTTTCTATTGTTCATTCAGTTTAATCAAGACGCCAGGGGCGCACTTTTAGCAACGCTTTTCTCATCGTTGCTTCTGCTGTTTTTGCTGTATAAAACAAAAACCAAAACCCTTCTGATCGTGATGACACTGGTGATCACAGTAATCACGTTGTTCGCATCCAATAGTACGAGTTTTCAAGAAAGATTAATGCGAGCGAAGAATGATATTCAGTTATCCTGGACAGGAAAATATACAACCAGCTTGGGTTATCGCCTGGCCATGTGGGATGTCGGTCTCCATGGAATAGCCGAGCATCCCTTTGTCGGTCACGGCACGGGAACGGCAGCAAGGTATTTCGAGAAAACCGTTGAGACGTATAAAGGGGGTATTTACCGGGATTTAACAGAATTTCACGACACTTATCATTATCACAATGACTGGATTGAGATCGGAATGCAGTTAGGACTGCTCGGGATGGCGACTTATGCTTTCTTTTTGTGGAGTTGGTATCAAACGCTAAAGAGACATCAACTGATAGTTCTTGCGGCGGCTTTACTCTGTTTTATTTTTCTGTCCGGCTTAACAGACACTCTGGTTTTTTTTCGACAAACTTTTTACTTGCTTCTTGTAATCACCGCTATTGGTATTACCTCTCACAAAGCATCGGAGCGGCTGGACTCTACAAAATATATTACTTCTTGAGTGATACTGGCAGTTATTGGAGTGGATGATTCAACATTAAACTGGGATAAGAAGGAAATGACAAGATCGCCGCTACTGTCTGTCGCATTAGCCAGCTTTAACGGAGAACGCTATATTGCTGAGCAGTTGGAAAGTATAGCTCAGCAGTATAGACTGCCTGATGAACTCGTCATTTCAGATGATGCCTCCACTGATAGCACTACTGATATCGTATTGAGATTTGCGCGGCATGCTCCATTCCCCGTGCAACTCCTCGAGCACTCTGAGCGTCTTGGTTCCACACGTAACTTTCAAACGGCTATATGCGCTTGTAATGGTGACATAATCTTTTTATGTGATCAGGACGATGTTTGGTATCCAAAAAAGATCGAACTTATTGAAGCAGGTTTTATCGATAACCATAACGCAGGTGCCGTTTTCACCGATGCAGATGTAGTTGGCGAAAACTTAAACCCATCTGAAATACGTCTTTGGGAAGCTTTTAAATTCAATTCAAAAGAACAAGCACAAATTAATGGTTGCGATGCACTGGAAGTTTTGTTCAAGCATCCGGTAGTAACAGGTGCGACAATGGCGTTTCGTTCCATTTATCGAGATCTTATTCTACCTTTACCCGATATGTGGCATGACGCTTGGATTGCTCTACTTATTGGAGCAACTTCATCCCTAGTGGCATTGCCCACACCATTGATTGCCTATCGGCAGCATAACTCTAACCAACTTGGGATTCCTCGTAGAGGTAGGAATCGCGGCAAGACTTGCGCAGAAATATATGGACCACAAGTTCTCCATTATGAATTGACTCGAGCGCGTCTCCTCGCGCACGAGAAGCACTTTCCAGTTTCTAAGCAGAAACTAGAAAAAATGGAGGAATTGCTTATTTTTTTGCGGAATCGCGCTGCTTTACCTCAAAGTCCTTGGCAGAGATTACCGATAGCTCTAAATGAACTTGCTGCCTTCCGTTATCATCGATATGCATTCGGAACTATCAGTTTTTGGAAAGACTTGCTACGCTAACCATTGCACACCTCTACAAATCAAGAATCAATAGGTGTTGCACTGACCGGTTGAATGCGCCGGTACAGTTTATTGGGGTGGGTTTTCCCCCGATTTCACGGACACATCTAAAAAGGCTGATAATGAGTCAGGAGGTGTGTCATGGCAACGCGAAGGAAATATGCAGCGGAGTTCAAGCAGGAAGCGGTACAACTAGTTCGGTCTGGCAATGTGCCGGCAAGCCGGATCGCGCGTGATCTGGGGATTGATCCCAATATGCTGAGCCGGTGGTGCCGGGAAATGGGCTCGGTCGGTAATAAAGCCTTTCAGGGTCAGGGCAGGCCCCGTGATGAGGAGATGGCTGCGCTCAAACGTGAGCTGATCCAAGTTAGGAAGGAGCGTGATTTTTTAAAAGAAGCGGCGGCGTTATTCGCGAAAGCGTCGAAATGAGATATCGCATGATCGAACGCTGCCGCGATGCCTTCCCCATTCGCCTGATGTGTCGTTGTCTGCATGTATCAACCAGCGGCTACTATGATTGGCGAGATCGCCCCTTGAGTCAGAGAGCGCATGATGACCGGCGTTTGCTGGAGCGCATCAGGAAGATTCATGATGGCAGCGATGGGGTGATGGGCAGTCCTCGAGTCTGGAAGGAGTTGCGTTATGAAGGCGAGGCGTGTGGGTTGAACCGCATAGCACGGCTGATGCGCCAGCAGAGGTTGTATGGCATCCCGCAGCGTAAACGCTGGCACAAGAAGGTCTGTGGCCTTCGACCGGAGAATGTGCACAATCACTTGCAGCGGGACTTTACAGCAAGTGAGCCCAACAGCCGGTGGGTGACGGACATAACCTATGTGCGCACTCAGGAAAGCTGGCTTTATCTGTGCGTGGTCGTGGACCTGTACTCGGGCATCGTGGTCGGCTGGTCAATGAGCCACTGCCAGGATCCGCAACTGGTGCTGCAGGCCGTACTCATGGCGCTTTGGCAGCGTGAGGCAAAAACTCCCGTCATCCTGCACTCAGATCGCGGCTGTCAGTTTACCAGTGACGAGTATCAACGCTTCCTGCAAGGACACAATCTGATTTGCAGCATGAGCGCTGTCGGTAGTTGTGCCGACAACGCGCTAGCAGAGAGCTTCTTTGGCTTGCTCAAGCGGGAGCGAGTATATCGTCGCCAGTATCGAACCCGGGCTGAGGCGCGCACAGATATCTTCGACTATATCGAGCGATTCCATAATCCGCGAAAACGGCGACAGCTGGAAATGCGTCAGAAGCAGGATTTAGCTTAACCAAACCGTCCGGAGAAATGGGGTAAAACCCGGTAGGGTCAGCTAGTCCAGGTTTCCACTTTAGAACGGTACTGATTCCAGAGTAGGGTGATCCTGCCCTGACGAAGCCACAGCAATATCAAAACTGTGCTAAACGTCTAGGGATTTTGAGTGTTTAAGGCATATCCTCAGCCATAACACTTAGGGGGATCCAGAATGCTCTGATAAGATTGTCTTCTTGACTGTATATATTTGATAGATCAGGTTTGGCGAATCGTGCAGCATCTCGAAGTTATCCGAGATATATTTATGAATTAGGGGATGTGTATTGCAGAAACGTAACTCCTCCCGCCCATCAAGAGGGAAATCGAATATCAGGATAAAACCTGGATTTGTCACCTTGATTCGTTCAATTTCTAGCTGTTGAAAGCTTTCACTTCGCGAGAACAAGGCGTATATCTCCCACATAGGAGACTTTCTTTCGAACAGGGGATAAGCTCCCGGCCAGAAAGGAGTTGTGATAAAACTTTGACCATCGGCTGCATACTTAGCAACTAATTTCTTTAATAGACTGATCTCACTCGCTGTGCGAGCATCAACAGTCACTTTGGTGTCTGAAATTACGATGCTCACACATTGTTTGCTAGGCCGACATTGCCAGGCGGGATGAAAATGCACCATCACTAATAAACTTGACCCACATAACAAAAGTGCCAACGGCCATTTGATCCTCGCTGGTTTTGTGGACAACAGCACTAGGCAACCGACTAATAGAGGAAAAATGCTTTTAGCAAGATGACTTACATCAGCTCGGGAATAAGCATAATGCGCATAGGGCAATGCCAAGAATGCAGTTGCAACCAAGGCCGATGGAACAGCCCGCTTGTGAAATTTCTGGCGAGTAACCCATATGATAGCAAGTACGCCAAAAACGACTATAGCGATGAAAAACAAGCCAACCAGCACTCCACGAATCGTCTTACCAATAGATACGGAGTCAAATTCCAAACGCCAAGGCCAAGGAACGGGTAGAGTAAGATTAGTTGCTTTAATTTCAAGGAAAAAGAGCAAGCTTTCCCAGAAGGCAGGAGCAAAGCCTGGTACCAGCAATATCATGAGAAGTATTGGAATATAACCAATTGCTACTCCTACTGCCCATAGCATAGCCACCTTGATAAATTCAAGCTTATCCGCTTGCCTGATGGTCAGCCATATCATAACCCCAAAACTACCTAAGACACCGTATACCCCATGGTTACGGCCAAAAACAGCTACAAAACCTACACATAAACCGGTGAAAAAGTAACGTCTCCTTGTAGGGTTCTGCACAAGAAAGGCCAATACTCCAATCAGCAGAATAGATAAAGAGACATCAAATAATTTGTGGCGTGGATACATCCAGACCACCAATGTGATGGCTGAAAGAAGTAAATAAGGAAAATTTAGCGTTCTTGTATTTCGAGCAATTAACAGTAGAGCGACGAATAATCCCATCACTTGAAAAACCGCCAAGCTACCCCTTAAGGCCACTATGCCATTGTCTCCCCACAGCCACATGAGTGTAGCGGACCAGTAGTAACGGCCGGGGTCGTAAGCCATGAAATCGCGGATAGGCACCTCACCTAGCATCACACGTTGAACCCCATACCAAAGAAAACCTTCATCCCATAGTGAGAATCCTTTATGCCCCTGCCATAGAAAAAGTGCGAGCACAACAAGACTGGAGAAAACCAGTATTTGAAAAACTGGAAGCTTATTTTCTTGGGGTTGATGCATTTGGTATTATTGTAACGATAATGTTCAGACGAGAGTATGCAGATTGTAATTCCAACCTATAGACTTTATCTGTAGTAGTTCAGATTTAATCTGACAGTAGGGCCTTGCGAAAAGCGGGGTTACCCGGTTTGATAGAGGTGCGAATCTTTATCAAATTGAGCGCTGAAAGCGCAAAGGAGTAACCCCATGAGTAGTGTTCAACAAAATGTTATTAAGCACAAGGTAGGGCTGCTTAATCTGGCAGCCGAGCTTGGCAATGTATCGCGTGCCTGCAAGGTGATGGGCTTTTCCCGGGATACCTTCTATCGGTATCAGTCAGCGATGGAAAATGGTGGTATCGATGCCCTGATTGATGCCAATCGAAGGAAGCCCAATCCCAAGAATAGAGTTGAAGAAGCAGTCGAGATGGCGGTAGCTGCATTTGCCCTTGAGCAGCCTGCATTCGGGCAAGTGCGCGTTTCCAACGAGTTACGCAAACGCGGCATCTTCATTTCTCCTTCAGGCGTTCGCTCTGTCTGGCTGCGCAGGGACCTGGAATCATTCAAGAAGCGGTTGGCGGCACTGGAATGTCATATCGCGCAGACTGGAGAAGTGCTGACCGAAGCGCAGGTTAGTGCCCTGGAGAAGAAGCAGGACGACGATGTCGCCCATGGGGAGGTGGAAACCGCCCATTCAGGCTACCTTGGCAGTCAGGATACCTTCTATGTGGGCACGATCAAGGGCGTGGGTCGTATTTATCAGCAGACCTTCGTCGACACCTACTCCAAGTGGGCCACAGCCAAGCTCTATACGACCAAAACGCCGATTACAGGCGCGGATTTGCTCAACGATCGGGTACTACCCTTCTTTGCAGAACAGGACATGGGCCTGATCCGAATTCTGACCGACCGAGGCACTGAATATTGCGGCAAGCCAGAGACTCACGATTATCAGCTCTATCTGGCGCTCAATGATATTGAACATACTCGCACCAAAGCCAATCATCCGCAGACCAACGGCATCTGTGAGCGCTTTCACAAGACGATCCTGCAAGAGTTCTACCAGGTCGCGTTCCGGCGCAAGATATACCGATCAATCGAGGAGTTGCAAATTGACCTGGATGACTGGCTGCACTACTACAATCACGACCGCACTCATCAGGGCAAGATGTGCTGCGGGCGAACACCCATGCAAACATTAATTGACGGAAAGGAGGTGTGGAACGATAAAATCACATTACTGAACAGTTGAATCTGATCTGACAACTGCACCAGTCAAATCGGGAAACTGTCTGATGGGATCGCGACTACTACAATTTATCGGAATCGTTATTGAGTTACTGGAGGAAGTATTGACGAAGGAAAAAACCTTCTTGCAAATTCCCTCAGATCGATTTCTGTCTCGCCGCCGTCCATGAATCGGAATCTCCACACATTCTGTTGCTCGTCTGAATCCAGTTGCAAAGGATCATCTGCCAGCGCCAATCCGCCTTTTTCAAGGATTTCTCTGGCTTTCCTCGCGTTCCCTGCTAGCAGGGAGTTCAGAGCATCGGGAATTCCCCTTTTCTTCGCTGCATAGGCTTTGTTCATCCAAGGGGCCATTTCTTCCAGAAGGCCATATTTCTTGTAAATGTTCGCCATGCGCGTCAGTTCATTCGCATCATCAAGCAGGTTGCCAGCCAACATGCGCTTGGCGATCATTTCATCCGAGGAAATTTGTGTTGCGGGTTTGCTCAGGCTGGAAAGGCCTCCAGTATCGGCTTCTGCGACAGCAGGTGTTTTCATCAACCCGGTGCTCAGGCCGGGCGTCGGGTAACCGGGGATAGATGGCTTCTGCTTATCCTGCTGCCATGGAATCGCTATCTCATCGTTGGCGGCACGGAGCCGCTCGCGTTTTTCCCTGTTGAAGTCTGCCTTGTCGATCCTCGCCCGATGCAACTCCGCCTCGCGCTCATCCGCCTTTTTCAACCGGTTGGCATCCCGCTGCCGGAGCTTCATATCCTGCCCCGTGCGTATACCCTGTGCAAGGCCGCCAGCAAACGCGCCCAGACTTTCAAGCATGGTCCCCCTCCCTGTTGTGTTTATTCACTGTCGCCTTGCGCTTCATCAACCCTGAGGCGACATTGAGCCGGTGAATGAAATCCTCCCCTACAAGTTCCACCGCTTTTCTGTTGAGTACCGCTTCGCCATTGGATAACCGGATAGGCTGCACGCCTTCAATTGAAGCCGGGATGGAATCGCTGGTGCCGGTACCGGGACCTCGTACTATGCCACTGTTCCCATAGCCATCGCGCTTCAATGTGGATAAACCATAGGCATTGTAGTTCCTGATGACCCCGCCCGTCCGCAGGCCTGGGGTTCTCATCAGGTAAGCTCCGCCCAGGGTGCCGACCAGATTGCCTAACCCGCTGAGTCCTCCCGCTTTATTCTGCTGCTGTTGCTGCCATGCATTCAGTTGGCCCTGATATTGGTTCAGCATCAGGTTGCCGGAGGAGCTATTCGCACCAAGGGCGCCGTCATACCAGTGTTGCGCCGCATTCATGCCGGCGGTATGCAGCCCTGCTTTCGTTGCCAGGTTGTCAGTGGCGGCGTTACCTGCATTGAGCGCTGCCGCATCGGCAGCTATTCCCATGGTGGGCATATTACGCCCAAATTGGGCCACGCCCTGCCGCATGGCCATGCCCTGCAATTCTGTCTCGCGTCGGGCCTTATTCATTGCTCCCGCCGTGTCTTTGGCAAGCCCAAGGCTGATCTCGTGGGTCAGGCCTTGAAACTTGCCTGAATTAGGATTTACTCCCATGCGTCCCATCGTCCGTTGGCTCGAATCCAGGGCGCTCTCATAACTTTTTGCGATATCCGCTCCTGCCTCGGCCGCCATCTGCTCTTTACGCTCAAGCGAATCGAACTCGTTGGCTTCCCTCACCATGCGCTCTTCTATCGGCGCAAACAGGTTGCGGTATGCCTGCCATTGCGATTCGGCCCTCGCCGCATTGGCTTCGCCTGAGGCAATCTGCTGATCTACAATCTTCTGGATCAGGGGGTCTTGTACCCTGGCTCTGTCCTTCTCCCATTCGAGCTGTTGCTTTGCCACATCCAGTTGCTGCTGGGCGATATCGGCCTGTTGTTTTGCCGCCTGCCCGATGAGCGGATCCGGTCTTGGTGGCTTCGAACTACACATTTTCAATCTCCAGTATTTTGGTCAATCCATTTTCTACGTGCCTGTAGCCGAGCAATCTGAAAAACCGTGCGGCCTTATTAACTGTCTTTACGGTAATGTTGATTTCCCGGACGCCTAGCAATTTCATGGCATTCTCGACATACCTTACAAAACGCTTGGCAGTAGTGCCGCGTCGCGCCTCGGGCAAAAGATACAGCGTGTCTTCCGTGGCAATAAGTGTCTGCGTGTGAGCGCTCTTATCCAGATACATGGCGCAATTGCCCAGCAACTTTCCTTCGCTTCTTACGGTAAAAAGAAGGTAGCGGCCCGCCTGCTCATACCGGATAAAAGTCTCGTAATCCGGCTGGAACGGTAGCCGATGTCTGTGTCCTTCGGTTTCATTCCAGTGGGTGCGATGCAAATGCTTTATTTCTTCTGTAATGTCCTCAATACGCTCTACAGCGAATACTATGCGGCCGTTATATCGAGGCTTGATTTGGGCAATATCTCTCGATTGCGCAAGCGTTTCCATGCGGTAGGCGGCAACGCAGATATCCGCGGCCAGCTCAGATGTCAAGGTCAAGCCCATATTTCCCTTGAGCAGCGAAATCAGTTCAATATTCATCATCCATCCATACGTGAAATAAGCTGTTCGAGAGAATCGCGAACAGAATTTATGTACGCATACAATGCCTCGCATTCAGCCTGGGTGGGGGGAGCGGAGAATGTAAGCGCACGAAAGGCGGGAAGCGCTATTCGGTTTCCGCGTCGTCCGGTCAGTATCTCAAGCATGGTTTTGAGCCATGGAGGTGTTCCGACCGGAATGCCAGGCTTCTTGATATAGGTTGCTTCAGCAGGTTGGCTGAAAAGCGCGGATTCAATCACAACCCCGTCACTTATCGCTTCTGCGCTTGCTTTATTGATTTGGATGCAAAAAGTGGCGGAAAGAATGTGTATCTGGGTAATTACGCCCGTTCCGCCAGCATTGGCTTGCATGGAGGGCGTCCCGACAAGCGTGCCACTGCCGATGGATATGGGGAGGGCATCGCCTGCGTTAGATTGCGCCAAGCCTGCTTCAATCAGGATATGAGTTTGCGTGATTGCGCCGCCTGGCAATATCTTCCCCTGGGCCAATGCGCCCATGCTGAGCATGTGCGCCTGACTTACTTTCCCCGTGCTCAAGGTTCTGGCCGGCGCAACCAGGGCGCCCGCCAGGGCAATACCTCTGGTAACGCCGGCAGCGCTACCCAGGTTGGATTGAGCGAGGGAAGCGCCCGCAAGAATTTGATCCTGCTCGATCTTGCCCGTACTGGCGCCACCTGCCTGTGTTAATCCCGCAACAGCGAGCGTGTGATGTTGAGCAATTTCTCCGGTGCTGCCCCTATTTGCCTGTATTGCAGCTACACCGCTTAATCCGGGTCCTGTATCAGCAGGCCACAGCTTTCTTGCAGATGCCTTGAATAGCTGCCATGGATTTTCATGAAAAGCCCGTGACTCAGCCGCTCCCCAGACTGAATCGGCAAAGCCGGCTATCAGTATCGTGCCGTCAAATTCCCATAGATTCCCACCGACGTACCGTCCAAGGTTGAAATTCTTGTTCCCCGCTCCCCAGGCTACCGGGGAACTTGTCCAGGTCAACCCGGCCTCTTTCCCATCGAGAAAAACTTTGCACGTCGCTGCCGTACCCCCCGATACGAAAACGATACTCCGGCTTTTTGTGTTGAACCATGAAGAAAGGGTGCCGGAACTGGCGCCATTGGAACCGATAGCTACTCTTAAGTCTGGATAAACCTGGTATGCGAAAGCATTGGGAGAAGAAGCCCCGAAGGGGCAGTGACCATAAGTATCGGGCCCACCCACAGTGGGGCACCACATAAAGAAGGTGCCGACATTGCCGGTCAGTTCCGGATAGCCGGTATAGGCGTAATAGTCATCGGCCCCATCAAACGAAAACACCTTGCCATTTTGTGCTGGAACAATTGACGCATTGCCGCCCGCTGCCCAGCTTCGCCCGGTAACCAGATCGACCGGCCCCGCGGCAGGATTCCATAATATCCGCATTCCTCTGGCAAGGCCGGCATAGTCAATAAGTGCAGCGCGCTGCGGCTGGCTTGCAAATCTGTTTCGTAGGGTGATGAGGGACATGCCGGCAGATCAGGTGGAAAGACCGGTAATATCGGCCCTGTAAATGCTTCCTGAGCTGATTGCCACCCCCATGTCATTTTTTACGACCAGCTTCAGGTAACGGCTGATTGGCAGACCTTGCAGGCTGAAGAGCTTTCGGTGCACGTTCGTGTCATTGCACGGCAATGTGCCGATCCAATGGAGGTCAGCCTCGTTGGTGGCGTCGGTTCCGCTTTCCGGGCCACTCCCGAAATTCACATTATCGAGCGATAGTTTTGCGAATAAAATCAACTGGCGGCTGCCGGTGGGAGTGCCGTTAGGGTCGCATTCAATCTCTAAAGTAATATCCAACGGGATAGCAGGTCCGAGATCAATGGCGGACGAAGTTATGTAGGTGCCACTTGCCAGCGTTCCCATATTGAGCACGACGTTGCGCGCGCTCTGCGCTTGGGTAAATGTTGCCATTGTTTGATATCTGGAATATCGCCAGGAGTTGAGTTAGGTGGGTTGGGAACTCGTGTAGGTCAGGCTTGGGAAATTGACTGTATTGCCGCTCGTTACCACCTGATCGGTGGTTTCATCGGTCACCAGCAATACCTTGCTCACGTTGTCCGTGAATGCAATGTGAAGATCCGGCGCGCTGCCCGAATTGGCCGAGGCTGTGCCACTGCGTGCCGCGACTGTCAGCACGCGGGCTGCGCCATCGGCACCTGACAATGCATAATCTCCGGGCGCCATTGCAACCGCACAAATTGCATTAGCATTAACGGTTGCATAACTGTCAGCAAAGGAATATGCCTTTAACAGCAGCATGCGGCCCGCATTGTTTTTTATCGCATTCAATCCACCATCCAGCACATCGGAATGAACATACTTCGCCATACAAAATTCCTTTTCTTATAGTCAAAAAAAAACCGCCCGAACAGGGGCGGCTCGCGTTTGGGCGACAAAATCAGGAAGAAAAAACTGCTTGAAATATCTTTACCGGCCCGAGAACACTCCCTGGAGTGCCGTGATCTGCTTGGGTTTCCAGGGCCATTCCGAGAGTTAGTTTTCGGCGCTGGTTAAACCCGGGCAAGGCTTGAAAGCCCCGCCCGGTGTGCAAATTCGGCTGGCGACAGGTCATTGAGAGTCGAGTGAGGTCGACTCTCGTTGTAGTCCCGTCGCCAGTCTTCGATGATCGTTTTGGCCTCTTCCAGCGTTTCAAACCAGTGCAAGTTAAGACACTCGTCCCGGAATGATCCGTTAAACGTCTCGATGTGGCAATTGTCCGTCGGCTTTCCTGGCCGGCTGAAGTCGATCCGTGCCTGGTGATGGTACGCCCAGAGATCGAGCAACTGCCCCGAGAATTCGCTGCCATTATCGACAAAAAGATATTGAGGAGGACCCCGCCGCGGCCAGTCGATTTAACGTAGCGACCACATGGTCGCTTCGCAGACGCTGACCCACTTCGATTGCCAATGCTTCCTTGCTGAAGACATCCACAATCGTCAGCGTACGGAACTTCATCCCGTTGGCCAGTTGGTCCGCCACAAAGTCCATGCTCCATGCTTCATTGGGTTTGGTCGGCTTGATCTTCGCCTGGCGTCTCACGACCATCTTGCGGCGCCTGGGCAGCTTTGAGCGAAGCTGTAGCTGCTCTTCGCTATAAAGCCGATACATCTGGTTTTTACCCAGCTGCCAGCCTTCACGCTTGAGAAGCACGTGGATGCGCCGGTAACCATAACGCACCCGTGTCTTTGCAATCTCCCGCATACGCCCTCGCAACGCCTGCTTCGGATCCTTGATGCTCCGATAGTACTGGACGCTGCGCGATTGCTTCATCAACCTGCAGGCCCGCCGCATGTTCAGGTCATGGTGGCTCACGATGTAGTCCACCACTTCGCGTTTCAGCGCGGGCCGGGCCACTTTTTTGATGCAACGTCCTGCAGGATCGCCCGGTCCAGGCTCAAGTCGGCTACCAGCTTCTTGAGCCGCCCATTCTCTTCCTGCAACTGCTTGAGCTCCCGCACCTGGTCCGACTGCATCCCGGCGTACTGCTTCTTCCAACGGTAGAACGTCTGTTCCGAGATTCCCACCTGCCGGATCAGATCCGCCACCGGCATCCCAAGCTCCGCCTGCTTTAATACCGCTACGATCTGTTCTATTGAAAACCGCTTCTTCTTCATGGCAAACACCCCTCCTTTCAAGGTCAAGTTTGCCGAAAAACTCACTTTCTGTCTGGTCCTGAATTCCTAAAGCAGATCAGCCGACCCCGCCGTTCGAGCCTTATGGTAGCTATGCCTGCTTCAATCCATCCATTGTTTCAGCCAGGACGACGCTGTTTACCTTCACATTGCCGGATAGCACAAACTCTACGTTATCGGCCTTATAGCCACCGGGAAGCCGAAATGCCCTGTTATTCTTGACCTGTTTGGTAAATTTCGGCACGCCATCGCTCCATAATTGAAATTGCAGAGAATCTATGGATAAAAGGGGAATATCCTGAGTCGCATCACCCCCGATCTCGTATTCACCGAGGCATGTATCTGCCAGTCCGTCATCCATGGAATAAGAACTGATCAATGTCTGGTTGGCAGCGATAGTCTCCTTATAGGAGGATTGCGCCGCTGCTCTTTCTTCTTCCGTCATTTTAAAATCGGCATCGATCTTCCCCGCACCATAATTAACCGGTGACGCAGTAACGAACCGTTTGCTTTTCCACTCATAGAAAAGCTTAGTTCCCGTATCCCCTTCCCATTCGTAGATTTTCTTGTTTGTGGCGATGTAGAGCTTGCCGGTGATGGGATCCGTCCAGATGCAACTGATGTTCTGGTTGATTTTTGTAAAGGATGCATCCTCCGCCTTATCGATCACGAACATCAGGGAGCTGTCGCCAGCCGAATAGCCGCAGTAATAGCGGTTATCGGCAGAGGTCGCGATAAAGGTATCGGGGTTTAGTTCGGACCACTCCTTCTGGGTAAACAAATCTTTTGTGACAATATCGCTGCTTGTCCCGATCATTACCATCCCTTGCGGAGCGGGATACCCGATGCCAAATGCAAAATTCGCTACTCCTCGTTTCGACATGCAGGGCCACGCCACTCCCAGCTTCTCCATTCCTCCGCCCATGGTTACGGGCTCAACGCCGGTCAGGGTGAAGGGATTGCCCCTGGTCATGCCGACGAGTGTGGTTCCCATTGCAGCGATGGCTACAATTTCCTGGTCGTATGTTTGCCGATACGAAGTGGGCCAGGCATAAGGTTTGAACGGTTCCGAGAAAAGCACCTCATTGCCCGCGAATGCTGCGGCAATTCCATTCGCAAGTACAACGATGCCTCTCATGTTTGCCGGGGGCATTTCCCAGTTTGTGGAGGGCAATGTTTCTCCCAGCGCAATAACCGTGTCAGGGACAGTATCGCTGTAGTTTTTTGTAATCCCGGAAAGTGTTGCGACATAGCGATATTCGGTCCCTGACGACGTGGTAAGCGTCCGGTAGATGCGCTTGTTCATCCCCCCGGTATTATGTGGAGCCTGCCGCTCCCACCTCCCACCTCCGGCGTAGAGCTGGTCTGTAGAAAGGGATATGGCCACCTTTTTGGTTACCGGATCCACGCTCATCAGAATGAATCGACCGTTCAAGTCAGTCATGCCCGACACCGATTCAAACTGGATTTCCTCGTGCGCTCTTAAACCGAAGACGGTATCAAGGCTGATTTCCATTTGCCCGGCAACTGGAGAATTCCTGGAAACAGCAGTAATTGCCCCGGAATTGGGGGGTGCTGCGTCCAGATTTGAAATCATCCAGGTTGCATCTATCTTTCCGCTGGTCACTATCGAAGCGGGGGAAGGTTGCGACTCTTCCCCCCATTGCGTGACAAATGTATATACATAGGCACGGGAAGTCGCTACTCCGCTGCCACCCGACGCGCTCACCAGCGGTTCGCTGACCGGGGGTGTAACCCCAAGTACATAGCAGGCGGACGGATGAGCATTGGCGCCCGCTGTTGCCATTTCAAAGTTGGAAGTGCGCGGCTCCCCGTCGCCCGTGTAGTAGAATCGCTGAAGCGTATCCCCTGCAACAGGCGAACGGGCTACATCGACATCCCTGCTCCAGGCGAGCCACTTTTCGCTCCCATCCTTTTCCATCCTGAACATCGACCGGATTTCTCCATCGATCTGGGGGGAAAAAACAAGTAGCGGCGCGTTTCGGGGCCGCAAGTCGCCTGCGGCAAGGTTGCAATTGGTCGCCGTCTGCGCCTGGTTCGAGCTGAGCAAGTGCTTTGCCAGCCGCGGAACAAGCCCGGAGAATCCGGAAATCCTGAATGCGCTCACCCTGCCAGATCTCCGGTTCCGGGAGAGCTATCCTGCTGCAGATCAGTTACTCGTCCCTCGCATAATGCCCGTTCCTTGGCACGCCGCTTCACGAGCCCCGGCAGTACTTTTTTACCGGGGCCATATTTGAATGCCTCTATGCGCGCACACGCTTCCGCATACCGTCCGGCATTGAGCAGGTCGATAAGATTAGGGGGTCTTCCAGGTAAGGCTTTTCGGCAGAATGCAGCGACACCGATGTTATAAGCGAGGCTCACATACGCCTCATACTCGTGCTGATATAGAGGCACAGTCACGCAGCGTCTGACTCCAGCCGCATAAACCCCCTCGATTTCATCCAGCAACCGGATCAAAGACCTCTCGGGGGTTGTCCTGTCCCCCATTTTCACGCCCATGGTCGTACCAAACCCGATGGTGGGGACATCCCCGCGCAAAGGGATGTATGCTTCATCCTTATACCCCTCGTTCACCGCGATTCCAACCAGTGTTGACGCAGCCACCACCAATAATGCTACAGCGGACCTGCCTTGGCTAAACAATGGCTTACTCATCTTTCGATTCCTCGTGTTCCATGTTCATTTGTGCTTATCGGTATGCAGGCGTCAGGGAAGGGTTTCTGTGATGCAATCCAGTTTCGCCTTTATGGTCTCCTTTACATTGCCTGCATTCAGTGCGGCGCACGAGGATATTTCCGGAATGGGAGATGCCGGCTTGGATTTTGGCTTCGAGACCTCCACGGGATTCATCGATGTTTGCGGTTTTACCGTCGAAACGTGGGGGTCCACGGGGGTTTCGTTCGTCAGCGGGGGTTTGTTCGTCACCGCCGGTTCATTCGTCGCCAGGGGCGTAAGCATGGTGCACGACGCCAGAAGGGAGGCTCCCAGCAAATACCTCATGCCTTTCTCCCCCTAGCCCATTTCTCGATGATTCTGTCGAGCTTGTCATTGAATTCCTTCATCGTTTCACGCTGCTCGGCTCTCACCGATTTGAGTTCCTCATCGAGGCGTTCATTGGTTCTTTCCTGATACAGCTCTCCTCGTTTCAGCGTCGCGATATCATTTTGCACCGTGTTGTACGTGGCTACGCCAGATGCAACCAAACCCGCCACTGCAATAATTCCACCGAAGGATAATGTGTAGGTGGATGGTCCACGCCGCCTCTCGACCCTGTTCGCGATCTCTTGGTCGCCTTCATCTTCTGCCATGATCAGGACAAACCCCATAAAACTATTGCGAACACAACCGCACCCAGCAATATTGGAGCGGTCCATTTCGATTCCTTCAGCTTTTCCAATAAACCGTCTGCGCGGACTTCAGCTGCGGCACGTTGACTTTCCACTTCTTCCTGGATGGCTTTGATGCGCTTGCGTTGAAACATGGTCACAATAATTCCTCCTAGGATGGTGAATAAAAAAGCCCGTTCGGGCAAAAAAAAAGCGGCTATGCCGCATCTTGTTCAAAAAATTTCGATCATGTTTACCACTTGATGTCATCCAGTTGCTGCCGAGTAGGAAAATCGCCAAGCGCAGCAACCCTCTCCTGTAATCTCTGCCTCTTGCCCGTCAGTTGACCATGCACTCTCGCAAATGCAGCAGCCTTGGCGATAATTTTGCCCGCAAGATCTGCCTTATTCATATTTCGAGCATCAGCAGCGCTGTCCAGCCAGGGAGTATGGGCTTGAGGATTCGAAAACCATGCTTTTGCTTCCCCTTCCTGTAATGCCCAGCTTTTGACTTCTTCCTCTGGATAAGCTGCTGTCAATTCCCTTATGTCGGACTGGTAAGCAGCGTTGATGCGGGCGACAGCCGCTGCTTTCATTTGATCCGGACCCGGTGCAGTTAACACGGTGATTTGTTCTGATGGCGCGGTTTTCCATAGATCCACAAATGGTTGAAACTCTGCCATGTTTGTGAGCAGCGTATTTGCAGTATCGTCATACTCTATATGGCCGCTTGTATCGTTCCACTGCACAGCGCGCACATTGGCCCTCAACGAGGACAAATCGATTCGCCTGAATACCCCATCGATTCCAACCACGCTGTCGTCCCGAATGATTGTCACTCGCATATCTCGCTCTGCTCCAATAAACCGTTACCCTGGACCTTCCTGTTGGCCATGTGCGCCGCCACGAGCAGCACTTGTTGCGTTTTCTCGCTGTGCTTCACCATCTCATTACGGAAAGATTCCGTAGCTGCAGCGCCCTTGCGGGATTCGTTGGCAGTGTTGATCATCAACGTGGGCAGCCAGCCTATAGCGCACCCCCATGAATCGGTTTCCTGTCCCGTATTGGTATTTACCCCGCGCACCTGCACATACCATGGACATCGATAAAGGACGGGTTTGCTGTCCTCGATCTTAAGCTCTTCACATTTTGCCTCCAGCGGACAATTCGCTATGCGTATTTCCATCAATCCTTACTCGCTATGATTATGTCGATGTATTGCACGGCAAGGTTGATGGCCGTGCCGGTAAAAATATGGCTGTGGGAGCCACCACCCCCTGTGCCGGCATCTGTAATTGGCATCCCGGTAATAATTCCACCTCCTCCACCGCTGGGGTTAGCCCCTCCGCCTGATGTCCCATATACACTCAAACTATGCGTATGCGCCGGTATCTGCGCCGAAGTCAATGTCGTCGCACTGTTCCAACCCGAAACTGCCTGCGACGTGAAGGCTGACGTGAACGCGACTGACCCCCCCGAACCGCCACCGGCACTTCCTACAACACGCAGCGCCTTATTGTGATGCGTCGTGACCTGAGTCCAGCCTGTCGGGGCCGTCGCCTGAAAAAATGACATAACGGTTCCAGGGGGAATGAGGCTCGCAGGCGCAGCGCCTAGAGTCTCTCTTGCGGTCGCTGCATTATCATCATCCAGCAAGCTCCGGATATAGGAACTCAGATTCGCCAATGCAGCTGTGCCTGGTCCAGTAAAATACGCCATCTTATCGGCTGACGTTTCCAGGCCGCCAAGCGCCTGGAGATTTGGATTTGCAAGAGATTCCTGCAAGGCGATGTTGGTCACGCCGGCAACGAAATAATCGCCTGCTGCCCAGGTACGGGGAGCCGTACCGTCCAGTCCTCGTCCTCCTTGCGCGATGGTTAAGCTGTCGCTGGTACGTGCCTCGATTTTCACGATTTCCCGGTTGCCGGAAGCATCCTTGAATATCCCATAAAAATAATCGCCGATGCCGGGCGATGGAAAGAGAACGCCCTTTCCGGCCTCTATTGTGAAGCTCAATCCCGTTGTTCCGCTCGGGGCAGAACTGATAATGGCCTTGCCAAAATTCGAGAACTTGAGTCCCATGTTTTATCCTCGTCTCAGGATCGCAGTCTGAAGGGGAGCTCTGGCATAGCTTCTGGCTACTCTCATGCCTGCTGCTGCCGTTTTGATAATGAACTGTTGCTGGTGATAGGGGGCTAGCTGGATATTGGTATAGGGTTTTTTAGGTGACAGCATTAGCCGCCCCATCGCGCCGTGAGTGATGGCTTCGCGGTATTCGTGGAATAACTCGTCATCAATCCCTGCACTGGTGGCCGAAGGTTTTAACGCGACCCTTATTGCCAATACTCCGTTACTATCGGGAGTTGGAATCAGGGTCAGCGAAGATGGACCACCAAGCACATACCGCGGTTTGCCAGTTTGGCGGCTCCAGATCGTGATGTTCTTCTCGCAGGCAAAAGGCTCTATTTCTTCTCCATCCAGCACTGCATTTATGATGGCATGAATTTCCGTGCCTTCAGGTGGAGAAAAGGAATACTCTGCAATGCCCCCCATTACCAGGACAGGCTGATGCTTGGTTTGCCAAGCCAGGGATTGCTCACAAAACGCCACAGAAGATTGGCGCAACGCACTGTCGGCTGCCGCAGCAGGACACTCAGGCAAATCTGGCATAAGCAGATCATAAAAATCGCTCCAGAATTTCATGGATGCGCCTCCAAGCCGAACAACTGCATGAAGAGTGCGGCACGGCCGGAATTGACGTGCTCATCGTCGGACATTTCTGCTCTGGCCGTAACATAATCCGCTACTGTCTGGAGGTATATAGGCGGTAATGGAAAAGCATCATCCAAGGCGCGTTCCCCATCAGGCAGGTTGTTGAAGCTGCCTATGAACAGATCCGGTCGCCGTTTGAGTATCTGCAGCATCCCCTGATTGGCAAAGGACAATAATACGGTGTCCGCATAACGCGTCTTGTCGTCATCATTGAGCGGAATGCGAGCCAGCTCGACAATTGAGTGATATGATAATGGCATCAGTCCGGCATCTCGTTCTTGGAAAACAGGGCAATCACTTTATGCCGTATCGTTCCCTCGCTTTGGCGCTTGTCCAGTCGTTCGTTGTATTTGCGCTCGGCAAACTCGAGCAGTGCTTTTTTACCCATGGAATGAAAGTCGATCACCGGCAGGGGTTCTTCAACCGGTTTCTCTGCTTGCGCCAGCCCGATTGGCACAACGTTATCCAGCGTCTCATCGTGGAGGCGCACCCAGGTGTCGGGGTAAACGAGCAGCCTCTCGGAAACTTCAGCGCTTACATTCCGCACTTGACCCGGTTCCCAGCGCAATCCCACTCCATTGATGCTGTCAATCTTGATGCCGGCGGCAATATATTTGACTTTTGGCATATGCAATCCTCAATAAAAAGGCGATTCCCAGAAGCTGGGAATCGCTTTTGACTTCCTGATTACTGCTTGTTTTTACTTGATGCCTGTCGCCTCGCCCGTGACGATTGCAGTGATATTGCCCGAAGCAAATGCAGTGGCGGGTGCGGTTACAGTCAGGATGACGTAGACATCTTTTTCGAATTTGATGGGTTGAAATCTCAGGTCGGTAAGACCCACACCGGATAAAATCGTTGTAGCAGCGGAAAAATAATCATCATCCTCGACAGGACCTTGCCCGGCGTCGACCGGGGTATAGCCGATTTTTACAGCAAACGTGGTGCCGCTTGTATCCAGATCGTCATTTACTATCCGTAACGCCGTAACACTCATGCCAGCCGGAATTCTGACGGGACGATAGATGCTTCCGGCCACCCCTGACGAGGGCGTTGCTGTCCCATAAACCACTGCGGCATTGCCATAGTTGCCCATGGGCATCGCTTTGCTGTTCAGATCGGGTGCGCTAAAAGTAGCCATTTATATCTCTCGAAAAAGTGAGGATCGAAAGCGGGCATTAAAACTCCGCTTTCACTGTATCAAACTGGTTAAAAGGGATTAAAGCGGCACAGCCGAGTCAACCGCAATCACACCAAAGTCGGTGGGTACCCTGAAACCTGTTCCATCGTCGATAGAGAAACGGGTTTTCGCTTTGCCGCAAACCTTCTCACCCATCACTTCCAGGTTACTTTCAAAGTTATACCAATGCTCCTTCCATCCGAACTGCATTCCGCTGACCCTGGTTTTGCCATAAGCGACCCCCAGTGCTTGTGCGCCTAATAATAATCCGCGCTCGATCGCGTACCCGGCAGTCAACGCTCCATTGACAGCCTGATCGGTTTCTGTGGCAGTTGTCGCGTTTGCTGCGGTGACTATCTTTGTGCTTTCCCCAGGCATAAAACGGATCGCACGCTCATTCTTGATCACCAGAATGCCATTCCACATCCCAACCTCACCGGCAAACAGGGGGTGGCGCTCGTCAAAATATGCCGCCCGATTGATGGCATTCTGCTGGAAAGCACGTAACGAACCTTCGGTCAAAAGGAGCGAATACTGATTGGGTGTGGCGAGAAATACCCACATCTTGGAAGTCTGAGCGGCTCGGTCCCCTGCCAGTTTGACGGATTGCAATGGCTGATCCATGTCATCAAGCCTCTTCCGCAGCAGATCCAGATGCGACAAGCGCAGGGCGTCCGTTGAAACGACGGATCCCAACTGCTGTCCCCCTGAAGTCAGATTGGCGCCGTTCACTACAAAATGACGATTATAGGTAGGGGCCTTCACGGGATTCACCATGATGGAACTGAAGTTCGGCGCGCTTTGAAGCGGTACTGTCCAGTCCGAACCGGTTTGCGAACCGCGTGCTCCTGCAAGATGCACCAGGGTTTCCTGAGCGTCGAGACGGGGGAAATAACCTGACAATTGCGCCAGGGCAATTTCCCGCAACTGATGCTTGGTGCGTTGCTGCGACATGCTGCCACCGGCATCGATAACCTTACTGGATAGATCGATCTTGATCTCCATCGAGGAAAACGAAAGCGCGCTGCCCCGTCCTTCACGATTGACGTCGCCCATCAATGGTTCACCGCCCACCGTATCGACCAGATCGAGCGATACGACATCGCCAGCACTTTTCATTAAATTATCGATTCGCACGATAGGCATGCCCGGATTTGTTTGACCGGCAATTTTCTGCATTGCTACTGAAGGCTCGACCGGGCCCACAAGACTGTCAATCGCTGTGGATCCTTTGAGCGTGTTGGCGAAGAGCGCCGCGCTATAATGTTTGACTGCCAGTGAACTTCCGCTTGCTACGTTTGTTTCAGCCATTTAATCAATAATCCTTAATCAAGTTCGGCTCTCAGGGCTGCCGCCTGATGCGTGGGCATCTTCATCAGCTTCTGAGCAAGTTCAAATGGGCTCAGACTCTCAAGTTGCTCACGTTCAGAGGCTGGATTTGCTCCACCCTGAATATCCGATAGAGTTACAGGCTTCCTCACCGGGGCTGCCTCAAGCTTGGCTTGCAAATCCGCTTTCATCATTCCCGGATCGGGTTTCTTTTTTGGAGTGGAGGCCTCGGGCATGATTGCCCTGACACGCCGGACAACCTCCTGGAACCGTTCCGCATAAGGCTTTCCTGCCCACTTTGTATTGGTTCTCAGAATTTCATCCTGCTTGAGTGCTTCTTCCCACGCGTCAGCGTCATTACTTTCCCAATGCGCGAGATCAGGATTATTGTCTTTTGCCTCTGCGACTTGCTCTGCAGTACTCAGCTGGTTTCTGCGCTCGGATTCCTCTTTTTCGCGCTCCAACTCCCGCAGTGTTTGCTCCAGCTTTTCGCCTTGCTTCCGGCTTCCCTCAAGCAGCGCGCTGAGTACCTGATGAAGTTGAGGCATTTCTTCTTTCAGAGCCTCCAGATGTATCTTGAGTTTTTCATCCAGCGCACCGGTCTCTACTTCCTTTGCTTCCTCTTTCCGTATCAGGAATTCATCGAGTTTGCCTTGGGCGGATTTTAGCTGCTCACGCAGCGCCGAGTTCTCTACCCGCAATTCCTTGTGCTTCTGGTAGGGAATGGTCCCCTTGCCGCTTTTATTCAGAACGACAGGCTCATCTTCACTTTTATCCCCGCCCGCCTTGCCGGGCATGTCGTCGTTAACGGGGGAGCTGGATTTCTCCGTTTCCTTTTCCTCAGATGCTTCCTGCCTGCCTAGAATTTCTGCAAGCTTGTTCGGGTCGCTTTCCAATATTTCGATTTGTTCCGGCGTAAGATTTGCGATTTGCTCATCCGTAAGCTGATCCACTTTCATCTTTCCTCCAAACTACTTAACCCAGTGAGCGGGCCTGCCTTGAGCAGGGTTCAAAAAAACCCCTGAACAACACAAGAAGTGCATTGATCAGAGGTTTCCAGGACTACTACTGCAATACTGCCGCTAGCGTTCGCATGAAAGCCAGTAAAAAACCGCCACTGTTTCCAGAGGCGGCTCGATAGAGTCCGATTGAAACATTATTTCTGCAGCATTTTTAAGGGCGACACTGGCACTTCCCCCATAACCGCCGGAAAACTTTCGTTGCCAGTCCATTGCCTGGCGTTCCGCACCCACATTCTCACCATGTCATAGTCCTGAGTAAGCGTTCTTGGCCCCACCTTGAAGTAAGGACCAGTTGCGTCCTCATAAGCCGTGGGCACGTTGTATTCCCCGAAAATCTTCATGCGGTCCAGATAAACCTCGCGCCAGCCGGTAGCGTTTGTTTGTAGATTTGCGCGAATCGTGACGTTATGCCACTTGCCTTTTTCCACCTTCCTTGCTGCTACAATCCTTCCGGTTGAAGTTACTGCCGGAAGCGTAGTCGCGGGGACGGCCACAAAAAGCGTTTCCTGGTCGACAATGCGCAAACCGATATTGACGTGCTTGACAGTCAATTCTTCGCCTGGGTCTGGTGTCGGATACCACGATCCAAGTCCCGAGAAATTGTTTGTGGTCCATGAAGGATCGATCATGAAATCCAGCGAGGACCAGCATTCGCCGGAATTAGGAAATGCAGGAAAACTGACTTCGGTTCTGTGACCGAAATTTGTTTCTGTATCTGGGCCGTACAGGGTCAGGCGTGCCGCTCTATCCACAATCTCGATACGATCCCTCATTCCGTCAAGCATCTTATTTCCGGGCCCCTCGACGCCATTTGCCTGTAAATACGTACCGGCGAAATCGACATCGAGAGGAAAATTGAATAACTGAGTCATCAGAACGCGCTCCTCAAAATGGGATTGCCCGGATTCGAGCGAAGCTGCTGAAAAACACTCGTCAGAGTTTTCACGGAGGGCATGGGATAGCTGGCGGGCAGCCTGAGTATTACCAAAGCCCTCGTAGCCGTTGCGATGCCCGAACTGGATCTGGCAGGCGCAGGGTACGATGTGCCGATATTGAAGGTGTTGGAATTGCGTGTATCTATCCCGCCGGTTAGCGGAGTATATGAGCCTTCAGAGAGTGAATACTCCTCGTCCACCCATATGCCGTGCTGCCCCCCCTGCCCACCCCCGCTTATGGCTATGCCAAAACTGTGCAAGCCGCCGGAAATGCTCTTGTGCCCATTTGAAGAGTAAACTTCGGTGGCACCTGACAGTACGAAACCGACACGTCCATTTGTTTGCAGTAAAATGTTAATCCCCCGTTGTCCTGGAGACGTACCATAACCATCGCCCATCATCGGGGTAGGGATTGTTTCTGCCGTAACCTTGCCAAGCCACCAGATAATCAGCTTCTCGCCACCTGCATAGTCATAGTTCAGATTGGGAATGCGCAATACGGAATCGGTTGCGCCAGTTGCCGGGTCAACCGTGGACGCATAGCCGGAATTCGGCGTCCAGAGTTGCGCGACCGACAGGTTCACGCCCCGCGAAGCATGGTTTATTCCTGTCAGATCGTAAAATTTCTCGTCGTCTGCAACCTGCTTTCCCGTGAAGCCGTGAAAGTGGTAATAAGGATGGAATCCGTCGGGATCGTAAGCTTCAGCACTCTCCAGTGTTATCAGAATGTCCTCAACACTTTTATCGAAGGATGCAACAGTTCCCTTCCCGTAAAGATATCCTGATAAAGTTGTGTTGCCCAGAAATCGAATCATATATTTGCCCTTTCTGTTTATCCAAATAAAAAAGCCGCCCCTGTTTCCAGAGGCGGCTCAATAGAGTGCGATTGAAACATTATTGCCGCAGCATTCTCGAGGGCGACACTGGCGCTTCCCTCATCACCGTCGAGAAACTTTCATTGCCAGTCCATTGCCTGGCGTTCCGTACCCACATTCTCACCTTGTCATAATCCTGGACGAGCGTTCTCGGTCCCATCTTGAAGCTGGGACCAGTCGCGTCCTCATAAGCCGTGGGCACGTTGTATTCCCCGAAAATCTTCACGCGGTCCAGATAAACCTCGCGCCACCCAACAGCAGTTGTTTGCAGATTTACTCTGATTGTTACATTATGCCACCGTCCTTGTTGTATCTTGGCAATTGCAACTGTCTTGCCCGTACTACTTACAGCAGGCAATACCGCTGCAGGGACATTCACAAAGAGCGTATCTCTATTCACGAGACGCAAACCGATATTGACGTGCTTGACAGTCAATTCTTCGCCTGGGTCTGGTGTCGGATACCACGATCCAAGTCCCGAGAAATTGTTTGTGGTCCATGAAGGATCGATCATGAAATCTACCGAGGACCAGCATTCGCCGGAATTAGGGAATGTTCCGAGCTGTATTTCGGTTCTATAGCCGTAGTTTGTTTGCCGGTCCGTACCGTACAACGTTGTTCTGGCTGCTCCGTTTATGATCTCAAGTCGATCGGAAATTCCGCTCAGCATCTTATTTCCCGGGCCCTCGACGCCATTTGCCTGTAAATACGTACCGGCGAAATCGACATCGAGAGGAAAATTGAATAACTGAGTCATCAGAACGCGCTCCTCAAAATGGGATTGCCCGGATTCGAGCGAAGCTGCTGAAAAACACTCGTCAGGGTTCCCACGGAGGGCATGGGATAGCTGGCGGGCAGCCTGAGTATTACCAAAGCCCTCGTAGCCGTTGCGATGCCCGAACTGGATCTGGCAGGCGCAGGGTACGATGTGCCGATATTGAAGGTGTTGGAATTGCGTGTATCTATCCCGCCGGTTAGCGGAGTATATGAGCCTTCAGAGAGTGAATACTCCTCGTCCACCCATATGCCGTGCTGCCCCCCCTGCCCACCCCCGCTTATGGCTATGCCAAAACTGTGCAAGCCGCCGGAAATGCTCTTGTGCCCATTTGAAGAGTAAACTTCGGTGGCACCCGACAGTACGAAACCGACACGTCCGTTTGTATATAATGCGATACGAATGCCTCCCTGTCCCGGGGACGTACCGTAACCATCGCCCATCATCCGGGCGGGGATTGTTTCTGCCGTAACCTTGCCAAGCCACCAGATAATCAGCTTCTCGCCACCTGCATAGTCATAGTTCAGATTGGGAATGCGCAATACGGAATCGGTTGCGCCAGTTGCCGGGTCAACCGTGGACGCATAGCCGGAATTCGGCGTCCAGAGTTGCGCGACCGACAGGTTCACGCCCCGCGAAGCATGGTTTATTCCTGTCAGATCGTAAAATTTCTCGTCATCTGCAACCTGGTTTCCCGCGAAGCCGTGAAAGTGGTAATAAGGATGGAATCCGTCGGGATCGTAAGCTTCAGCACTCTCCAGTGTTATCAGAATGTCCTCAACACTTTTATCGAAGGATGCAACAGTTCCCTTCCCGTAAAGATATCCTGATAAAGTTGTGTTGCCCAGAAATCGAATCATATTTGCCCTTTCCGTTTATCCAAATATTAAATGGTTCTCTACCCGAAACGCCTTTGTTTATATAGGGAACAGTTCCCTTGCCACTTTTGTTCAGAATGACAGGCTCATCGTCACCTTCATCGTCGCTCTCCTTGCTAAGCATGGCATCCTTCACATCGGGGGATTTCTCCTTTCCCTCTTCCTCCGGTGCTTCCTGCCTGGCTAGTACCTCCAAAAGCTTGCCCGGATCGCTTTCCGATATCTCGATTTGTTCCGCTGAAGGTTTACAATTTGCTCATCCGTAAGCTGATCTACTTCCATCTTTCATCCAAATGCTTAACAGTGAGGCCTGCCTTAGCAGGATTGAAAAAAGAAACCCCTGAACAGCACAAGAATTGCGTTATCCAGGGGTTTCAGGGATTACTACTACATTATTGCCACTAGCATTCGTATGAAAGCAAAAAAAAACCGCCAATGTTTCCAGAGGCGGTGGCTCTTGATTGATTGTTTGGTTCGATCTCTATCTATATCTCAATGTATAACGCGGAGTGTTCGTTACGTCTTCCACTGCCCCAATATTGGGAGTGTTATAAAACTGTTTTCCGTAATAATCCTTGCCTCCAAGATAAGCTCCAGCCCGTTTTACTTTTGAAGAGTGGGGGCGATAATTGGGATCGAGGCCCGGGTTTACATTGAGACTGGAAGCATTTAAAGCTTGGGTTCCTGATTTGAAGCCAAAAAATACGTTGTTTGATTCTCGGTTCCAAGCTCCCGAGTCATACCGAATATCAAACGCCCCAAGATCTTTGGCTGTGAATATGTTGTTTTTGCAAAAATTGGAATCAGCGGGAAAGGTTGTTGGATTCCCGTATATCGCCGCTAGGTCACAATTTATGAATGTGTTATTGAAGATGTTGCTCACCCGCCCAGGAGTCTGGTTTCCGTAAAAAACTCCCATGTGACAATTCTTTATGACATTCCCGTAGCAAGTGATGTTGGTAGCCTCATAGATGATTCCAATTCCGGCTCCGGCTGTGAAATTAGCGGGGCCCACCAAGTTTTCAAGGTAGTTACCATAGGCGAGACATCCGTCTGCTCCGTGGTCAAACAGAAGACCACAGCCATCGTAGATAACTGAAGAGATGTTCTTCGCAGAGTTGTGCCTTATGATATAGCTTCCATACATAATATTGGCAAACCCGGTTGTACCCTGCAGGCCGTCCGCTATATTATTTTCGATTACATTCTGACCAAAGTCTGAGGTATCTGTTTGAATGAATCCCCCCACGACAATCCCCCCGCCAAGATCGCCTACTCTAGTTTGATTATTTATCTTATTCCCATAAATCTTCACACCCTTGTTACGACCAGTTTTGGGGACATACGCCTTGATCGCAGCGCCGCCGCAATTGGTAAATGTGTTTCTATGGATGTCGAGATCGTATATATGAACATTGGACGGATTTAATTCTGTTCCTAATGCGTTTGTGCTGGCGAGAAGCACAATCACTCCCTGCTGGGCCGAACATCCAGTGAAGGTATTGTTCGTAATTTTAAGGTTCTCGATATATGTATTAATCCCACTTTGCGGCCACCAGCTAATTGCCGCTCCGGCACCTCCGCCAACTCCGCCATTGAACGTGTTGCCATCTATTGTGGTATTGATCCAGCTCCAAGTGTTTATCGAGAAAAATTCGATGCACGGGAAGGACGAACCGTAGAAGGTACAGTTTTTAATTACAAGACCGGTCTGGGGAGTTCCACTAGGCACAATGCATCTGTTTTGAGATGTAATTGTCAGTGCCTCAACGGTTATTGAAGAACGATTTACATTGAAATAGATATTGTTGCCCCTAAAAGAAAGCGATCCAGACTCAGATGAGTGGTTCCCCCTGATAGTGACGCCAGTAACATTGCCTAGCGCAATAACTGAAGTATATGTGTGCGCTCCACAGATGTATAAAGTGTCTCCGGTATTTACTCCTGAAGTGCCCCAAACAATCTCGGACCAGCCTCCCCAGGCAAAATCATAAGACTGCCCGTTGCGCGTTCCGCTGTGTGATGTGTCAGGACGAATGAACCACTCCGCCATTTAATCCCCCACGAAATGCAGCACTCGATAGTATTCGAGTTTAAGCGCATCGCCATTGCTTGCTCTCTGTCCGGTAATATCGAACGTGACACTGTTTGCAAAGTTAATAGTGTAAGTTGCTGGAGTATCCGATCCTGCCGTTACGTACGCATTGTCGTAAGGTTGTATTTGCGCCGTCAGGGAATTACGATTTGCCAGAACGATGAGCGGCGCTTCTTTGACAGACATCGTGCGGGTGGCACCGTAAACTGTCACACCGTCAACCCTGACTTTCAGAATCTTGTTGTTCGCGCTACTGCTGAATGTCCACACCGGCTCGATCTGGAGGATGCTGTTGACGCCGATGATTCCCCCATGAACGGTAAACGACCCCAAAACCTCATCCGTCGCCGTCAAGGCGCATGAGGCAGCCACAGCCGAACTCGCCAGTACCTCTACCGGCTTAGTAACTGCCGGATAATCTTCGGCATCACCTTGAGCGATCAAAATCGCCTCAGTCACATCATCAAACCTGGAAATTGCGCCCTTACCGTATCTGTATCCCGCCACAGTTTCATCATTCAGAAACCGAATCATCTTGTTACTCCTTTTATGCGGATAATGCGTTACCTATCTGACAATCAGCAATCTTCTCCGCCTCCAGACGGAATTTAGCATCATCCATATCCTCTTTATGCGCCTGCGCACGCGCTTTCAAGTCAAGTCCGCATGCCTTAAGCTGCAGCTCAGCCTCCCCCAATCTCTGCTGCAACTCCCCAATCCGCCCTTGCGCCTCCTGTATCATCTGCTGCACTTGCTGCTGCAAAGCCTGAAACGGGGAATTATCGTCAATGCCTGCCACTTGCCTTAATTGATGGGCCAACTCATGCCGGTTCGGGACATTGGACAGCTCGAGCATTACCGGATAAAGTACGGCCTGAAACCGAGGGGGCGCGGCTTGTACGATTTGCGACATAGCTTGCAACTGCTGCGCGCGAAATGTCGGAGTAGCAGGAATATCCTCAAGCACGACTTTGACCATTGCAGAAGCAATGTCGTTGTGTACCAACCCGTCATCCAACTGGCGATTGAAATAAACCACCTTTGGTTTATTACCTTGCTGGACTGTAATTTGCGCGGGTCTTCCAATCAGGTCCTCCTTGATCAGCGCAAGAAGTTGCTGGCCAACAAGTCGGCGAGCATGTCGAAAATTATCATTGGGCTCCGCCAACACGGTCGACCCCTGTTCCACGAGACTGTTGATCGCCACACCGCTGCTTGCTGAGGTATGCGCTCCCAGCATAGTGCGGTAGATTCCGCCCACTTCCTCGATCCTGCGCTTGCGTTCCTGCACGAGCTGAAACACTTGAGCGGCAAGCTGGTGCTCGCGTATTACCCTGAAGCCACTGGTATTCCTTCGCTGAGAGTTGAGGATGGTCATCGAGCGCAGACTGCTTATATTATTCGCCACCTCCTGATAGGAATTCTGGCTGAGATCAAGCGCATCATTGTCCACTTCGACTTTTACCGAATTGAGGACTTCATAGAGAAGAATATCCAGATCGATAATCTGATCCTGCGGTCCCCGCATGTCACGAATCAATCCGTAGGGAGCTCGACTCCTATCCTTGCGAAAGCACCAGAATGGAACATATGGAAAATCTGAATGGGGTAATGGACTCGGAACATCCATGAGTTTATGCGGCCCCAACCAGATCGAGACCCGCATCCTGGTGAGAACCGATTTCTGGACCTGCACGAGACCTTGGGCAACCGCTGCCTGATGGTATGGGTTATCCTCGCGGTATTCGATTATCTTTCCATCGGTCAATACCAGGACGTATGCATCCTCGAAATGCCGATACCACAACTCGGAGAGCCTGACCATACCCGAGTTCCGGTTCAGGTAATCTTCCTGGGTGCGATTCCATGCCTGCTCGATTTCATATGCTCGCGCCAAGCCGTTATCATAACCTTCATACACGTCAGTCCCATTCCACCCCTTCCAGCTATTTGCAATGATTTCCGCCCGGTCGGGGAACATGAGGGCGGCCTGAAGCCGGTCTATCCACTTATCGCGTCGCAAATATCGCGCATCGGACAAATCCGGCTCCCTTGAACTCCAGTCCCAATAAATTTCGTTGCGGTGCACCTCCCGGACACGATATGGATATTTGAGCGCATCAAATTCCCGGGATATTTCTACCCAACCAATGCCCGCCCGAATCATGCTGGAATACGCGTCTGACATGGCCCGGTCAGCGCGTGACTCGGTTTCGGCCTCCTTGATTTTTGCGGAAAGACCTTCCGCAATTTCTGCCTGACTCTCATCATCCGCCGTCACCCTGTAATCCGTTCGGCTACGCGCTTCCAATCCCAATACCGCGTTGATCGTCGGTTTGATCAGATTGGAATCCTGGGGCGGGATACCGGCCATCTTCAGTCGTCCGATCACCTCCGAGCTGGTCTGTGCGCCGTCGTAATAATCACAGTCCGTGTCCGAGTCCGACCGCCACTTCGGTTGATCCCGAATATCGCGGCATATTTTGTCGTAAGCCTCAATCGAAATATCTGCCGTAACACCTGCCTCAGTCATGCCCGCCAACCTTTCATATTAATACCTCGCGCACTCGCCGCCGGTTTATCCTCCTCGATTGCCATGGCAAAATAGCGAAAGGCATCGGCTGCATGGCTGTGATAATCATGTAAGGGCCTTGCGCTGAATTGACCGGAATCACGATCGACATCAAATCGATAATGTCTCAGGCTCTGCAGGCCTTCTGCACAATTCTGTTCATCAAAATAGCAACGTGGAAAGATGGTTCTCGCCGCGTTGATACCATCATGAATGGAGAGATTTGGCACGATTCTTACCTTTCTTCCCGCCGCAAGCATAATTTCCTCCACGCTGCGCCCGGTTGCCAACGTTCGCGCTCTGGCATCGTGCGGCAACCAGTCTGTACCATACATATACCCTTTGTTTTGCAGCACTCCGATATAATGCTGAATTGGCATCTGGCTATTACTGTAGTAATCGATCAATCTGAGTTCGTTGCCAACAGTCTGCGCAAACCAGATGCTGGTGTTGTCTGCCCAACCAAGATCGAAGAAGGTGTGGACCGGCTTTGCCTCATCATATGGCACGCTTCGTATCCTTCCTTCTTCCTGCGCCAATCGAAGCTCCTTCGCATATACCGCTCCCTCCAGGGTTACCCTACAATTCCCTTCCCATACATTCTGGTAAGCATCCGGATCACGCGCTTTCAGTCCATCCTTCTCCCGTCGCAGTATCTCCGGAAACCACGGGTTGTCATTCCAATTGATTTTTACGACGACAGCGCCCGCAGGGGGATTGACTACAAATCGCTGATGAGTCTCGTCAGTATTGAGTTCAGGATTGTAGGTCACCCAGATTTCCGACCCCTCTTTACGAATGGTCGGAATAAGCGTATCCCAACTTGTCTTGCTCACTGTCTGGGCTTCTTCCACCCAGACTCTATCCACACCTTCAAACGACTTGATCCTGGTTACGTTGCTATGCAGACCGGCAAAGATGAACTCGGAACCGTTTATTCCCCGTATAACGTTATTGTGCACCTCGTAAAATGAATTTAAGCCGATGGCTTCTATCTGTGCTTTCAATAAATGATGCACGGATTCGACGATAGAATTCTGAAACTCTCGTACGCATAAAATACGCAATGGAGTTGCAGCCGCCTGAATCAACAATGCCCTGGCAACACCCCAGCTTTTTGCACCCCCCCTTCCCCCGTATAAGATTTTGTAACGTGCCGGCTCAAACAGAAACCTGAGCTTTATCGGAAATTCAGCTCTATGGGAAGTCATAGCACTTGAGCCGCCATTTACGATGATACATTTGGCTCATTGCCTCTATCTTCCGGAGCGACAAAAGCTATCGCGATGTTATGCGCGGCTTTCCTGGCATCGGCGCCTTCGTTGGTAACAGGTAATTTGTCGCCATATTTCCTTGGTGCAAGTCTTGCGGCATACCATTTGCGGGCATCGATGCGCAATTGAGCACGCGCAATAACTTCCCGGTTTATGACCTCCCGTCCCTTTTCATCCACATACGTATCTCTCGATCCCTCGTCTGAAATTTCGATGATTTCCTCCGCATAGGCATCCACGCAAAGCTCCTTGGCGCGTTGATATTGGCGCATGAGTTCTTCATCACTCGCCAGCCAATTCCATAAAACCCTCTGGCTGATACCGACCTCCACGCACATCGCACGAGCCGATTTTCCAAGTGAAATGCCAGCGAAGATCGCGTCAAGTGCTTCACGCCTCTTTATGGCTCGACTGCTCTTTTTCGGACTCGCAGGCTCTACGCTTACTGCACCTTTTTCTGCTTCCTCGCTGGATACTTCACCCACAAATTTACAAGTGCCCGGCTTTATCAGCGCTTCCCTTTCCATTTCCTCTTACATGCTCCTCATACCCTTCTTGCATCCTCTCAACGCGGCAAGTAGTTTGACTTCACACGCCGATCTTTCTTCTATTTCCGCACGCAGCGCTCTATTGATCGTCAGGGGGTCGTCCTTGATTGACACGCGATCAACCGCGTACGCTGATTTGCACTCGGGCGGACTGTCAACGAGACAAGGAACAGCAACAGGTTTCTCGATCACCTGAGTCTGAATCACTGGCTTCCCCGCGCAACCGGTTAATAGAGTCGCAAAAACCAGCGCCAGGTTGGTTGGCAGGCGACGATTGAATCGAAAGGAGCTCCTACGGGAATACGCGAGGTTAAATCTAATCGGTCTGATGGCGGCTCTGCACATACTCTATCTGCTCTCTCGTGATTGCCTCATATTGATGTTCAGCTGCTACTGCTGGAAGGGCACGGGTTTTCTTTGCGCTACTCGTATGCTTTGCCGCAACAGCCGACGCATGACGCATTGCCTCAGTTGCATTCTTCTCTCTCTCAGCCGCTACTTCTGTCAGCGTAGTCATTGCTGTCCTCACCGATCGGATATCCAATGCGCACTTTTCGCTGGCCGCCGACAATATCGCATTCTGCGAATTCAAGCGCTGCAGCTGAGATGCAGATCGCCAGTCACTGACAAGGTATCCGCCGGTAAAAGCAAGTGCTGCAAAAATGGCAGTCAGGATTACCGTAATCCTCGGTCTGATTGCCTCAATTACTGGTTGGATGGCGTTAATCACGGGTTTGAGTGACGGAATCATTTTCTGGTAAACATTTGTATTATTGCCTCGAAAAATCCGCGAGAAGCGGACATAAAAAAACCCGCTCCAGGCGGGTTGACTGTTACTGCAAAGACCTGATACGGGTTTAGGGTTAACTGAACGTGTAAACAACTGATCCTGGATTGTCCTCCTTTGTCTCTCATTCGCTCTGGTCCGAGTTTGTAAGGATCGAGGTGATGAACGAGACGCAGGGGTGTTTATTGAAGCACCGAGCCTATCGCACTGCTTCAGCTTCGTCTTCTGACATCAATAATGAAGCTGTAAGGCCAATACCCAGGCACGACATACCGGTCATACCGGTTCAATTATTTCCTGACCCCCTAGCCAAGGCACAGTTTCTTGCAAACATTTTTATCTTCTGCCAAAGTTTTATTACCCCTGCTACTAGAAGTAAAAAACGGCTTACTTGCCAATTTTTCTTATTTGATGCTATGCATGGGAATGTTAGACTTCGACAGATCAGATAATAAAAAGCCCGCTTAAAAAGCGGGCAATAAAAAACCCGCACGAGGCGGGCGATGTACAAGCGCTATAACGAGTTTTTAGTTTTGTGATCGTGCACGACAATCCACAATATGGATGTGTATTATACACCGTTACAGGGCATTGTCAAGCTATTTGTTGCTACCAACTTGGTCTTAAGAGAAAGGAAAGGGATTTTTCCCTGAATTATCCAACCACGGCAAAATTGGTTTTTTCCCCCCACCAGTGCTATAAATTAGAGGCCGTTGAGCCCATTAAACACCCCCTCTCTCCTGCAGGCTTTATCCCTACTTTTAAACGGAATTCTGTGATAAAAAAATTCGTAATGCTTCTTATATTTGGTCTGCCGTATTCAAACGCTACAGCACAAGAGGTGGGATCGAGGGAAATGGGCGTGCCAGAAGGCATTGTTCCGGTAGCCGGATCCACAGCGGAAGGGGCATCAAGTATCCTTGGCACCTCTTTTTACCCGCCCCTTTATTCTCCAGCCCTCATAAATTCGCCGGGAGTATCCGCACACGCTCCCGGCACCCAGCTCGACGCGTATTCGCTTGGCCGCCCGGTCATTGTGCTGCCCATACAGCCTTATATTGGTACGGTATCCGGCTTTCAATATCCCGGCAGTTACATGCCGCACGGGACGCCTCTTCACAGATTCAATGGCTATATCGTTTGTAACCCCCCAAACCTTAACAGAGATGCAGAAGCAGGGGCAGTGGCAGGAGCCGGTGGCCGACAAATAATCAAGATCACCTCAACGCGATCCCCCTCGATACCGGGGTATTCAGGACCATGCCCTATCTACACGATAAACGGTGAGCTTCCACCGCAGAAAAGTCATAGCACGATTCGTCCTCGTGGAACGCCATCTACTCAACAACAAGGAAGGCACCATAACAGCACTCAATGACTATCTCTTTGCAGCCGGTCTGTCCATCAAAGGTGCCAAATCATATACGCAATGGTTAAGGGCGACGGACGGTGAATGGACTACGGACTTACCAGCCGGAGGCTCTACTCGGAAGCGAAGCAGAGTGTCAGGTTTCCAACAACGCATTCACTACAAAACTGGATTGTGAGCCAAATTATCCGTGCTCCCACCATAAGAAATTGATCAGGCGAAAATCTGCTTTACTGTCTCCCTGAATATTTCTCTCGAGTCTGAATCACCTTGCACGATTGCTGAGGCATAGGCTCTCGCCTGTTTGAAAGTGATATGGGGTGGCAACGGTGGTACGTTCGGGTCGGTACATGCCTCGAGCACCACCGGTCGATCTGCGGTCAAGGCACAATCCCATGCGCTGGCGATATTTTCTGGACGGTCGACGCGTATACCGTGCAGACCAATCAATTTTGCATAATCTGCGTATGGGACATCGGGAAGATCCTGAGCGGCATCGAATTTCGGATTACCCTCAGTGGCCCTCTGCTCCCAGGTTACCAGGTTCAGATCGCGATTATTCAAAACCAGTACCACGAGCCGGGGATCGCTCCAATGTCGCCAGTATTTGACGATGGTAATGAGCTCATTCATGCCGTTCATTTGCATCGCGCCATCTCCTGTCACGGCTATTACCACCCTGTCAGGATGCGCAAATTTAGCGGCGATTGCATAGGGCACGGCTGATCCCATCGTGGCAAGACCGCCGGAAAGCGAAGCCATCATGCCTTTACGGATTCGAATATCCCGCGCATACCAGAATGTTGAAGAACCAGAATCGCCTGCGAGAATGCAATTATCCGGAAGCCGTGGCGATAATTCGTAGAATACGCGCTGGGGATTGATGGGATTTGCCGGCTCCATCGCCCTTGCCTCGATTTTCTTCCACCACTCGTCGACACTGCTCTCGATACGGTTTCGCCACGTACGGTCTTCCTTCCTTTTGAGTAACGGTATCAACAGCTTTAGCGTATCCTCACTATTCCCGACGAGGTTTACCTCCATCGGGTACCGCATGCTCATCATTCGTCCATCGATATCGATCTGGACGCCGCGTGCCTGCCCCTCCTCAGGCAAAAATTCGGAATAGGGAAAGCTGGAGCCGATCATCAGGAGTGTGTCGCACTCGGTCATCATGCTGTAGCTCGGCTTTGTGCCCAGCATGCCGATTGCCCCTGTCACATAAGGCAGATCGTCAGGGACCACAGTTTTTCCCAGTAGCGCCTTGGCAATTCCCGCGCCGAGCAGATCAGCCACCTGGAGAATTTCACTTGTTGCGTTCAGTGCCCCCGCGCCAACCAGAATCGCCACCTTCGACCCATCGTTCAGCACATCCGCGGCCCGTTGCAGGTCCTCAATCTCTGGAACCACACGGGGAGATCGATATCCTGCTCCCGAATAAATCGTGCCATGTTCGTGAGGGGGTTTCACAAACTCCATGTCCTGGATGTCATTGGGAACAATAACGCAGCATACGTTATGCTCGGCCTTTGCAATACGCATAGCGCGATCGAGCACGTGGCGCACTTGCCCTGGCGTTGTCACAATATGAACATACTCATGCGCCACATCCTTGAAGAGCGAAACGAGATCGACTTCCTGCTGGTAGCTGCCCCCCAGAGCGGTACGTTTCTGCTGACCTACTATCGCCACCACCGGCTGATGATCGAGCTTGGCATCATATAAACCATTGAGCAGGTGGATAGCTCCCGGGCCTGAGGTGGCCAGGCAAATACCAACTTCCCCCGTGAACTTGGCGTGGGCGCACGCCATGAACGCCGCCATCTCTTCATGCCTGATCTGGACAAATTCGAGCTTATCTGAAACTCGATTGATCGCCCCCATAATGCCGTTGATGCCGTCGCCAGGAAGGCCGAAGATACGTTTTACCCCCCATTCGGACAAACGCCGAACCAGGAAATCGCTGACCGTTTCTTTCATGATCGAACTCTGTTAGGAATATTATTGCTCCCAAACATCCCATAAACGTGCACGAAACATTGTGCGGTAGCTCACGGTAGCAACATAAACCCGGCCTTTTGTCAGCATTTTCCCCTGCTATCGGGTTCGGAGTGCCAAATGCTATTGCATGGCTGTCATACGAGCCTCACTCTTATCACGTCGGGATCATCCGCAAACTCCAATAGCAGGCGGCGTACACGTTCCTGCCAGGCCTGGGCAAATGCTTCCCGCTGCAGGCCGTTGGCATCACCCTCCAGGATGGTCATCAGCCGCTCTCCCTGGGCAGGATCCGCCGGCACCGGGGAGACGTTGAGATGCACCGCTACACAAGCACCCGTATCGAGGCGTTTGAAGTTAATCGCCTCTCCTTCCCGTTGCTGCGCGAAAGTGAGCAGACCTTGTCGCCGGAATTGCCCCCGAATGCCGTGAAAACCATTGCTGGAAGCAGCGCCCGTGAGCAAAGTCAGCACCTGCGCCATGACACCCGTCACCCCTTCGTGCTCTGGCGCCGGCATATACACGGCAATATTACCGCGTTCCGCAGGCTCATCAGGGTACAGAGCGCCCAATGCTGCACGCCCCACCAGGAACGCGCCCGCAACTGTAGGGCAGGAATGTCCAGCAAGGCGTACGGCATCGACATAACGGTATTCAAGCACGCCGTCGCGCGCCGCCCCAAGCATAGCGGCGAATGGATCGCGAGTGCGTATTACAGGCGCTTTTTCATAGAAATCGGGAAAATGCATACGTCTCCTTTTGACTAACAGGTTTTCTGGAAAAACGTGAACAGTCTGCGCAGGCTATACATCCGCATTGATAATGCATGAATGCGACTGCAACTGTGGAAAAGCGGTTCGTTCCTCGTAACGCACGTGCGAACCAAGAAGCTCGCCGAACCGGCGTAACCGGTCTATCGGAATGAGCTCACAGGTATTGGAGGCCAACCTTCGCAACTCTTCGTGTTCTGCGCGAATTCGTGCTGCCACTTCTGCATCGAATGCGCTCCCCACGGTTTCCAGCAACCGTTCCTCCACCTCGAAATGCCGGACTAGAAGCGTAGCCCAATGGCGCTCGATATCCTTGATAGCTGCGGATAATACGGCTGGGTCGCCGGTATTGGCTGCACGGCGTGCATTCCGCGCCACTACAAGTGATGTATGGTGTTCGCGGGATAACGAAAGCAATGCACCGATCCGGGGCATTTCAAAGTGATAATGGAGTTGACTACGATAAACAGGATTAAAGTTCATTGTCGCATTGTCTTCAATGCCACTGCCCATTTATGGAGTTCGTTGAGCAAGGATGTACCCGAACTCATATGGTGGTCGTTCGGAACGAAATTTTCGACATCATCCAGATGTGCCGACACATTCTGGATCGCAACCGCCTCCATCATGGGCATCATTTTCAGTGTTGTAAGAGTAAGTTTTTCAACCAGCGCAGCGCGCATGCCACCTGAGACTCCGCCGTAACTTACCAATGCCGCAGGCTTATAATTCCATTCTTTGTAAACATAGTTGAGCGCATTCAGGAGAGAAGGCGGGGCTCCGAAATTATATTCCGGCGTCACAAATACATAGGCATCTGCCGCATTCACGCTCGCCGCCCATTTCTTCGTATGCTCATGCTGGTAGTGCTGACGGACCGGATGTTCGGGTTCATCATATACCGGCAGATTGAATTCCTCCAGATCGACCAGCGCCGCCTCAAATTTTCCGTGCTGTACCGCAAATTCATGAAACCATCTGGCAACTGAGGGTCCCACCCGGCCAGGCCGGGTACTGCAGATAATGATGTGAAGTCTAAGATTCATGTTTTTCCTCTCGTTCATTGTGATAGCTAAAAGCGAAGGGACGATTCCTGCTATCCGCCCCCGGCCGATCCTGCATCCCTTGACCTGCGCAGGAATGGGCGATTGGACCGCAGGATCCTTGCCCGACTGAAAATAGCTGTCGCTTCGCCGGAAACAGCAAACCGGGACTAATGTGTTATTTGTCCGAAGCGACCACTGTTGAAATCATTCATGGCCTGGACAATTTCCTGCTGGCTGTTCATCACGAATGGACCGTGACCAACGATGGGCTCATCGATGGGTTTGCCGCTTAGCAGCAGTACTACAGCGTCATTGTTGGCTTCAATCGAGACGTCTCGACCCGCCCGATCCAACACCACCATCTGCGCCTCGCGAGCAACTGTTTCGCCATTCACGAGCACGGTCCCATGCAGAACAATCACTGCCACGTTCCATCCTTCGGGAAGTGCCAATTCGCTCATCCCCCCCTGTTTCAACCGCAGGTCCCAGACATGCATTGGCGTGAAGGTTCTGGCTGGACCCGCCTGACCAGCATACTCGCCTGCAATCACGCGAACCGTTCCCGCCTCCTCAGGGAGCGCTACCCTTGGAATATCACGGTCGAGGATAGCTTGATAGCGGGGTGCAGTCATTTTGTTCCTGGCTGGCAGGTTCACCCACAACTGTACCATTTCAAGTACGCCACCGGATTCAGTGAATGTGGGGGAGTGGAACTCCTCGTGCAAGATACCGCTACCCGCTGTCATCCACTGCACATCCCCTGGACCGATAGTTCCGCCTTGTCCGGTCGAGTCATGGTGCGCCACCTCGCCTTTGTAAACGATAGTGACCGTCTCAAAACCACGATGGGGGTGCTCACCCACACCACGAGGCGTGTCAGCCGGTGAAAAATCGGCTGGCCCTGCATAATCGAGCAACAGGAAAGGACTGAGTTGTTTGCCGTGACCTTGGTACGAGAACATGGAACGCACAGGAAAACCATCTCCCACCCAATGGGAACGCGGTGCATTGTAGATACCGAGAATTCTTTTCATGTCGAACTCCTGCTTAATGGAATGTAGTAAAAGTATAGATTGGAAACCATCACGTATGTAGACTGCTAAAATAGCTAGGAGAGTTCTATTTTTAGGACGATAAGGTTGCAGTGCAAGATTTGAATGATCTTTACTACTACGTCCAGGCAGTCGATCATGGCGGCTTTGCCCAGGCAGGCCGAGCGCTGGGAATGCCGAAATCGAAGCTCAGCCGTCGCATCGCAACGTTGGAAGAGCGGCTAGGGGTGCGCCTCATCCAACGTTCATCACGTCGCTTTACAGTGACTGAAGTCGGACAAACCTATTACGAGCACTGCAAAGCGATGCTCGTGGAAGCAGAGGCTGCTCAGGAAGCAATAGAGGCAATGCAAGCGGAACCTCGGGGTGTCGTCCGTCTAACATGTCCGGTGGCGCTGCTGCATGTGAATGTCGGGGTGATGCTGGCCGACTTTATGGTGCGTTATCCGCATATCACGCTCCATCTCGAGGCCACCAATCGGCGTGTGGATGTGCTGAGCGAAGCAGTAGATGTAGCCATTCGCGTGCGACCGCCACCCTTGCAGGATAGTGATCTGGTCATGCGTGTCCTGGCTGATCGGGGACAGTGTCTGGTAGGAAGTCAGGCGCTTGTATGGCACTTCGGTTTTCCTCGCACCCCCGGCGAGTTGAGCAACTGGCCCAGCCTCGGACTGGGAACGCCTCAACAAATCCATAAATGGGTACTGCACGGGCCGAACGGTGCTCAGGCAACGCTTCATCACATGCCGCGTTTAATCACCACCGATATGATTACCTTAAGAAATGCGGCATTGGCCGGGGTGGGAATGGTACAACTGCCTGTTCTGATGGTACGTGATCATTTGGCAGCAGGTTCGCTGGTCAGGCTGGTGCCTGATTGGACTCCTCACCGGGAAATTGTCCATGCTGTATTTCCATCTCGGCGCGGCCTTCTGCCATCGGTGCGAACGCTCATTGATTTTCTCGCAGAGCGTTTTCGCTTACTGCATGAGGAGTGAGTGCAATATTCGCGGAAAGGGGTTTTCCCCTCCCTTTCCCGCATATGCAAGAAGCAGAAGCATAGGGTTCTTATAATGCCACCCTGATAATCGGCTTGATGGTAATACCCTTCTCACTATCCTCTGCCGCTTCATTGATCCTGTCAAGAGGGTAAAACTTCACGAGCTTGTCGAATGGAAAGCGTCCCTGCATGTAAAGCTCGACAAGGGCTGGTATGAAGAGGTCGGGTATGCTATCGCCTTCGATGATCCCAAGGATGCGTTTGCCGGTGGTCATTACGCCATTCACGTCAAAGCTGACCTCTGTCCCAAGAGCGGGCGCGCCGACAATGCCGCAAGTGCCGCGAATGCCCAGCGCATCGATGGCCTGGCGCAATACCTGGGGCCGACCACTGGACTCAAGGGCATATTCTACCCCCCCGCCACTGATCTTGCGCACCGTCGCGACGGGATCGGTTTCGCGGCTGTTAACCGTGTGAGTTGCCCCGAGCTCTCTCGCCAGCTCGAGCCGGGATGGAACGACATCCACAGCAATAATCGTTGTGGCGCCCGTGACGCGAGCCGCCATTACCGCACTCAGTCCTACCGCTCCCCCGCCAAAAGCCGCAAAACTGGCGCCTGGATTGACTTTAAGCGCATTTATCACTGCACCGGCGCCAGTTTGAATGCCGCAGCCAAGCGGACCAAGAAGCTCCAGCGGAGCTTCCCTCGGCACCTTGATCGCATTACGTTCGTGGGTAAGAGCAAAAGTCCCGAATGACGACTGGCCGAAGAAATGGTCATGAAGCGAACCATGCGCATCGCGGGCGGAGCTGCTGCCGTCTTCCCTGGCGCCGCCAAAATTCAGTGCATAGAAATTCTGGCAATAGGTTAAATCTCCATGGAGACATGGCCTGCAATGGCCGCACCACATATAGGTCAGCACTACGTGATCTCCTGCCGTCACTTTTTTCACGTTGCTGCCTACCCGTTCGACAACACCCGCACCTTCATGCCCAAGCACAATCGGTAAGGGGACATCATAGAGCTGATCACGCGCTACCATGTCGGTATGACACATGCCAGTAGCCGCGATACGAACCAGCACCTCATCTGGGCGTGGCTCATCCAGAATCAAATTCTCGATCCTGAAAGGCCCACCCTTCTGTCGAATCGTCGCTGCCCGAATCTCCATCATATGCAGCCTCCTCTATTTATCTCTCACAAGCCCCGGTTCACTTTCGCATAGAAGAGCAGCAGAAATTTCTGCCCATATAAAAAATTACCTTATCCTCAATTTTAGCTATAGAATTAAATTCAAGTGCCACATTCACAAAATGTTTAGCTGATGGGTAACTCTCTAACATTAATTAATAAATATAAGGAGCGATAGATGAAAAAGCTTGTTCTGACAACAACTCTCCTGTTAGCCATGCCCGCCTACGCGGGACTGAACGGCACCCCGGTCACCCTTCGAACAGTCGTGCAGGATACATCGTCCAGTTCCCCGGTCATCACCTCTCTTGAAAAGACGGTGACAATTGGACCAGGAATCGAATATCCTCACGTGGCAAACCTCTTCAATGCGGGAGCAGCAACAGAAGCGCCACTTGGATTCGTGCCGAATCTTGTTGATGTTGCTATTGATATCGCCAATGACTACATTACCATCGACTTTGCCAATTCAGCCCCTTTCAAACATTTTGGTGCCGGATTTCAAAATACGTATGCTTTTCAGTTTGATCCCGACATCGCAAGAAGCATTACCGCAGCAAAAATTGACAACAGCGTGACAACATTGGGGCTGCAGTCCTCCGACGTACGTCTGGTGGGGAATGAACTGCTTATTAATGCCGAGAACCTTCAGTTCAATCCCTCCACTTTTGCCCGCGTGAATCTTGCCATTGAGGAAGGCCCAGTGTCCCCTGCTCCCGAACCCGCTACCTATGCAATGATGCTCGCCGGGCTTACATTGATCGGGTGGATCGGGACAAGAAGGAGCCGTCGCGAACTATCCTGATCAAGAAGCACCTCCCCTCCCCTCAGTGGAGGCACCTTCACTGAAAATATACATCCTGCTGGCCGATTGAATTTATCGGCCAGTAAAGGGTCAGCGAATTCCGGATTTTCCCGGGGCCAGGATACCGTTCGGGTCCAGCGCCTTCTTTAGCGTCTTGTGGACTTGACGTTGTACCGGACCATACGTTTCCGCCACCTTATCCATAAACGCCGTATTGACCCGGTAGGTCCCATACCCCTGCGCAGAAAAGACTGTCAGCAGTTCATCGAAACACTGGTATGCCGCCTTGACCTGACCCGGGTCGGTCTTGTCATAGAGCACGTCCACAATATGATGCATGTCACGCATTCCGACGATGAATTCCCCGGAATAATCCAGGCCATACTTGGCAAGGATCTGCTTGGTTAACGCCATCTGTTTCAGCGTCTCGCTTCCCCTTGCTTGAGACACCGGCGCAAACCACATGGAGCCCCCGCCCCCGCGCCAGTTGTACAACGAGAATTCCTGAAGCGTCATGTCACCGCGCATGAGAGATGCGCGATATTTAAAGGCAGGATCATCGCCCGCCTCCCGCTCGGTCAGAATCTTCGCTTTGCCGGATCTACCGAATGCTTGCGTCACGATTTTCCAGTTAAGGTCGATCTGCTCCTGCGTACCATACAATGCTGCATACACATTCCAGATCCCCAAGTGATGATCCTTCGCGAGCTTGCGCACTGCCACATCCGGAATAGACCCCGGGCCGGTCACATAGTCACTGCGGCGAGCCTTGACAGGGGCTTCATATAACGCGTGGGCAATGACAACCGCATTTGGGATCACCCCGTTGATGCGCAGCGGACGAATGATTTCCACGATCTCCACGATATCTTCCTCATTCTCGTACTGAATGACAAAAGGCTTGAAAGCCGGTGGAGCGGGCATAAGCCAGAAGCCGAATTTGGTGACGATGCCATAATTGGATTGTGTGAAAATCCCGTCCAGATAGGGTCCGTATCCCCATTTGAAAACCTGCCAGGTATTGGAATTCGGCATCGACCCCATTCCGGTGCGGAGCACTTCTCCATTTGCCAGGACCACCTCCATACCGCAGGCAAACAGGAAATGTTCTCCGTAAGGGGTATAGCCGACTCCACGATCAAGCGTATTGCCAACCGGTCCTGCAATTGCGGAAGGAGCGGGCATGGATAGCCACAGCCCCAGCTTGTGCTCGGCGATATAGTCATAGAGCTGCTTATAAGTCACTCCCGGCTCAACCAGGGCATAGGCCAGATCTTTATCGACTTCCAGTATGCGGTTCATTCGCTTGAGGTCGAGGACAACCTGTCCGCGTTCAGCGGGTGCCGCCGAGCCGTAGCCCAGATTTTTTCCGGTGGAAATGGTCCAGATGGGAACCTTGTATCGGTTACATATCCCGACAATTTTCTGAATCTCCTCCACCGTCGTCGCCATTAACGCGGCAGATGGAGCGTGGTCCGAATCAGGCACGGGCATCATCGTTTTGATGTAAGGGGCAAGCTGCTGAGCGCTGGTAAGCACGGCTGCGTCGCCGAGTACGCCGCGAAAATCCGCTATGGCAGCATCGAAAGTCTTTTCGGATATTCCTTTCGGCAATGCGATATATTTATTTGACATTTTGAGTCCCTTGCTCCTATCCGGGTTAGGTCTCTATCACAAATGAGGCGAATCGTTCGATGCGTATATTCCGGCGAGGACGTGTACCGGGCGGTAGATGATGTACAAATGCGCGCTGGGAGCACGGGATTTGATATGACTGCAAGCCTATCGCGGCAGTCATGGCGGCATATCCCACGGATTCAATCCAGCCGGTCAATTGCATCTGCGCAGGCTTCGGTCGCGTTGAACCATCGTCCGGTTCGAGCTCCTGTCCTTTGAGGGGCACCCACGTGCCTGCCTTGCTCCAACCCACCGATTCACAACCGTCTGCTGCCGAAAGACCGGAACAATGAAGATGAATGTCATCAAATCCATCCAACCGGTAACTGAGGAAGCCCGGTTTAGGCTTATTTAACCTCCGGGGGTGCGTTCTGGCAGCGAAATTTTCGCTTGAAAGAAAATCCTCTACGATAGAAAAACTGTTATAACCCGGAAGAAGCTTCTCCGCAAGAACATCACCCGCGCTGAATTCTGGCGATATAGCGGTCCATACATGCCGAAGCTCGGGAACATCCCGGGAGAAGCTGGAGCCGCCGAAGGCGCCATGACGGGAAAATGCGTGCGAACCCCGAAGAATCAGTCCTGCCCCGGCATTGCGCATCAATTCCATGAAAACTGCCGCACTGCTATCATCCATGATAGCAATCCAGCGTACTCCACGAGCCCCTTCCAGCAGTTTCGCCACTACCTCGTACTCGTTAAGTAATCCGCCTGTCAGTTTTATCACGCGGGGTGGAGAGAACCGGACGTTCCCAGTCGACTCCGCCAGCCCTGCCTCACTTTCAGCAATTCCGTTTAGTCGTACATTACTGCTGAGAGCGTAAGCAGTGCGCACTCCTGCTGCGAATGCCGCATCTGCTGGAGTATTTCCCAGGAGTAATCCGAATTTCCGCACGCTTCCAGCCATTGCACTTGCAAACACCCTTGGAGGAATTCCAAGCGCCAATAGCGTTCCCCCCGTCACCAGGCCTTTCATGAGATTACGTCTGCGTACGTCCACGGTTTCCCTCCTCAGCCCACCTTGCCGATCAATTGCGCTGGATATATTCGGCCAATTTCGCCAGCGACTCATCGTCGATTTCCGACGACCGGAATGGAGGCATAGCCCTGTTTCCGTTCCGTACGATGGCACGAATATACTCCGGCGGAAGTTCTCGTCCGAAAAGGCGAGGTCCTACCTGACCTTCATGGCAATAACTACAAACCTTGGAATAGACTTCTGCACCATCTCTCCACCGGAACCCCTTGTCAGCGTTGATTTCCGCACTCGCGCGCCCGATATCCGCCATTATCGCCGCGACTGACATTGAGAGCATAAGCGCAGTCACAGTCCTCACGGATTTTGTCTTTCTCATATTATTCCTCCAGGCAAAATCTTAGCCGAAAAGACATTTCATTGGTTTATCCGTAGATTACAGATAAACCTTTACATTTGCGTGTATAAAATGCGGTTCCATCCTCAGTTTTATTATAGGCGCATCACTCTCTTCTGCACTGGCTTTAAGTTGGGGAAACACTATAACAAACGTCCATGACACTAGAAAACGATTCAATGATTAAGGCTGAGTTTACTTGATAACTTGCATTTCCTGGCGTATCCCGCACTGGCAGAGGGTTTTGCAAGCCTGGAAAGGTAAAAAGCGACGGACAGCCAACTGGAAAAATGCCAGGCGTCAAACTCAGAATTTCCAGCTGAGGTTTGCCCGAACACCATGGTCGGCAATGTTGTGAAGAATTTGTCCCTGATAATAAATGCCCAAGGTTGCAGTTCCAAAAACATGAGCATCCACGCCTCCGGTGAGAACTATTCCGTTGCGGGCAATAGGCACACCGGTTGTAGCAAAGGATGAGCCATTAGCAAAAGCGAAAGTCGAAACCGGCGTCATCTCACCCATAGCATGCCGCCATCCAATGCTTCCGCGAAGCGTGGTAACTATCTTCTCCAGTCGGGATAGCGTCTTCGCCACATTGATTCCCAGAGTAGTATATGCGGTATCCTGCTGACTGCTACCGCTGCGCAGACTTGATATCCCTCCACGCTCCTGAAAACCTTTTGTACGCAGGTTTATGTAAGCGAGCCGTGCAAATGGTTCGAGTGAGATGAAGTTCAGGGGCAAACCATAACCAACCTCGCCGAACACCTGTATTCCGCGCGCATTGTATTCGGCATTGAGGTGATTTGAAAAACCTGGAAAGATCACGTCCCGCCCTGTCTCCAGATCGTGCCAGATGTATGCGGAACCCGCGCGTAAGCCAAGAGGTCCCCATTGTCCGCCACCATAAACGGAAACGTGATAATTGTCGCTTGAAGCGGTGAAAAGACGCGCTCCTTCATAGGATCCCTGCGTGTATCCTCCGGCAACGCCGAGAAGAAATTTATCAGCAATCCGCATATCTCCGCCCACAAAAATTCCAGCAAGCGCACGCCCGATGCGGGCAGCATTAAGGCCTCCATCCCGGTGGCCGAACGAACCCAGGACACGTCCCCATAATGCCCCATCAGCAGCAGAGTTCTGTTGAAGGATATGTCCTGGGGTATCAGAGGACTGCGCACCCACCAGATGAAAAGCTTGCCTGACCCGGTCTGAAACCGATTCCCGTATAAACCGGCTGTCTTCAATGATAATACCCTGAATGCTGGCGTGCCCTTCGCCGGAAAGACTGTTAAAAGCCTGGCGCACGCTCTCCTGATCTGGCTGATGGACAATTGCTCTATAGATAGGATTGCCGCCACCCAACCGCTCGGCTGCGCTTCCTGTGGCGCACTGATTAGGCGTCTCGCCGATATCGCAAAAGCGCAAAACATCGAGGTAGACGTGAGTAGGATCATAGGAGATACCCAGGTTGATCAGGCCATGCGTGAGTGAATCGAATTTTCCAGTCAAACCGCTATTCGCTGTCAGGATGGTGAAGCGGCTGCCAGGTGTGAATTCCTCTCCCGCAGGAATAACGGAAACTGTTCCCCCTTGTATATCAGCAAGATCTGTGACAATGACCTGGTCGCTGGCGCCATCGGGATGAATTTCTACTTCATAAGTGGAACCATTCAGCTGAACATAATTGCCGTGAACCGTAAGCATGCCAATCGAATTTCCCGGGGACACGGTACCTTCGACCCTCGTGGCTCCTATATGTCCGGTACCGTGAAGGGAAGCATGGTGCAGCACGTGCAGGATCCCGTCCGCCATCCCATTTACCGCCAGGATGCTGCTTCGGGCAGTGGAATGCACGCCGGATGCACCCGAATCTCCTGATAATGTCGGCATGCTCAAGTCGGCTTTATTCAGGAAGCCCGACCCCGAAATCGTACCGTCATAGTGGATACTGCCCGGCTGATTGAATATCAGATGGGAGGAGTCCTGCACATTATTCGTATTATTCTGAAATGTATCTTCGGCATCGCTGAACTGCGTTTTGGGGAGCCATGACTGAAAACTTATGCCATCAGGCAAAGTGGCAGAAGCTGTGCTCCGGGTATCGTTACTACGGCTCATTCCCTTCTCGATACTGCTTACATCCCCCATAAGGCCTTGCTGAGCCCGAGAGGATAACGACGCAACCGGAGCCATCAACAAAGCAATAATGAATTTCGCATAAAGAGAAAGAGAAGCTGATTTTTTTCTTTTTGCCATGCTCTACAGGAATAATCCAGCCCTGGCTTCCGCTCCTCCTTCCGGGGGACGTCCAGATTGATGGTAGTAGAAATGCCCTACCGCAGCCGGAAACGCGGTTCCACGGCAGAAACAAATTTGAACTGAGGCGACTACCGGCCCTGCAGCTTTTCAAAGATCGAAAGCTGAAGTTATGACGGGGGTGGAAGTTATGACGGCGGGGCGTTACACCCGGATTGAGGCAATTCTTGAAAAGACGTGGAAACGTACTCAGGCAGACAATGAGGTGAATTTATCGGAAAGTTTTCCTGATATTTGACGGGCAAATGACAACGGCACATGATGGAATCAGAGTAAGCTACCAGACGGATTCAAATGGAATCCATTGTTAATCCATGAGCATATGACAGAGCGAGGCTTAAAGCAACCCCTTGGACCCGTTACCTTAGTAGATCTTTAGGGTGTTTTTCCGTTGGATGGGCTCGAATCAATGATGTCAGTAGACTTAACGGCGTGGACAGAATATCCCTCAGAAGTCTGCGCGTGCCCTACAATCACTTTTGGTTGATGCATGCCTCCCGCGTTGAGAACATGTGCTCTAGAGGGAATTGCCAGGCGGAAAATGGTATGTGCAGTTCCATCGAACAAAAAGGATGAAAGATTAATACCGTTTCAGAGGAACCGGCCCGGAATCGGGATGTTCGTTTCTCGGATCGTGGTGCGCTTCAGTTCCGGTAATTGATTTTTTCGCTTCCTCCTGAATTTCCTGTTTCTTGGTTCCACGGTTCCCTATTTTTTCCTGAACTCTGTTTCCGTGGGTTTCTTCATCGACAGCCACACCCTCATCCGCTTCATCCGGCATTTGAGCCGTTGCTTCGTCTTCCCTCAATTCCTCATCTTTGGTTTTCCGTGGATCTTCCATAATGGCTCCTGCAAGTTTTATCGGTCAATTGCATCTACATACGTTTTATTTTCCTCTTACTGACAAATAAAATCGGTGCGATAGCGCACACCATCCACTCTACATATGGTTGTGTCTGGTAGCGCACAGAATTTTTCACAGCTCAGCCCCATCATGGCCTGGCGGTTTTCATCGCATGTCTGCATGTTTCCTCTCAAGTCTGCACTTTTTTAACGCAGCATTCCAACACATAACTTAGGAGAAGAATTATGAAGAAATCGGTCGTACTGGCAATGGCTCTGATGCTTCCTGCGTTTACCGTCAGCGTACAAGCGGCAGATACTCAAGGCGCTCTCACTGACGCGGAAATCGCACACATTGTGGTAACTGCGAACACCGCTGATATTGAAAACGGAAACCTGGCCAAGACAAAAGCCTCAAATGAAGATGTCCGCGGATTTGCCCAGCGAATGATCGCCGACCACACGGACAGCAACCAGCAAGCGTCCGAGCTCGCCAAAAAACTCAATGTCACCCCTAAGGACAACGCGATCAGTCAGAGTCTGAAGGATGACGCCAAAGCGAGTCTCGAAAAGCTGAAAGGCCTGAGCGGCAAGGAATTTGACAAAGCCTACATTGACGGTGAAATCGCGCTTCACAAAAAGGTCATCGATGTCGCTGACAACAAGCTCGTGCCCAACGTCAAGAACGAGGAACTGAAGGCATTGCTGATTCAAACACGCCCAACCCTTGTCTCCCACCGTGAGCACGCAGAAAAAATCAAGTCCACCCTCAAGTAACATGAATCCAGTCAGAACCTGTCGTTCTGGCAGGTTTTTCTGTTGAAATCCCAAGGAAGAAGCAGGATGTTGCGTCCCCGCGACGCAACATTCACTTGACAAAACCAAATCCAATACTCACGTCCTTCATCCTCACTATGCGTAAACTCAAAACCATCGTCATCGGCAGCGGCTTGGCAGGCTTTGTCCGTGGCCCTTGAAGGTGCGGTAATTGCAGGTAACAGTCAGCATATGAAGTAATCAGCGCAGAAAAATTAGTGTAGATGAGCCTTCATCGAGATACGGAACCGATATGAAGGGAGGAATCTATGGCACAGGAAAGGATACAGACGCAGCGCATACGCGAACATATCACCGCCCTGGCTTCCGACATAGGTGAGCGTAATCTCTACCGATACGATCAACTGGAGACGGTAGTTGCGAGCTTCGTGCGTTCAGCGTGCGTTCAGCGAGCTAGCGCGCAGGTACTTCTGAAGGAACTCCGGAGAAAAGGCGCGTCAGCATTAGATCGCGGATCGCGCCTTGCGCACAGCGAGGAAACTAATACCCCCCGCCCCCAGATTGGCCGGATGATCCCCCTCCCTGCGACCCCCCACCCTGTCCCGAGCGTTTTTCATAAGATTTATCGTGCATATCATGCTTTTTGCCATGGGGCTTGTCATACCCGGGCTGACCGGCATCCTGCCCTGAACCGGAGCCCGATTGTTGATAACCCCGTGGCTCGGGCGCGTTACTCCCTTTTCCCTGCCCGGACATATCCCCATATTCTCCGGTCTGCTCACCGGCCCCTGCTGCCTGGGCTACCCCTGCGGCGCTAAAAGCGATTGCGCCGGCCAGCACGACAGACTGCGCTAATTTTTTCAGTATTAAAACATTTTCCATGATGGTTCCTTGAGATTAATCCAGCAAAATCGCTGAACTTAAATGCTACTCAGATCAAGAGGTCTTTCCGTACGTTTACACACAAAGGAGAAAGAATCGAAGAGTTAAAACCAAAAGAAACAAAAAAATCATTATGGAAAAATGTGAGGAGTGAACAGCACTGCCGGCTGAAAACTGGCAAATATAGGGGGAAGGAGGTAATCACTCTGATTATTTCTCTTCCAAATCAAATTCGTAGGTATCACCATGCTCCAGATAAATAATCTTGTCCTGTAACCCCGCCCGCTCCATTTCCTTCTTGAAATCGCTCAAAGGTGACTTGAAGACATCATAATCGTTGTAATGGATGGGAATAGCCTTTCTGGGAACGATGAGCTGCATCATTTTGACCCCCTCTTTTGCATCCATGGTCACGGTCACAAGCCCTAGCAGGCGCGTGCCGCCCAGATGCAGCAGGGCGAGGTCAACATCGGGATAGCGCCTTGGGATCTCCTTGATGTCGTCAAAAACCATCGTGTCACCGCTGATGTACATCCTGTAGCTGCGCGGTGAATTCTTGATTCCGAAATCCAGCAACGAACCCATTACTTCGGGCAGCAATTCAGCAACAATGGGGGGTCCGTGGCGCCCCGGCATGGCAGTTACCCGAAGTAAAGTGTTGCCTCTCTCGACAATGAGCGTATCCCAGGTTTTGAGCGGATGACGCTTCATGAATCCCAGCTCCTTCAAGGACTTCCCAGCTTCTTCCGTTGTCACAATGGGGATATTCCGATCAAGATTTTTCTGAACAAACTTGTCGAAATGATCCTCATGCATATGTGAGAGTACAACCAGATCGATTGGCGGCAGGTTTCCAAGTTCAATAGCGGGATTGGTAAGCCGTTCAGAGGTAAGTCCATATCCGAGATGGACGTGGTCCCCTCGATGCAGAAAATTCGGATCGGTAAGAATTGTCAGATTGATGTGCTCCCCATAAAACGTGCCATCTGGAATCTAGTAAAGTTCGTTTTTCGAGAGGAGAACGGACGTGAAGAAGCGATTTACGGATGAACAAATTATTGGATTTCTGAAGCAGGCAGATGGAGGCATTCCGGTCAGGGAATTGTGCCGCCAGCATGGTTTTTCCGATGCGTCGTTTTACACCTGGCGTGCCAGGTTTGGTGGGATGACAGTATCGGATGCCAGGCGGTTGCGAGATCTTGAAGCAGAGAATGCTCAGCTCAAGAAGCTTTTAGCCGAGTCGCTTCTTGATGCTCAAGCCTTGAAGGTTGCTTTGGGCCGAAAGCATTAACTCCACAGGCCAGGCGTGAGGCAGTAATGGCGATGCTTGAGCAGACGAACGTTTCCGAACGCCGTGCCTGCCTGCTTGTGGATATATCACGTACGGTATTGCACTACATGTCCAAGGTGCGGCTGGAGAATGAGCAACTGCAAGGTCGAATGGTTGAGTTGGCCTCTGAACGCCGTCGTTTTGGTTATCGACGCATTCATGCCCTGCTGCGGCGTGAGGGTGTTGAAGCCAATCACAAACGCATCTTTCGCCTTTACCAGGCTGCCGGGTTGGCAGTAAAGCGCCGACGCAGGCGAGGGGGCGTAGCAGTTGAACGTGAGCAATTGGCATTGCCAAGCCAGCCCAACGAGGTATGGTCAATGGATTTCATCTGTGATGCACTGGCGAATGGCAGACGCATCAAGGTATTGACCATCGTTGATGACTTCACCAAGGAATCCATTGATCTGGTAGCTGAACATGGCATTTCGGGACAACATGTCGTGCGCGTATTGGAGCAAGCTTCACAGTTTCGTGGGTTGCCCTTGGCCATTCGCACCGATCAGGGACCGGAGTTCACCAGCAAGGCACTGGATCAGTGGGCTTATAAGCATGGTGTCCAGCTCAAATTGATTGAGGCGGGCAAGCCGACGCAAAATGCATATATTGAGAGCTTCAACGGTCGGTTTCGGGATGAGTGCCTGAACGATCACTGGTTTACCAGCCTGGCTGAGGCACGGATTCGGATATCAGCCTGGCGGCGCGACTACAACGAGCATCGACCGCACAGTGCACTAAATTACCTAACCCCGGCAGAATTTGCAGCCAACTGCCGCAGGCAAGAAGAAATAAACGGCTGTGAAAGAAATGGAAGCTAATTTATAACTGAACTTTGCTAGAACGCCCCTGGCACTACTACCGGGGGCACATCAAGATCGCCATAACGAATAATGACCGTTGCGGTACCCAAAAAAGTAATTGAACCGGTTGCAGGCCTATCCGCGTCCTCCTGACCTGATGGAAGTTGCAGCAAATATGAAGTTGGCATTCTCATTGTTGAGAGTCTTCCCTTGCTGGAGTGGGTCACGGAAGAGTTGACGTTAGGAGCGTCGCAAAAGGGGCGTGACTCGTGGAGGATTGGTGCAGCGGAGGGTTTCCGTACCTCCGGGTGGTGCTCGAGGACAGCATTAGTACAAACACGCTCCCGGGATTAAAATGAAGCACTGAGGAAGCTTCCCCTGGCCAAAGCAGGGAAAGGCTAACCTCCAGGTGGGCGTGGACTCAAGCATTGAACGCGAATCTGCTTACTTGGCAATACCTTTGCTGCTTCCATCCGCGGGGGCGCTTGCGTCAAGCTTTGACTTGTCGCTCTTTCCGGTACCGCCACTGCCTACGCTTTCTCCGGCATGGCCTGCTTTTGTATCGGTGCTCCCGCCCAGAACGCTACGGGCACCCTTGCCTCCTTTATTTTCCCTCACATTGCTGAACCCCTTATCCCCCGTTGATCCACCCGATGCACTTCCCGCCGGTGACTTTGAACCATCGGAACCACCCCCTCCGCTTCCCGAACTGCCAGGCTCGTCGCTGCCCAAGGTGTCTTTCGTGCCCCTTGTTGGGTTGTCTTTCTTGTTGTAACTACCCTCGCCCTTCTTGCCTGCATTATCCTGCCCGACGGATGCTCCGCCTGTCGCGCCGATTGACATTGAGCTGCTTTGAGCACACAGACCTCCTGTAAATCCAAGCGCCAGCAGTGCCACCGCCGTAATGCAGTTTTTCTTGTTCACAATTGATGAGCGCATCATTTTTCTCTCCTTGAATACGTATTGAATTTAAAGACAGGGGATAGTATTTCCTTGAACTCTTGTTCCTCATTAGGCTTGAATTTGAATTCCCGGATTTCCTCATCCCCTACAACAGTTTTCATACTGTTCACATTTTCAATCGAACCTTCCCGATTCCATCTCAAGCAATGACTCCTCTCTCCATATTGCGGGAGAATCACTGCATCATAAAGTGACAAGATGACTCATTCTGTGCGGGAACATACATAGCTCGTCATCGGTTTGCCATTCCTCGTTGCTGCTCGCTTGCTTCCATTTCTATTTCTGCGGATCACGAGAACGGGAGGAAGCAGGAAAAAGGACAGTGTGGGTTGCCGTACAGAACTCTGCAATCCTTACGACTATCTTTCGTTCATGCTTGTGTGTTCATGACTGGACATAAACAGCAAACCGCTCAATCCTGCATTCCATTGGAGATCATCATGCCAACTACGCAGACCACTTCACATAAAACCACGGAACACAAAACCACGAGAAGACCCAAACATGACGCAATAAAACTGCTGACTGACGACCACAACAAAGTCAAGAAGATGTTCAAGGAGTTCGAAAAACTGCACAAAAAGCAGGAGGAAGGCAAGGAAGAACTTGTGCAGCAGATCTGCAAGGAGCTCACGATCCATGCGCAGCTGGAGGAGGAAATATTCTATCCTGCCGCGCGTGACGCAATTGATGATGATGATTTGATGAACGAAGCAGCTGTGGAGCATCAGGCCGCCAAGGATCTCATCGAAAAAATTCAATCAACGAGCAGTTCGGACCCAATGTATGACGCCATGGTAAGCGTCCTTGGAGAATACGTTAATCACCATATAGAGGAAGAACAGAACGAGATATTCCCGAAGGTGGAAAAGGCAAAAATGGATCTTGAAGAACTCGGGTCTGAAATAGAAGAGCGCAAAGAAGCTCTCATGGAGGAGCAGGAATAGCTGAAGTGAAGAAGAGTTACAAGCTGGTTCGTTCTCTGATCCCTGGGCGGTTTGCCCGTTCGAAGCTGAGCCATCGCCCGGGGAAGGACCAACGCTTTCGTTCTTGATAAGAAAGAAATGCCAGGATATTCAGTCCTGGCATCATCTCGGTGTTACCCTTCTTTCTCTCGTTCAACCTTCGGGACCCCCTTTATTCAGGGCCCCGAAGGAGAAGAGCATATCTACGGTCGCCGCACGTTCGTGACAAGAAAAAGTGGATACCAGCGTAAGCCTTTCACCGATACCACCCCCTTTAAATCAAAGAAAACCTCCCGACTGATGCCGCCACAGCATGGCATACTGCCCCCCCTGCCTGAGAAGTTCCTCATGCGTGCCCTCCTCTACGATACATCCATCCTTGAGTACCAGCAATCGGTCCAGGCAAGCAATGGTAGATAAGCGATGCGCAATCGCAATCACTGTCTTGCCTTCCATCAGCCCCATCAACTGATCCTGGATCGCAAGCTCCACTTCACTATCGAGGGCCGAAGTGGCTTCATCCAGTATCAGGATCGGCGCATCCTTGAGCATGACGCGGGCGATGGCAATGCGCTGTTTCTGTCCGCCGCTGAGCTTGACGCCGCGCTCCCCTACGTGCGCATCGTAACCCGTGCGCCCCAGCCAATCCCTCTGGCTCATGATGAAGTCGTGCGCTTGGGCGCGCATCGCGGCTGCCTCGATCTGTTCCCGGGTTGCTCCGGGACTGCCATAGGCAATGTTTTCGGCAATGGAGCGATTCAGCAGGGACACATCCTGGGCTACGACGCCGATGCAACGGCGCAGGCTCTCCTGCGTCACTTCGCGGATATCCTGTCCATCGATCCGGATACTGCCTGACTCCATCTCGTAGAAGCGCAGCAACAGATTGATCAACGTGGATTTACCAGCGCCTGAGCTGCCCACGAGCCCCACGCGCTCACCCGGCCGAATGACACAATTGAGACTGTCCAGCACCTTGCGGCCGTCGCTGCGGCCGAATGTGAAGGTCAATCTCTCGAAACGGATTTCTCCACGTACTTCGCCGGCATCCAGCTCGTGCGCGCCGGGCTTGTCAGCCAGAGCGTTGGTCACGGCAACGGTTTGCATGCCCTCCTGCACCACGCCCATGTGTTCAAAAGCCCGATTCAGTTCCCAGCTGACCCATCCTGCCGCATTGGCGATCGTCCAGGCCAGTGGCACAGCCATAGCGACTACGCCCGCATCAATTCTTCCCTGAGCCCACAACATGATGCCGATCGCGGTCGTGCCCGCCAGCAAAAACGCATTGAGCAAGGATAATGTGGTGGAGAATTTTGTGATCATGCGCATATGAGCGGCAATGGCGATCGTATGATGTTCGATTGCTTCGCGCACGTAAGCGTCTTCGTCGCTCGCGCGCGAGAACAGCTTAACGGTAAGGATGTTGCTATAGCTGTCCACAACACGTCCCATCACCGCGGAGCGCCGCTCGCTGCTGCTTCTCGCCAGGTCACGCATGCGCGGCACAAAGTATCGCAGGAAAAAAACATACCCGATAAACCATAACACCGTAGGGATCGCCAACCGCCAGTCAGCCTCGCTCATTAGCCACAGCGAAGAAACGCCATACACCCCGATGTACCAGATGGCATGGATGCTCGACACTACGCATTCGCGCACCGCATCCCCCATGTGCATCACGCGGTTTGCCATTCGTCCGGCAAAATCGTTCTGAAAGAGGGACCAACTCTGCCGGATGACGTGCCAGTGGCTCTGCCACCGGATCATGCTGGTTACCCCAGGTACTACGGCATTGTGACGCACAAGGCTATCGATCAGAATCGCGAGCGGCCGGGCGATCAGCACCAGCAGGGCCATGCCGAATAGCATTGAAGTTGCATCGCGCAACGCGGCAACTCTCGCGGTCGCCTCCATCACCTCTACAAGGCGCCCAATGAAAACGGGAATTAGCGTGTCGATGAGAGCGACGGCTAACCCCGTAGCAAACAATGCCCCATATAAACCTTTTGTCTGGCTGATAAAGTGCCAATAGAACGCCAGCAACTCCGGGGGCGGGGATTTTTTAGGGACGACAGTGGGCCGAACGCGTTGCTCAAAAAAAGCGAACATGTAAAAAGAACCTCAGGGTTAAAAAAATACGGGAGTCTGTCTGGAAATGGGAGTGAAAAATGGGAATCAATTTTGCCTCGCTGCAAACCAGAGGCATGAAGCTGGTCTTAATCGACATATCCATCGCAGGAAAAATTCAGGGAAGCCTTTCTTTATCGGGTTTGTAACGGCGAGCAAGATAATCCAAGGGATGATCTCTCGGTGGATCGAATTCAGGCATGTTTTGACTCCTGTTTCAGCAATAGCCCGTGGGTTCGAAAACGTTTATACATCCGGATACAGCCGGACTGATGCAGCCGCTATAACGCTGGATCACGCTCGAGGTTTACTCGGAAAAGGCCTTTTTGAACGAACTGGAGGGAGCGACTGAGGAAAATTGCCGGTATTCAGGAAGAATGACGGTTCAGTGGAGAATGAAGGAGTTGGAGAAACCGGTTATCTCCTCTCTTGCATGAGGGGATTTGGGAAGGGCATTTATCTCTTCTCCTGCATGGAAAGAAGTCCTGGGAAGCATTACATTATTTAGTCCCTTTCCCGCTTGTGGGAAAGGGAAATGGATACTGGGACACGCACCATCACGTTTGTCCTGTAGCCATCAAAACGGTTGGTGATTACTGCTTGCAACCGATGGTCAATCCCTGATTGATTTTTCGTTTAAGAAAAAGAGCTAGCCAGGAACCAAAATCCAACAGATGGGCAGCAACTACTACAACTAATACTTGCTGCCACCCCCCGAGTCCGCGCCAGATCCACTCCCGTAGCTACCGCCCGCGCCGCCAGCAGAACTACCACCTGATGAGTAACCTGTGCTACTGTCGTCTCCCCGCCGATCCATATCCGTGCCCTTTTTGGACCGCTCGCCTTTCTGGCCATACTGACCTTTATCATATTGACCTTTTTCTCCGGAGCCGGCGTCATACTGACCTGGCGCCGACTGCATCCCCGGTACTCCCTGACTTGGTGTCCCGGTCGTCGCCCCGGTACCCGTCTGTGCGTGCAGCATTCCTCCTCCTGCTAGAGCAAATGCCATTGTCGCTAGAGATGAAATAATCGCTTTCTTCAATGTCCAAAACTGTTTCATGGAAATCTCCCGAGAATAAATTTCAGAACGAAAAAAAGTAAGGGGATTCACCTTTTTCACTCAAGGAATCTGAGCAAGCTTCCTATGATTTCGATCGTTTCAGTCACCTGCCTTGCCATGCTACTTGGATGAACTGCCACGGCTTGAAGATGAGCTGCCTCTTCCACCACCATGGGAAGCCTCTCCACCTTTCCGCCCGGCTTCACGAGCCTCTTCGGAAGAGAACTCATGGGCAGTGCCTTTCGCATGAGCTGCTTTTCCACCTTTACTCGCAATTTCCCGTTGTTTCTCCTGATCCATTGAAGCGAAACCCCGCTTGCTGGTATTGCCGCTACCGCTTTTTGATGAAGGCATGTTTATCTCCTTGTACAAAAATATTGAGAATCCATTGAACATATGCTTCTACCATTCCAGGCGATCTTCTTTTATGGCCTCGGAAGCCTGATCTCTACCATCCAACGAATTTCAGGAAAAATCTTTGGTGAAACGCAGTTTTCATCTTAGTTGGCGAACTGGTTGTTTTATGTACGGAGCCACACATACTCCAAAATCAAACAAGTTATAAAGGATATAAAAGATGAATGCATAACCTGGCTCTACTTGGCAGAGACTCATGAAGATGCGTGACCGTGCGCCGATCCCGATTCTCCCGGTTCATATAAAGTGCCTTGTGGATGTAGCGGGAAGACCCTTTCCCGCTGGCCGCTTCCGCGCTTGGCGGACATCTTGTCTCCGAAACTCGGAGCAAGCTTGGATATCATCGTGTTGACGACCGCCATTGCACCGACCTTTACGTCACGTCCTCCTTCAGTAGCTGCTTTCAGTATCGCTTCAGCAACCTGCTCGGGATTGATCAGAGGGGGCGGCAATTTTGGCTCCTTGTCCATATAATTCTTGGCATGCTGCGGAAAAGGTGTATTCACGGCGGAAGGCTGAATCAGTGTAATCACTACGGGTGCCTTGTCGAATTCCTGGACTTCCACGCGTAATGCATCAGTGAAGCCTTTCACCGCATGCTTGGATGCGGAATACATTCCCAGAAGAGGCACGATAGCCTCGGAAGTTTCGCTGCCTACATTTATGAGCGCTCCGCCCTGCTTTTTCAGGTAAGGCAAGGCGGCAAGCGAACCATTGACCACCCCCCAGAAGTTGGTATCGAAAAGACGCCGGCTGTCGGCTTCGTTGACTTCATCGAGACGTCCGTAAATTGCCACACCTGCGTTATTGATCCAGGTATCGATATGGCCAAAACGGTCAACCGCAGTTTGCGCCGCGAGACGCATTTTTTCCCGATCGGCAACATCCGCGACAACATCGATAGCCTCCCCTCCAGTGTTTGCTATCCTTGCAACCAGATGCTCGAGTGTTTTAGCACTACGAGCAATAAGAACGAGCTTTGCCCCCCGTTCTGCTGCAAGCATTGCTGTAGCAAGGCCTATGCCGCTTGATGCACCGGTAATCACAATCACTTGCTGGTCGAGAGGTTTAAGAGAAGTTTGCATGATTCTCACCTTGAAAAAATGACATGGGAAAAATCAGGTAATGCATCAAGGCTAGAAGCTGTCGCATATTTCGACTGTGCAGAATCGCACATAGCGGGTACCCGAAATCCACGGGAGCAAGAGTGCTTACCCCTCCTTAACGGAAGGGTGTCGAGCCATAGGTGATGAAACAGCTCGAAAAGCGGGATTCACAAAGGTGAGGCCCAATTAAACTTTCATGTGATTGGGCCAGGGAAGCCTGGCATGACGATAAACAGTTCGGTCACCCGAATCGAAGACCAGCCGGGTAATCCCGAAGACAAAACACGCAGTTAGATCGAAGCAATCAGTTCTGTCAGAACTTTGAAGTTTACCGGTTTGGTCAGATGATGATCGAAGCCGCTCTCGTGCGACAGCTGCCGGTCTTTTTCCTGGCCCCAGCCGGTCAGCGCGATGAGCTTTATATTGTTGAATTGCGGCTGCACCCGAATACGTCGTGCCACTTCGTTACCATCCATCCCCGGCATACCGATATCCATCAAAACGACATCAGGCAGATAATGGGGAAGCGTGGCAAGTGCGGCAGGCCCGCTATCTACTGCTTTGACATCCACTCCCATTGATTGCAACAACATACACAGGACCTCCGCGGCGTCCTGATTGTCATCGACCACCAGCACGCGCAGTTCCTGCGGGGCGAATGCCACCTTCTCGGATTGACCGCTTTTTCCACTTGTAGTGATCTCGGACAAAGGCAGGCGCACTGTGAATTCACTGCCTTTATCCTTTCCTTCACTCGAGGCCTCGACACTACCGCCGTGCATCTGGACAAGGCGGTCCACCAGGTTGAGGCCAATCCCTAGTCCCTCCTGAGTGCCCATGCCGCTGCGCCGCTCCTGCGCAAACATATCGAATAAACGCGGCAGCATTCCCGGTAATATTCCTATACCATTGTCCTTCACGGATACGACAGCTTTATGATCTTCCTGGCGGGCGGTAAGCCATATCTTTCCCCCTCTCCCGGTGTAGCGCACAGCATTGTTGAGCAGATTCGCGAAGATCTGTTCCAGACGCACCGTGTCGCCATACACAATCAAAGGCGTATCGGTGATGGATATGCTCAATTCGAGCTCCTTTTCCCTTATCTGTTCCATGCTGGCCTCGGCTGCATTGCGCAAGACAATGGCCAGATCAGTGGGTTTCTGGCGCAATTCGACCTTTCCGCTGGTGATCCGCGATATCTCCAGGAGATCATCCACCAGTCGAACCATGTAGTTGACCTGCCGGTTGATGACAGGCAGCAGACGAGGTATTTCGGCTGCTCCATCGGGGCCTGCAATGAGTGTCAGCGCGCTGGCAATCGGGGCGAGCGGATTACGCAACTCATGTGCGAGCGTAGCGAGAAACTCATCCTTCCGACGGTCGGCCTCCAGCAGAGCGGTTTCTGCAGCTACTGCTTCAGTAATATCTATCGATATGCCCACATGCCCCGCGTACTCATCCCTGACGGTAAACCACGGCAAGGCATACGATTTCAGCCAGCGCCACTCCCCCTCGGCTGTCCTGGCGCGGACCCGCTGTCTCAAGTGCGCCCGGTCATGTAGCGCCCGCTCGAACGCGGCAACATATGCAGGGGCATCGTCAGGATGAAGAAGCTCGCGCCATCCGGTCGGCATCAGCTCTTCCAGACTCTTCCCGAACATGTACTGGTAGCGCTGGTTGAGATAAACCGCATTTCCTTGTGGATCCACCTGCCAGATCAGGGCTGGGGAAGCCTCCGCCAGCGCACGGAATCTTGCCTCGCTCTCGCGCAGGCTATGTTCGACGCGTTTGCGTTCCGTTATGTCGACCACATATGCTACCGCCTCGTTGCCGAGGAGTTGCTTCATCGCGATTAATGCCCACCACCGGGACCCATCCTTGCGAAATAATTCCTTTTCATGAGGGGCCACTCGCCCCATTGCCTTGAGTTCCTCTGCAGCCCGGGAAGTACTCATTCGCCACTCCGGCGGGATTAGCTCATCGCATCGCAGCGCCCCTGCTCGCTCATCGTCCCGACTGAAGCCACTCATCTCCAGGAAGGCATCGTTCGCTTCAGTAATCCGATTTTCGCTATCGAAGAAAATGATTCCGACAGTCTCGATCTCGAGAGCCTGGCAGAAGCGCTGTTCGCTCTCACGCAGCGCCTGCTCAGCCAAGGCCTCCTTGAACCTGATTTTCTTCGCTTCATGAGCACGTGCCCGGACAAGCTCTGTTGTCTCGGTTACCGTCACAAGTACACCCGACACTCCGGTTTGCTTCGCATCTGGGGAAACCTCCCTGGAAAAGCTGTCCTTGATATCGGGAACGGGGCTGTAGGTAAGTTTGAAAAAAGCCTCTTCGGGACTTCCGGTGCGATTAATGACAAGCGGTTGATCATCAAAGCTGAAGGATTGGCGCCGCTCCATCACCCCCTCACAGATGGGCGCAAGAAAATGCCATACCTCCGGCCAACACTCCGAAACAGGTTGCCCCAATCCATCCGGATGCTTGGCGCCCATCAGATTGCGATAACCATCATTATAGATCTGTATCAGCTTTGGTCCCCACAGTAACAGGACGGCCGACGGCATCAGCAATATCATGTTGACTGCGAATCGAAGAGCAGGTGACCATGCCGATATAGGCCCAAGACTCGAATCGATCCAATCATGGGTAAAAATCAGTGCCCCCATCTCGCTGCCTTGCAGCCACCCCGGCAGTTCTGCACAGCTTGTGGTTTCCCGCTCGTTCATCCCTTCCTCTTTCTGACACAATATTGATATTACGCATTGTGGAGAACCCTGTTCAAAGCCTAGCATAACTCACGCTCCGAAGCCTGAAAGAAGCTCTCCAAATTTCGGATTCCTGGCTGACTTCAATATGATCTGGAGCGCTCTAATGCGAATATCCATAAAATCGCTCCGGTTCTCGCCACACCATACACAAGGAACACCTTCCCCTCCTTCTGCGCACAACACGACATCAACAAGGCAGGCCTCCCTCAAGTCCTGCTTGAATCATTCACGGCCGCCGGCGGCAGAGGCGGAGGAAGAGGCAGGCTTGAGTTTGCAGGGACTCCAATAAATTAGTAAAACCTCCTCTATATATGGCTGTCAAAACTCTTGAACAGATCAGTTTACACGCATGCCTGCTGCCGGTGATTACCGCTTTAAGCCACCCTGGTTTGGACAAACTTCATAAAGGGGAATAAAACAGCAAATGGATAATAATGATGAAAGCCTGCCGCCCTCGGTTACCTTGCATACAAACGCCGTACTTCACGCCGGGCAACAGGTCGAGCATGAGCTTCAGCGGGTCAAAAGGGCCCTTGAGGATAAAACGAAACAGCTTGATGAGTCACTATCTATCCTGCGAGCAACCATAGAATCCACTGCCGACGGAATACTGGTTACCGACGAGTATGGCCATATGCTTCGCTACAACGAACGATATCTGCAGATGTGGCAGATTAAGCTCCCCGATATCGTTGAATTGCATCAACATAGGCAATTGCAGAAACTTAGTTGCAAGTACTTGGCGGACCCGAAGCAATATCTTGAGAGAATAGAGGAAATATATGATGCCTGGCCGCCCGAAACATACGACTTGCTGGAACTTACCGATGGCCGGATATTTGAACGGTATTCGAAGATTCAGTATGCAGAGGACCTGTGTGTAGGCCGCGTATGGAGCTTTAGAGATATCACGGCCCGTAAACATGCCGAAGAGGCGCTGCAGGAAAGCACCGAGCGTCTCCACTTCATGGCTGAGGCCATGCCGCAGAAAATATTCACTGCGCGCGCCGATGGGGCCGTGGATTATTTCAATCAGCAATGGAAAGATTACACCGGTCTTGCCCGCGAGAAAATGCAGGGTTGGGAATGGATCAAGCTCATCCATCCTGACGACGCCCCGGAGTGCGTGCGGCGCTGGCAGCACTCGCTTAACACAGGGGAGCATCTGCAGATGGAGTGCCGTTTCCGCCAAGCGAACGGCACTTACCGCTGGCACCTGCTTCAGGCACAGGCGCGGCGCGATACGAAAGGGTATATATCCATGTGGGTCGGTTCGAACACGGATATCGACACGCTAAAACGCGCAGACGAAGAGAAAAAACAGCTCCTTGAGAATGAACGGATTGCGCGAAGCGAAGCCGAACGCGCGAACCGCATCAAGGATGATTTCCTGGCAACCCTATCCCATGAACTTAGAACACCGCTTAATGCCATCCTTGGATGGTCACAGCTCATCTTGCAGGGGACAATGAAAAACGAAGACATTCAAAGGGGTCTGGAAACCATCGAGCGAAACGCCCGGGCACAGAATAAGCTTATCGAAGATCTTCTGGAAATGAGCAGCATCATTTCTAACAAAATCCGATTGGATATGCAGGAATGGGACCTTGGCGCAATAGCCGAGGCAGCAGTCGAATCTGTTGCACCTGCAGCCGAGGCTAAAGGAATATGTATCCGAAGAACAATCGATGCCACTGCAGGACGGGTTCTAGGGGATAACCATCGCCTTCAGCAGATAATATGGAACCTTCTTTCCAATGCCGTCAAGTTTACGCCTGACGGCGGTACCGTAGAGGTAATCGTGGAACGCGCCGCATCGCAGCTTAGGGTCATCGTAAAAGATTCCGGGGTGGGTATCAAACCTGAATTCCTGGCGTATGTTTTTGACCGCTTCCGGCAAGCCGACTCTTCCCTCACCCGGAATCATGGCGGCCTGGGCTTGGGACTTGCCATCGTGAAGCAGCTTGTGGGGCTGCATGGTGGAACGGTTTGCGCAGAGAGCAAGGGGGAAGGTCAGGGCGCCTCATTTTGCGTTACCTTACCGCCTGCCCCGATCAAGGACGGCATGGACAGACAACTGCTGCCTGATGCCAAACCTTCCCAGAAGGATGGCAATATCCTTCTCTCAGGGATGAGGATTCTCGTCATTGATGACGAACGGGACTCGCGTGAGCTCATCCATAAAGTGCTCGCGCAGCACCGGGTTGAAGTCATTACCGCGGCAAACGCCATGGAAGGACTGTTGATACTGAAAAGCCAGATGCCGGATGTAATGATCAGTGATATTGGCATGCCGGGAAAAGACGGCTACCAGTTTATTCGCGAAGTGAGAAGACTTCCTGCAATCCAGGGAGGAGAGATACCGGCAATCGCACTGAGCGCATTTGCGCATCCGGAAGACCGTACCTGCGCAATGATGGCGGGTTACCAGATGCATCTCTCCAAACCCGTGGAATCAAAAGAACTGATCGCTTCCATCGGAAGCCTGATGGCGCGAGCAAAAACAGCGAGTTGACGCGGAAGGAACGTGACACTGGGTTAATACTCCGGCCAACTCCGATTGCATCGCACGATGGTCTCTATAATATTGCCACGTTTACCCGCTTAACGTGGTACAGTACATGTTATGCTGCTGTATCCTCACCGCATTGCAAGAACAGTCCGCAGCAAGCTCCCTTTGCTCAGTAGCATTGTACTTCATTTCATTTACTTCAGTCGTTACACCCGTTCCATTCAATGTTCCACCCCCCCGAGGTTTGGGCCTGTAGCTTCATATAGGGATTCCCTGATTGTAGTGCGATCAGTCTTTCCAGAAAGGATAGCCCATGTCAAAAAAGAATAATGAAGACGCTTTACTGCAATCGGTTGCTTTACAAACTGCCCAGACAATTTTGAGAGCCCGCCTTCGGGCCGAGCGCGTTCTTGAGCAAGCAAAATTAGACTTGCAAGATAAGGCAAGACAACTGGATCATTCGCTCACCATTCTTCGTGCTACAAGTACTGTGGAAAGGGAAAGATCGGAGTTAAGGAAAATGCCCGCGCCTCTATACCAGGAAGCATACAAGCGGAAAGCGGAATGTCGGACGTGCGTTGTCGCTGAAAAAACTCCTCTAAAAATATTCACTGCGCGCATCGATGGCACCAAGGATTACTTTAACGAAAGCTGGTTTGAATATACGGGGGTGGGCCTGGGGAAGTTGTTAGGCTGGGCATGGGTTGATCTTATTCACATCGAGGACATAGAAGAGAATTTAAAACGGTGGAAGCAATCCCTCCGGACCGGCGAGTCGTTCTGGATGGAAAATCGGATCAGACAGGCAACGGGCAACTATCGCTGGCATTCATCCTGCGCCACACCAATTCGTAATGCTGGCGGCGGGATCTGGATGTGGGTGGGATATTGTATGGATATCCACGAAACAAAGATGAAAACCGAAGAACTGGGACGCTTTCTTGCAAAAGAGCGGGAAATGCGTAAAGACGCAGAGCGTGTCAATCACTCCAAAGACGAGTTCTTCGCAATGCTGTCACATGAATTGAGGAACCCGCTCAATGCCATTCTCGGATGGTCCCAGCTTATTTTACAGGGAACAATGAATAGCGAGAGTGTTCGTAAAGGAATTGAGACCATTGAGCGAAACGCCAAGATCCAAAATAAGCTCATCGAGGATCTTTTCGAAATGAGCAGGATCACTGCCGGGAAAGTTACCTTGGAACTGCTGAGAATCGATCTCTCAAGTCTTACGGAAGCCGTTGTGGATTCGGCAGTACCGGTGGCGGAAGCAAAAAAAGTTCGGCTGCGAAAAATAATCGATTCCGAGGTGGGATTTGTCCTGGCCGACGAAAATCGATTTCAGCAAGTCCTGTGGAATTTACTGTCTAATGCCATAAAATTTACCCCCGCGGAAGGAGAAGTAGAAATCCATGTTCGGAGGGCAGGTTCTCGCGCTGAAGTAAAGGTAAAGGATTCGGGAATCGGCATTAAACGAGAGTTTCTGCCACACGTTTTTGATCGCTTCCGCCAGGCTGATTCCCCCGCCAGTCGGCAGCAGATCGGGCTCGGTCTGGGACTTGCCATTGTGAAGGAGCTAGTCTTGCTTCACAGAGGCACCGTGATTGCCGAAAGCAATGGAGAAGGTAAAGGTTCAGTTTTTACTGTCAGCCTTCCTTTGATCCAGCATCGCGATACGGGAAGCGGAATCGAGAATCAAACCGATATTTTGTTAGAGTGCGACACACGTCTCCCGCTCACCGGCCTCACGCTTCTGGTCATCGATGATGAAAGAGATTCTCTTGAAGTTGCGAAAGAGGCCCTTACAACGCAAGGTGGCACAGTAATTATTGCGGGCGGTGCTGCAGAAGGCCTGGAAATTCTAAAAGCAAAGAGACCGGATGTGATAATTTGCGATATCAGTATGCCAGGCAAAAATGGATATCAGTTCATCCGGGAAGTAAGAAGCATGCCAAAAACCACCCACTCATCTACACCGGCAATTGCGCTTACCGGCTTTGCACGTCCCGAAGACCGGACAAAAGCGATGATTGCAGGCTACCAGAAACATATCATCAAGCCCCTGAACACGACCAAATTGGTTGCGGTCATTACAGACCTCGTGCCTCTCGTGCCAGACCAATCCCTCTCATAATTCATCTCTTTATGGAAGCTCAATAAGTTTTTTTGCTTCCATATTAGATAAGAATTCTCCCCCTTATCACCCAGGCCCCAAGGCTCAGGGACGTAATTCCGTTTACGCCGCTTGAACGGATTCTTCTTGAATTTCCTGACATTCCAGGCACTTTCCTGCCTAATCTCCTGTCGTAGCTAGCTCAACCCCCAGTTCTGCGGGGGGCTTGAAAAAATTACGCCAGAACCCAGATAATAGGTATATGGCATAGCCTCGACTTCAGGCATCAATGCGAAGCCAGAAGGAGACAGAAAACTTAATTTAATGGATTATTGAAAAACACAGCTATAACGGGACTTGAAATATATGATGTTGACAATACCGACCGAGCCGATCGGAAGCATCCCCCGTCCTCTCGAGCTCATCCAGGCCATTGAGAGCAAGGGTTGGAACCCGCGGATGGATCCCGCACTTGATCACCTATATGAAGCAGCAATAATAGAAACTATCAGAAGATTTGAAGCGACGGGGTCCCCTGTTATAACCGACGGCGAACAGCGTAAATATCACAACTTTTGGACATATTGTGTCGACGGGCTGGAAAATACGACACCGGAAGGCTTTATTATCCCCTTCTCCGCAGGACATAGTCGAAGGATGCCAATGTTGAAGGAAGGACCATTTCGGTATCGCATATATGCGGATTATTATCTCGAAACAGCCATGCGTTACACAAATCTACCTGTAAAACAGGCTGTTATTTCCCCCTCTGCATTAAGTTTAATGTACCCCCCCCATGAAATCGAGGGATACTCCCGGGATCAGTTTATCGAGGATTTATTGAACGAACACGAAACCGAGGTTCGACGCTGCCTCCATAAAGGGGCGCACAAAGTCCAGATCGATTTTACCGAGGGGCGCCTGGCACTTAAAATTGACCCCACAGGAAGACTTCTGGATAGTTTTATTGATCTTAATAATATGGCGCTATCCCGATTTAATTCAGATGAGCTTTCCAGAATAGGCGTGCACACATGTCCTGGAGGCGACCGCGATTCTACGCACAGTGCCGATATCGACTATTCTCAACTCTTGCCAAAGTTGTTTCAGTTGAAGGCAAAAAACTTTTATATAGCCTTTTCTGGCGAGAAAGACCGTCTGCGTATCCTTAACATGATTCGGGCCCATCTTAAGCCGGATCAGAAAGTTTTCATTGGAGTAACCTCCCCAATCAACCCAGAGGTGGAGCGGCCGGAGCACATCTGTGATCTTATCCTGGAAGCAGCGGAGTTCATTCCGGTTGAGCAGCTGGGAACAACTGATGATTGCGGTTTTTCGCCTTTTTGTGATGATATCTCTACCACCAGGGAGACAGCATTTGCGAAAATTGCAGCACGGGTGCAAGGTACGGCACTTGCATCCAGCATACTCAGCGGAATTGCACAATCGTGCACTTCTTGAAATAGATTATCGAAAAGCACGTATCAGACCAGGTCCTGCCATTAAATATGTTGATTTTGGCACCTGGCTTAACCTCCTGATGCCATCCTCTCTCATTAATCGAGCTTGATGGACGGGGAAGAGGCAAGTCTTGTACAGGCCACTTCTGGCAAACCCGGCTCGGGGCGCACTACCCTGCCTGAGACAGAGCCATTATTTTTTCTTATAAGATGCGCCGCTGGATCCTGATCGGGATTTTTTTCTTTTCCTCCTGCATTGCTGTCATCCTGCTGACAGCCCTTGGAGTGGGCGAACTCCTGTCCGGAGCAGTACCCACTGCAGTAAATACGCTCTCGATCGATTTGCCAGTCGAACCGGTGGAGATTCCCATCTACACTGATGCCCACGGAGCAAGCTCGGACGTGCATGGATGGCTGGTGCACGGAATACGCGGACGAGGAATGGTACTGCTGGTTCATTCTCTCAGGAGCAACCGGGTGGAAATGCTGAGTCGTGCCCGGTTTTTGAACCGGCAGGGATATGGCGCCCTCCTCATCGATCTTCGGGCGCACGGTGAAACGGCGGGAGAACGTATCACCTTCGGTGTCCAGGAAGCTGAAGATGTGGAAGCGGCTATCGCCTGGCTGCGTAATACTTTTTCCGGCGAGCGAATCGGCGCCATTGGTGTCTCGCTTGGTGCAGCCGCGATTGTACTCGCGAAAAATCCACCGCGGCTCGATGCCGTGGTGCTTGAATCCCTCCATCCCACCATCGATGAAGCAGTGGACAACCGCCTCAGACTTCACCTTGGAAGCTTCGGTCCGGTTTTCTCCCCCTTGCTGCTATGGCAGCTCTCCTTTCGTCTCGATGTAAATCCCGACGAATTGAATCCCATCGACCGCATCGGTAATCTCAACTCGCCCCTTCTGTTGATTTCAGGAACTGACGATCGGCATACGACAGTAGCAGAAACCGAAAGGCTGTTTGCTGCTGCCCGTCAGCCAAAAGAATTATGGATCGTTCCGGGTGGAGGGCATTTCAATATGCACACCTACGCAGGCAGGGAATACGAGAATCGCATACTGGATTTTCTGGAACGGTATTTGCCCAGGCGAAACTGATGCACTGATCTGACTGTTAATTGTGCGATCGCCTCTTGTCGCCCGTAGCAGATGACTTTAGCGATAAAGCGATAAGGAAAAGTCCCCATTGCCCGCAAAGAAACTTGCGGCGCCGGCAGCAGTTTTTAGAATGGAGTCAGGAAAGACACGCCGCTCGCCCCCACAGCGGAGCCATTTTGAAGTCGATGTGCAAAAAGATTCCCTCGCGCTTCCCTGTCGTCACCCATTACGCGCGCAACCCTGCTCTTATGGAAGCTCGCGAGTTGTTTCCGGAACGGGATAACAAACGGCAGCCGGCTCTCGTACTGCGCCCCATACAGCGCTCCATGCAGCTTCGGCAACTCGTGCCAGGGCGCGGTGGGCCGGCTGTGATGGGCGTTATGATAGCCAAAATTCAGAGTAATGAGATTCAACCATGGATGTCTGGTCGAAACCGGATTGCTGAATGTGTGGGCCTGCTCATAATCCCGGTCACCCCGGGATCTTACCAATTCCGCATCATTATCGAACCCTATAATGATGTCATAATTATGCTGAAGCGCATCCATGAAACGCAGGATTGTCAGAAACATGATATGGGCGATCAGGTAACACAGATAGGCAAGTGGAGAATGCACGAATAGCATCACAAGCAAGCTGAATCGGACAAGAATGATTCGGGCTGTGCGAAGCCGTTGATCTTTCTTCTCCCTGAAGATGAAGGGTGCAAAAATGAGCACGCCGTGCATCAGAAGCTCTATAGCGGGCACATAAAGCCACTCCAGCGCTTCCATCAATTTACGTTGGATGGGATGGCGGACAAGATAACCTCTATAGTCGAACTCAACCACATCTGCATTATCGACATGATGCCGCATATGCTTTTCCCGCAAATCCTTGAAAGTGCCATAGCACCCTCCGGTCAACCAGTTCAGCATGCTACCCAGCAGCGCATTATGCCGCGATGATTTGAACAGCGTATTGTGTCCACACTCGTGAATCAGGTACGAGGCAATTACCATACCGTGGGCCAAAGCAAATGTGCCGATTACCATAAGAACCGGGTGCAGGGACAGGATAAGTCCGAGTCCTCCCAGATAGCTCAAATGACAATAAAGCAAGGCAGAAACGTTCGGAAGCAAGCTCCCTTTACAGCGAAAGTACGTTTCTTCGATTTTCGTGAGCATGGTTTATAACTCTCAACAGTTATGCCTTCGCGTCTCCGCCGGCCGAAAACAAGCCGCCCATAGAGAACATGTCGAATCTAATACGTCAATTATACATGTAAAAATACATGTATATGTGTACTATTTTGCCGCTATAATCAAGCCCATGGTTCTAAAGCAAAGGAAAGAAAGAGAAAGTAAAAATGACCGGACTTTATAAGCAGTCAAACGCCCGGCGACGCCAGTTCGTTCAGCTGCTGACGGATCTCGACGAGTACTGGATAGAGGTTCTGGGGAACAAGCTTTTTCACGACTTGAACTACTACGACCTTTTCACCCAGATGTGGCTCAAGATTAACAGTTCGGAGGACGATACCTTCCGCAAATCCGAGTTATATAAGCTGATGCCGCACATCAGCCAGCGGACAGCAATCAAATATATCCAGACAGCCATTGATCACGGTTTGCTCATCGAACGCATGGCCCCCCACGATCAGCGATCCCGGCAAATCACGATGTCAACCGATCTCAAGCGAAAAATCGAACTTTTCCTGGACCACTCCATCTCGATGCTTCAGGAGGCCTCCTGGAAGGCTGGTTGAACTCACCGTAAAATCAGGTGATTGCATCAAGCGCCTGGGCGATATCGCCGATGATGTCGTCAATATGCTCAATTCCGACCGATATCCTCACGAGACCCGGTGAAACTCCCGCAGACTTTAATTCATCAGGGCTCAACTGTCTGTGAGTGGTTGATGCAGGATGACAGGCTAGCGATTTGGCATCGCCGATATTGACCAGCCGCAGGATCATCTTCAGGGCATCGATAAACTCGCTGCCGGCCACCGCTCCACCCTTGATCTCAAAGCTCAACAGGCCGGATGCTTTCCCTTTGCTGATCCTGTTGCACAGTTCATGATATTTACTGCTGGGCAAACCCGCGTAATTGACGCGCTCGACGACGGGATGCGCTTCCAGATACTGCGCCACCTTCAATGCATTCTCGCAGTGCCGCTCCATTCTCAAGCCCAGCGTTTCCAATCCCTGCAGTATCAAAAATGCGCTGTGGGGCGCGAGCGCTGCCCCCGTGTTGCGCAATGGCACAACCCGGCAGCGTCCGATAAAGGCCGCGGCTTCAAATGCTTCTGTATAAACAACGTCATGATATGAAGGATCAGGCTCGTTCAACAAGGGAAAGCGGTCCTTATGCTTTGCCCAGTCGAATTGTCCGGAATCGATAATCATTCCTCCGACTGTTGTACCATGTCCACCGATATATTTCGTCAGGGAATGCACGACAATATCCGCACCGAGCTTGAAAGGTTGACATAGATAGGGGGTGGAAACCGTACTGTCGACGATGAGGGGCACCCCGTGCCGATGAGCGATGTCAGCGATCTTCTCGATATCGATAACATTTCCCGAGGGATTTCCAATCGATTCACAAAATATTGCACGGGTCTTGGCATCTATACGTTGCTCAATCCCATCGAAATCCTCATGTGAGGCCATGCGCACCTCGATCCCCTGTCTGGGGAAAGTATGCGCAAACAGATTGTACGTGCCGCCATACAGTTGGCTGGTGCTCACAATGTTGTCGCCGGCATTGGCGATGCACTGGATGGCGTAAGTGATTGCCGCCATACCTGAAGCAACTGCCAGCCCACCCACTCCGCCCTCCATCTCTGCCAGACGCTGCTCCAGCACTGCATTGGTTGGATTCATTATCCGGGTATAAATATTTCCCGCCACCTTCAGGTCAAACAGGTCGGCCCCATGCTGCGTATTGTCAAATGTATAGGAAGTCGTCTGATAAATCGGTACTGCCGCGGCCTTCGTCGAAGCTTCTGATTTATATCCGTAATGCAATGCCAGAGATTCCAGTTTCATGCCATTTTCTTCCATAAAGATTTATCCCGACTACAATAAATATCTTCAAGCTTCCCATGACCTCGATGATCTCATAAAACGCCATGATCAGCAGCAGCATGAAGCTGCACAGGCAGCCATGGCTCGAAAACCGCCTGCAAACCCGAATATCCGAGCTCGCTGACTTTTTCCGGGATACGCTGGGGGCAGTGATCAAGGGATTTAAACTGACAAAGCTGTTCACTGCCGGCACGACTGCACTCGCTGCCCTGCCGGGGGCGGGAATTTACTTTGGGTTGGGCATTGGCATGCCCTGGCTTGCCGCAGCCGTCGCCGCAGGGCTTCTCGCCGCATTGTTGGCCAGTCAATTACCCGTGCAATTACTCGTGCCGTTGCCGAGTCACCGATACAAAAAATCAGACTGCCGCATAAACCGCCAAAATGCTCTACAGAGTTCACAAGATCATCACCCAGTCGATCAGGTGGAATATTCCAACCCCACTGGTTTCGGGCAGCGCTGTGTGCCGTAGCGTACAGAAAAAGCCCTGGGAATCATTGATGCTAACGACCAATCTTCCGCAATCTTGTCGTTCCGGGGAGGGGGAACTTCTTAAAAGCCGCTGCCCATGCTCGAGGAATTCGGCACGGACCGGGTGATTCTTTGAACCGGCACTCCCGTAGCTTGAGAAAACTAAACAAAAAGGAATACGTGATGAACACAACTTCTGTCTGGCGCGCCACAGGGCCTTCCGCCGGCTTCCCGATGTTGCAGGAAGAACTTACTACGGATGTCGTGATTGTGGGAGGCGGAATAACCGGCGTATCCCTGGCCTTGAACTTGGCTGAGCAAGGCATCGGAGCGGTATTGCTGGAAGCACATGATTGTGATTTCGGCAGTACAGGAAATTCCACTGGCAACCTTTATGAAACTCTGAGCCGTGGTATTTATCCTATCGTCGAGCGATGGGACAAGGATGTTGCTCGTGCTGTCACCACTGCCCGACGCCAGGCAGTAGAGCAGATCGAGGAGCGGGTGCGAAAATACAATATTACCTGTGGGTTCCGGCGTTGCCCATTACACCGCTATGCTACCTCAGCAGGGGGAAAGGAGAGCGTGCAACAGGAATACGAAGGTTCGCTAATCGCGGGATTATCAGTGCGCCTGGAAGACAAGCTTCCGCATCCTTTTCCTGCTCCACATGGACGGGTGTTGATTTTGGATAATCAGGCTCAGTTCCATCCGCAGGCTTATGTTCGCGAACTTGCGCAGCAGGCAGCAAAACAGGGGTGCCGCATCTTCGAAAATTCCATGGTCCTGGAAGTGGATGCGGATGAGCGTGTCGTACGTACCGCCAACGGTAAAGTAACTGCCAGGGAAATCGTGCTTGCGACTCACTCCCCCAAGGGTATTCACCTGGTGCAGACCGAAATGGTGGTGAACCGGGAATACGGACTCGCCAGGCGCATCAGCAGGGATACATATCCCGCGGGAATCTTCTGGAGCAGCGGCCTGGAGAGGCTTTCGGTTCGGACTCTGGATGTCGAGGATGCGACATATCTCATCTGTGTCGGCGAAGAGCATAAAACCGGACAGCAGGATACCAGGACGAGCATCGATCGGCTGGAAACGGCAGCAAGCGAATATCTTGGCATGAAGGAAATTGATTACCGCTGGTCAGCCCAGAATTATAGCGCTGCAGATGGTCTGCCATACATTGGCCGTGATGCAACGGGTTGCTTCGTCGCAACCGGATTTGAAACCGATGGCCTGACCTATGGAACGCTTGCGGCCTCACTCATTGCTGACCAGATTGCGGGCCGCGACAACGTCTTTGCCCCGCTTGTCAAGGCAAGCCGTTTTGAACCGGTAAAAGGCGTAAAGGGGATAGTCGAGGAAAACATCTCGGTAATGAAGTCGTTCATCAAGGACTACATCACGGATCGGGAGGCAATACCGTTGTCCCAACTCACACCAGGAAAAGCTGCGATAGTCAAATTCGAGAGCGAATCGCTTGCTGCTTACAGGGATGCCGAGGGTACATTATTTGCTGTTTCACCTGTATGCACCCATATGAAGTGCAGGGTACATTGGAATGCGGTGGAAAAAAGCTGGGATTGCCCCTGCCACGGAAGCCGCTTCGCGCCTGATGGCGCAGTAATCGAGGGACCGGCCATCGAGCCGCTTCGAAGGCACGTTCTGCCGGGACACTGAACGAAACTAAGCGAAATCAGAAGAAACAAGCCGATTTCGTCCATCTGGCACGGAAAACTCTCCGCGCGTTCTCTCTGCTGGTCTGGTTTGTTTTTATTCCAGGTTGTCGGGCTGACGGACATCGTCGGTTTTGTCCAGCTTGTTTTAGACTCACCGATATTTACCGCAATTTCTCCAGATATCACAATAGTCCGGCAAGCAACCGGGAGTCGATTTTCCCTATCTCCGGTTTTTGTCGGGCACAGCCTGACATGAAATACCTGTGCGTTCTTTCTCCGGATAAAACAACGGCCGGGAAACTCATCCATGTGAGCTCTCCACTTTGCTGCATCTCCAGCAGTGCCTGCAAAATCATCTGTTCCAGTACTTTTCCGAAGGCTTGGTCCTGAGGAAAACTCGGTACATCTTCCGGTATGCTCATATTGCCGATCGCGGTATGGACGGCCTGTTTTATTCCTGTCCGGCTGATCGTCCCCTCCTTGGTCGTGATGAACATGGATAATTCATATGCATCAGTAATGGTCCTGCCAATCACCCACAGCGGGTACCTGGTGCGCGCGGCCTCCGATGCCACCGTCCCGCTATCAGCGATGTTGTTCAAGATTACTCTGACCTCCCCCTCCGCCCGATCAATCACCGGCACCACTACCCGCGTATCCCCGAGTATTGCATTTGCATAATCCTTCAGGGGAATATCGCCTTCGGGAAAGTGTTCGCCATTGCGCTGAAATTCGACGCTGAGCTTCAACCGAAGCGGCACATTTCGCTCCGCGATGTCCCTATAAGCAACTCTGGGAAAAGACGCACCCAGAAAAGACTTTTTTGGCGAATTACAGCCAGCCAGTGCAAAAGAGGCAATAACAGAGCCAAGTACTATTCTACGGCTGATATTCATAGAAAACTCCAGAAGGGGGCTGCGTTTGGCTCCTCGCCAGACAACGGGACCAATAGTAAGAATAGCAAGCAGGGAGAATAATGCGTTATCCTTTATGCTGCAACCCGCCCCACCTCAGGTTTCCTACACATCAATCGTCGCGAATAAGTGAATACCGAAGCAACGCCCCATTGTGCAGCACTCGGGTTCGACAAAGACCGAATCCGGCAGGCACTTTCCTTGCTGGGACTGGCTGCGGATCACAAAGAAGAAGCGGCGGCAATCAACCTGCTCACCGAATTCATCGCTGAAAGAGTCGATAAAATAATCAATTCCTGCCTTGCCGTAATTGCGGGCAGCGATGACTTTGAATTGATCGAGAGGAACATCGGTACCGAAGCCTTCAGGCAGAAATGGAAATATCGCTTGCGATCCTTTGGTAAAAATTTTGCTACTCCAGGTTATTTTGAAGAGCGGCTGGCGCTGGCTGCTGCTTTCGCGCATGCAAATATCCCTTTGGGAGCCTTGCAGCTTCCTTCTTTTCTCATACAGCAGTCCTTGATAGACAATCTGTTGGACAAGTCCGATTTTAATGCCGATAAAACCAGAATACTCCTATGCACTATCCTGAAACTCACTGCACTTGACTTGTACATTGCCGCCGAAGGTTATCACCTTCCGGAACTCAATGAGCTGGAAGAAAAGCTGGACAAGCTGCGGGCGGAAGCATCGCGCTTGCAGGAAAGAACCTGGACCGACGAGCTGACAGGTGTAATGAACTACAGAAAGCTCATGGAGTCTCTCGAACACCATGTCCAACGAGCGGAGCGTAGAGGCCAAGAACGCAGCTCTTTGTGCCTCATCATGTCGGATCTCGATTTCTTCAAGAAAATCAACGACACCTACGGCCATATGGTCGGCGATCTGGTGCTACAGCATTTGGCGAGGCGTATAAAATCCGCAACACGCGACTTCGACATGATCGGCCGGTTCGGCGGGGAGGAGTTCGTCGTTATTATGGCGGACACCGATCTCGAATTGGCAAAGGTAATTGCCGAGCGCATACGCCTGGGAGTCATGAGCACGCCATTTCATATAAAAAAATTTAACATCCACGTTACCATCAGCTTGGGCGTAGCAATGCTTAAACCTGGGGAATCCAGAGAATCACTGCTTGAGCGGGCAGATGCGGCAATGTATGAGGCGAAAAGAAGAGGCCGGAATTGCGTGGTGACTACCAAGGAAATGTAGGGGTCCAACAATCATCCGTTCATATTACTGTCCGAACAACACGCGCCCCTCTGATACCCAGGCAATAGCACAGCGAGAAGTGAGGGACGATGGGGCTACAAGCGTGGCAAAACAAGATCGCTTCGCTGATTTCCGGCACCTCCGGTCGGAACCGACTGGTTTGGGCTTTGCTAGGGAACAGGTGAGTCCGGATTGAAAAAAATTTCCTCCATCCCCGTCAATTCACCTTCTTCCTCTGCATTCCACCACCCGCCTCCCAAGGCGACAAATAGTCCCGAAGTATCCTGGAAGCGCTGGCCCAAAGTCCCGATGTAGCCGAGCTTGGCCTGGAGATATTGACTGTTCGTGATCAGTACTTGCAGGTCATTGACGAGGCCCGCCTGATGATTGATCCGGACGAGGCGCAATGCTTCGCTGGCTGAATCGAGGTGCTGCAGTTGACTCTGAAGCGTTTCCGCATCGTGCTCGAGTGCAAGAAGCAGGTCCGCTATCTGGCCGAGGGCGTTCAGAGCGGTCTGGCGATAATTGGCAAGCGCCTGGTCGTACGCGTCAATGGCGGCCTTTCGCTGCTGCCATAACGTGCCGCCATGGAATATCGGGGCGACAAAGGCGGCTCCTGCACTCCAGAAGTTTCCACTGCTCATGAAAACATCCGCGAGGTTCCGGGCGTTTTGTCCATAGGTGCCGCTCAACGTGAAGCTTGGAAGCATATTGGCGGTCGCGACGCCTATGTTCGCCGTAAATTGATGAACCTGGGCTTCGGCAGCGAGAATGTCAGGGCGCTGGCGCACGAGCGTGGAAGGCAGTGTAACAGGCAGATCTTTGGGCAATGAAAGATCGGCGAGGCTGATCTGGGCCGTCAGCCCCTCCCCTGGCGCGTAATTCATCAGCGTGTCGAGCAAATGCTCCGCCTGGCCGCGCCCCTGCTCCAGCGCCGGAAGTGTGGCTTCAAGAGATGCGAGCTGCGTTTGCAGGGTGACTCCACTGATGTATGGAACTGTTCCAGCCCGGATTTGCGCGTGGGTGATCTCGATTTGCTCCCGCTGCAGCGCGATAAGCTCTTTTGTTGCCTCGATCTGCGCGTCGTATGCCGCCCTGGCAATCACAGTATTGACAATATTGCCGGTTAGCGTGAGGTAAGTGGCCAATACCGTATAGCGCTGAAAATCCCTTTGTGCCCTGAGACTCTCCACGGCGCGCCGCTGGCCGCCGAATACATCGAGCGCATAGGTAACCGTCGTCGACAATGTGAACAAGTTGAATGTTGCACTGGTACTGCCCCCAAAGCGCGCTGCCGAGAACCGCTGCCGGACGGCCGAACCCGCAGCGTCCGCCTGGGGGAAAAATACGCCATAACCAGCGAGAAGATTATGCTGGCTTTGCCGCAATGCCGCCTGCGCTGCCCTGAGACTCTGGTTGTTGTTGATCCCCTCCGTGACGAGCGTATTCAACTTGGGCGATTTGAACAACCGCCACCAGTCAGCTATGAGGTCAGCTCCTGCATCAAAATATTGAGCCTGATCCTTTACAGGAATTGCTCCTTCCAACGACTCCCCGGGCAAGTAACGCGCTGTCTCGGGTGGATTCGGCCGTACAAAATCGGGCCCCACCATACAGCCGCCCAGTACCAGCATCAAGCCGGCATAAATTCCGCCTCTTATAGGGCCCAGCGCATTCATCATGTCCGCCTTCGGTTTGATGCTGCTGACTACTCAGACTGATATAGCTTGCTTCCTGTTCTTTCCTGCTCCTTCTCTTTCATGGCAGCATCTGCCTGCGCCTCCCCCGACGACGCTTTTTCCCCGGTGTGCGCCTCTTCCCCGATGTAAACATCCACCAGCTGACCGGGGTAGAGCCGGATATCCTTCGGTTTCCGAAACCGGAAAAGCACCGGCAAAACCCGGACGTCCACGCGCTCTGTCCGCCGGTTCGATAACTGAATCTTCGGTGAAACGTAGGGTTGCACACGGACGTATTCAAGCGTGATGCGAATCTTCGTGCCACGAATGAACATCTGGGCGTGCATTTTCGACGGATCGGGCAAGCGATGGACCAGGATTTCATCAACGTAGCATCGTACTGCAAGTTCGTTTTCCGGCTTTCCCATGACCAATACCGGATCCATCCCCGAAGTGTATGTTCCATAGATACCTTGCGGAGAAACGTAACTGCCTGTGGCAGCGCCGATCGACAAAATGACACCGTCAGCAGGCGCATAAACCGTATATTTTTTCAGCAACGCAAGCCCAGCCTGATAAGTATTCGACAAGGCGGCATACTGCCGCTCTTGATTGCGAATGTCATAGCTCCACGCGCCGGCCTTCGTCAACTGATAGTTACGGCTGGCAACCTCCAGGTTTGCCCGGGCGGCATTCACCGCATTGATAGCATTGTCGAGAACATCCTTGCTTACCGAACGCGGGTCGAGATCATACGAAGCCTGCTGCTTCTGCAGCTGCGTTTCCGCCGTTCGAAGATTAGCGGCTGCATAATCGAGCTGTGCCAGGGAAACATCCAGAACTTCCTTCCGGGGCTGGGCTTTCAGCTCTTCCAGAAGCGCGAGCGCAGCTTCGGCCTGGGAGCGCTGCTGCTCCACGGTTGCCCTCTGAATCGAATCATCCATTTTCAGCAACGGCTGCCCCTGCATTACGGCTTGCCCTTCCGCCACCATGATTTGCGTGACCACTCCTGCAACCTCGGGGTAAAGATTGATGTTTTCCCCCGTGGACTGGTAGCTCTCTATGATTCCGTTCGAATAAATTCCCTTTGCATAAGGATTCTGTGCGGGATTGAAGACAGGAGGTTGAGGCTTCTTCTGCTGGCCAGCCAGAAATGCGCTCACGACCCCGGCCAGAATACCGAGGGCGGCAATAGGGATCAGAATCTGATTTCTCAATGATCTGCCCTTTTTTCAATCGCGACGGTCTTGCCATCCTCCATCCTCATCATTCTGTCCGCGTATTCGAAGATGCGGCTGTCGTGCGTGACGATCAGGATGCACCGGGATTCATTGAGTATACGGTTCTTCACGAATTCCATGATACGCCGACCGGTGTCTCCATCCAGCGACGCGGTAGGCTCATCGAAAATCAGCAGGTCGGGCTGGGCGACCAGGGCGCGGGCAATGGCGACCCGCTGCTGCTCGCCTCCGCTCAATTTAACCGGCGCGAGCTGAGCTTTGTTTTTGAGCCCGACGACATCAAGGTAATGTTCAGCCTCGCGGATGGATTCATTCCAGTCCTTTTTCTTCAGGATGAGGGGAATGGCAACGTTCTCAGCCGTGGTAAGGCGTGGAAACAGGTGATAGTCCTGGAATACGAACCCGACCTTGTTCAGGCGGAATTCGGCGATCTGATCCGGCGTGAGGCTCCAGATATCGACGTGATCAACATTGACTGTTCCTGAATCCGGCCGCAGGATGCCGGAAATCATGCTCAACAACGTGGTTTTCCCGCTCCCGGACGGTCCAACCACAAAAAGGATCTCGCCAAAGTAGGCATCGAAGCTGACTTCTTTGACAGCGTAAGTCCGAAGATCGCCTTCGCCGAACCATTTGGTCAGTTCTTTGGCTGAAATTGCCGTATCCACAACGCCACCTCTACCGCAGGCCGAGCCTTGAATCGAGACTACCGGGAACGCTACCGCCGGCCCGGCTCGCGTTCAACCCCGGAAGATATCGAAAGGCTCGATCTTCAGCACCTTTCTTATCCCAATATAGCTCGAAATCGCCGCAATGATCAGGACCATGACAAACGCAAAGGCAAGAGTGGTAAAAGTGACTGCAGCTGAATATTCCGGAACCCTGATCTTTGCCAGTACGATAATCAGGACACATAGACCGACTCCCAGCCCGTACCCCACCAGCGCAGTGAACATTGCCTGGAAAAGGATCATGTATATGAGCTCTCTCCCCTTGGCCCCCATGGCTTTCAGTGCGCCGAATTTTTCAAGGTTCTCAAGGATGAAGGTATAAAACGTCTGGCCGGAAATGGAGAGGCCAACCAGGAAACTCACCGCGGTCATGATAAGGATATTGGTGCCCAGGCCTGTCTGATATTTGTAGAAATTCGCGATCTTCTCCATGAATTCATCCTTCGTCAGCGCGAGATAGCCAAGGCGGCGGACTTCACTTTCAATATGCGTCACCGCCTCGGGAGTCTTCGGCTCAACGAGGATGTACGAAATTGTGAATCGCGGAGAGGGAATGTACTGGATTGCTTTGCTGTAAGTGGTATAGAGAGTCGGAAGGCCGAACAGTCCGCTTGCCCCCACCTTTGCAATTCCCACGATCACGCCGCGATGATCATTGAGCTCGAACTCGGTACCCACCGTGGGATGCCCAAGCTTGCGTACCTCAGCATCCTGAACCACGATGAAGGCGTTCTCGGCATAGATGTCTTCGATCTTGCCCGCGATCAATTCGGGGCGGCCGAAAAGACTATTGTCGTCCAACCCCAGGATGGTTACCGGCTGAAAAATTCCGTTCCTCAGCTTGACCAGGGCAGCGCCTGAATACAGAGGGACGGCATAATTGACACCCTCAATGCTTCTCACTGCGTCGAGAACGTAGTCGGGGAGAGGGATGCTGCTGGCAACGTTATTAACAGCGGGGTCCATAACCCACATATCTGCTCCCAGATTAATGACGGTCGATGAGGATTTGATGAGAATGCCTGAAAATATGGAGGTCATCTGCACCATCAGGAAAACCGCGAAGGTGATCCCGACCAGCAAGGCCGCATATTTCCCTTTGTCATTGACAAGGAGTTTGAAAGCAATTTTAAGGATTCCTTTCACGCTTCTCTCGCCGCACCTGCTTCTGCTATTTTCCCTCGTACAGGGGAACAACTTAGTTCATTTTAGTTCGCCCAGGCGATAGTCACTGGAGATGGCGAAGATTCTTTCGTCCTTGATCTGTTTCCTCCTTCAGGAATCGCCAAAAATTGATTCCATTACGTCATAGGACTATTTGCATTGAGGCATACGGGGCAGGATTTAAGCCTTGAATGTAGTTACGGGCATCTGCTGCTCATGACGGACCGTTCCGCAGCGACGCAAACACTGAAACGGGCGGGTCAAGCAGGCAGCTGAACGATCTGCAGGGTATCGAGCTTTCCATCCGTCGTCTGTGAGCCGGTCAGAAGAACGACTTCGTCTCCCGGCCGCGCCAATCCCTGTACCTGCAACCAGGCCCCTGCTTTCGTTATCAGATTTCGGGGCTCAGCCGTAGCGTTGCATTCGGCGCATAAAAGCGGTGCAATCGCATGAGCCAGCGCCAGGCTGCGATATAGCATGGCAGAACCGGTGATCGCAACGATGGGCAGCTGCGGGCGGAAACGCGCGACTTCCAGCGCTGCCGCTACGGATTGAACGAAAACAACCACAGCCCGCGCGCCCATACGAACTGCAAGTTCACATGCGGAAAAGCCAAGATTATCCTGTTTCGAGGCTGATATGCTCACAGAATGCACATCATTCAGCGCACGCCTGTCATACCAGCCCGCATCTTCGAGTTGGGGGATCCGTTATGCCTTGCTTCAGTAGCGGCAATCACCCGCTGAAGAATCTTCACAGCGGTGACGGGAAACTGTCCGATTGCCGTTTCAGCGGAAAGCATTACCGCGTCCGTGCCATCCAGCACCGCATTGGCCACATCGGTTACCTCGGCACGTGTCGGATGCTCGTACGCCACCATGGATTCGAGCATCTGGGTAGCGGTGATCACGGGACGTGCCCGAGCGTTCGCTACCGATATAATCCGCTTCTGTATCAGCGCAATTTCGGCAAGATCGGTTTCCACACCCAAATCTCCCCGCGCCACCATTACCCCATCGGCTGCCTCCACAATCTCCTCCAGATTGACGAGTGCCTTGCGCTTTTCTATCTTTGCCATCACGAGCGGTGCACCAGTGGAAGGAAGCAACGCACGCACACGGTGGATCTCGTCAACGGACTGAACAAAGGAAATTCCTATCCATTCCACCTGGCGGGCAAGCGCAAAGGCAAGATGCTGACGGTCATCGTCAGTCGGAACGAGCTCAAGCAGGGCGGATTCAGGAACATTGATACCGGAGCCGGAGCGCACGACACCGCCAATAAGAACTTCACACCGGACTCGGGGGGCGTTGAATCCAGACTGAGCTGTTGCACTGCTCTCTACACAAAGCTCGACCGAGCCGTCAGCCAGAAATACCCGTTCCCCTGCACGCAGCGCCTGGAGTAATTCGGGGTTGCGCACCGGCAACCTGATGCCGTCCATATCATCAGTAACCGCCTCTAGCGCCCTGCCCTCTTCCACAAGCGTAACGACAGCGCCTTCAGCCAGTCTGCAACAGTCATCGGCCAGATTGCCAAGACGAAACTTTGGACCGGGTAGATCGACAAGAATAGCTACCGGTTGCCCAGCCTCACTTGCCGCCCGGCGAACTTGTTCGATGCGGCGGGAATGCGTGATGGAATCGCTATGCGAAGCATTGACGCGAGCGACATCCATTCCTCCGCTGATCAGACCTTCGATAACTCCGGGTGCATCCGTTGCGGGACCCAGCGTACAAACAATCTTGGCTCGATGCCAGGGGGTCATAGAAGGTACTCCAATCGATCGGGTTCCACTCGGTCACCTAATGCGGTGTGCCTTTTGGCAGGATTTTGGGCACGAGATGTAAAATGACAAATGCAAGAAAAGCGCTGAGAACGGCCGAACCTTCCCGCCCTAAACCCGCCGCGATACCCACCGCAGCTGTCAGCCATACACCCGCCGCCGTTGTCAGCCCTTTTATTGTTTCCTCATTGGCGCTTTTAAGAATGGTCCCGGCCCCCAGAAACCCGACACCCGTAATGACGCCTTGAATTACACGCGACACCTCTGCATCAGGCATTTGCATTTGCTGGGGAACGAGCACGAAGATAGCCGCGCCGACGGCGACCAGCATGTGAGTGCGCACCCCCGCCGCCTTGCCGCTATGTTCGCGCTCCAGGCCCAGCAACGCTCCCAATATTGCAGCTATCGCCAAGCGCAGGATGACACGGGTAAATTCGACAGCAGTGGGCAGATCGGAGAACTCCACTATTATCGTTTTATATACTTCGAGCCACCATCCCTCCATAACAGCTCCAAAAAGGATACCCAGGACTACCGCCCCAGCATTTCACCCACGGGCTTGAGCGATTCGATCCGATCGCAAACCACTTTTGCGACGGCCAATAGCGGCGCCCCCAGAAGCAAGCCGGCCACGCCCCACAGCCAGCCAAAAAATAACAGCACGATGAACAGCACCGCCTCATTCACTCGCGCGAATCTTCCCTGCAACCAAGTGCCGAACAACATTCCAATAGAGCCGGAAATCAAAACTGCTGTCGCAGCTATCGCGAGCGCAAGCGGAAGAGAACCAAATTGCAGCAAGCCTGCTATACCGCTTGCCAGCAGGATAGTCATCGTCCCGAGATAAGGAACAAAACGTAATATGCCGGCAGCGACCCCCCACACTCCGGCGTGTTCCAATCCATACAATTCAAATGCCCACCAGGTGAGTACGGCGATCAAAGTATTCGATATGATCAAGACAAGCAGGTAGCGCTGGACCTGCAAATGTACTTCCTCCAGTATTCGAACCGCATCCTTTTTGCGTGTCAGAGATGGCCCGACCAGTTTTATGAGCTTGCGGCGAAAATGTGTCCCTGCTGCCAGCAGGAAATAGGTCAGCAGCAACACGACCGGCATTTGCGCGGCAAACGAGACCAGCAACGCGGATTGCTTGAGTAGAAAATCCTTGACCCATGCGCCATCTTCCGCGTGGCTTGTAATAACCACTGCCGCCGCGGGCGATTTCAACCCTGCATCTACCGCCGCCTTCTCAAGCTCTTTCGCCGCTTTCTCGACCTGCTGCAATACGCTTGGACCCTCGGATCGCAGCGTTCTCAGACTATGCCGCAATTTGTGCGCAACTTCAGGAAGTTTTTCAACTATAAGACTTGCATCACCGCTCAAGGATAAGGTTACCCATGAAACGCCGCCAAGCAGGACAACAAGCACAAGCGCAGCCCCGAGTATGCGAGGGACGCGGCAGCGCTCGAGCCAATCAACTACAGGACTTAACGCGTTACTCACGAGAACGCCGAACAACAAGGGAACAAAAAAGGTCTGCGCGAAATGCAGGCCTCCCAACAGCACGACCAGCGCGATTATCCAGAGTGCGATAGCTGTCCCAAAACGAGGTAGAGCGCGAGGTGCCGCGGCCTCCTCATCTATCGCCTGAGCGGAAGTGCCGGGAGGACCTTCTTCTGATTCCCCATCCAGTCTTTCAGGAAGCAGCTTTTCCGGCACAGCACTCATGATCCAGTTTGTTATTTATTTCAGATGAGAGAAACGTTAGCGCCAAATGTTGAGCAGGTATGGAAACGGTCTTCGAGCCACACGGCAAGCTTCCTGCTGGTTTTCCTGCTTTACAAAAAAGAAGTGCAAATGCCGGAAGTGCATACGTCCTTCTTTCCACTGCAACTCCCGTCTTACATCAGAAACACGCCGTCATCCAATAAACATGCTCAGTCAGGAGCTGCACGACAAAGCGGAGCAGCCGGGCTTATTACGGGCCCACTCTGGACGTCTTGCCGCAAGATCCTCGTGCTCGGGCTGTTCGTCATAAGGGTGCTTCAGCATTTCCATCAACCGTATTATCACGGAATCATCCCCCCGCTCCAGCGCTTCTATTGCCTGCTGAGCCAGATAGTTGCGTAGTACGTATTTCGGATTTGCACGGCTCATGCGATGGTAACGCAGGCCTTCAGGTTCCCCTTCCTGGCGCACCCTTGCGATATAGCGTCGCAGCCAGCCGGCCAGTCGTGTGAGGTGCGCATGGGAAAATGCCTGATGCGCGTCGTAAAATGCCGGGCGGAAAAGCTCGACCAGTCCATGATCATTCATTTGATCCACACTTTCCAGGTTCTCTGGAGCAGGGAAGGTTGTTGCCCTGTTTCCGGAGATCGGATTCAGAGGAATGTTCATCAGGCAGCGAAAGAACAATGTCATATCCGTCTCAACCTGTTGCAGCGTTTCGAATAGATCGCTCAAAAGCGAGTCATCGTCGGAGTGTTCGAGTGAGGCCAACCCGAGCTTGGCGGCCAGCATGCCACTCCATGTGTTATTGAATGTTTCACCGAAGACTGCCAACCCATGCTCCAGCGCAGCATCATCTTCTATCAGGGGTGTCAACGCGCCAGCCAGGCGAGTCAGATTCCACTGCGCGATCTTGGGCTGGTTACCGTAGCAATAACGCCGCCCCTGTGCGTCAGTCGTATTAGGCGTCCAGTGCAGATCGAAACCTTCGAGCCACCCATAAGGACCATAGTCTATGGTCAGCCCCAATATGGACATATTGTCGGTATTCATCACGCCGTGGACGAAACCGACCCGCATCCAGTGGGCGACGAGGATACCTGTGCGGCGGCAAACCTCCTCGAACCATTTCGCATAAACTTCAGGTGGCCGATGGGACGAGGCCAGTTCCGGAAAATGTTCCCCTATCACGAAGTCGGCGAGCTGCCTGAGAAGTTCTGGCTCCTTCTGGGCCGCAAGTATCTCGAAATTGCCAAAGCGCAGGAACGAGGGCGAGACGCGGCAGACGATCGCGCCGGGTTCCGCCCCCGGATGTCCGTCGTAAAACATATCGCGTATCACCGCTTCCCCTGTCGCTACCAGGCTCAATGCCCGCGTAGTAGGCACCCCGAGGGAGTGCATCGCCTCACTGCACAGAAACTCGCGTACGGAAGAACGCAGGACCGCACGTCCATCCGCGGTGCGTGAATAGGGCGTTTTCCCTGCACCCTTGAGTTGTAGCTCGTAGCGCTTATCGTTGGGGCTGATCAACTCCCCCAGGGTGATAGCGCGCCCGTCGCCAAGCTGCCCTGCCCAGTGCCCGAACTGGTGTCCGCCATAGCGTGCTGCATAAGGCTGCATGGACGGAAGGATTCTGTTACCGGCAAGCACTTCCACCGCTGGGGAAACGGGAGATGCCGGCCGGGCAATACCGAGCATTTCGCCGACTTCATCCGCCCAGGCGAGAAGTCGCGGTGAGCGGACAGGCGTAGGACTCACTTGTGTATAACCGGCATTGCGCACCTGACGGGGAACATTCCGGGTTTCCGGATCGCCTGGCAGCTGGCGCACAAAGCGGTTGTCGAACCGAGCATCGAACAGATCCGGCAGCGTGACGATCGGCATACTCCTCTGAAGATTGCTTTGGCTCATTTGTTTCCCTAATCTGGAAGCAGATTGACATCAATGATTTGGCGGCTTCACAAGCAAGCTGCATAGACGGCCTCATTGCTATTACAGCTTCCCGCTTGTAAGCTTGCCGGGAATAAAACCCTTTCATCCTGATTAGAACATCGAACTGTCCAAGTGTTCTGGGTTAGATCGCTATTCTCTGGAGGACCGCCATGACAACGCCGTTGTACGTAAAATATTCCTCGATCCGCGACCGGACTTTGAGTCTGATCGAGCCGCTGATCGACGAGGACTGCTGTGTCCAGTCCATGCCCGGGACAAGCCCGGTAAAGTGGCACCTGGGGCATGCTTCCTGGTTTTTTGAGAAGTTTGTATTGCAGCACTATGAAAAGCCCTTCACCCCTTTTCACCCGGCTTTTCTCATGATGTTCAGCTCGTACAATAAATCAGGTCAGACCCATCCTGATCCGAAACGCGGGCTGTTCACCCGCCCATCCTTGTCCTTGACGCGAGAATACCGCAATAACGTCAACGAACGTATGGAGCAGGTCCTGAAACGTTCGGAAGAAGACGAAATGCTGCGCATGCTCGCGGTGCTGGGAATGCATCATGAGCAGCAGCACCAGGAACTCATGCTGGCCGACGTCAAACATCTGCTTTCCCAAAGCCCTTTGAACCCTTCCTATAATAGCCAGCCGCTCCTTGATTCCCCTGTCCCCCCGCCCCTCGAATGGTGTCGTTTTGACGGGGGTCTCGTTGAAATAGGCTATAAGGGAGACGAGTTCAGCTACGACAATGAATCGCCCCGTCACAAGCAATACCTGCAACCCTATCAGCTCGCATCCCGGCTTGTCACCAATCGCGAATACCTCGAATTCATGAAAGCCGGCGGATATGACAATCCCGGCGTGTGGCTTTCCGAAGGATGGGACTGGATGAAAGCCAACCGCCGGTCGCATCCTCTTTACTGGCGGGAAAGCGATCAGGGATGGGAGGAATTCACTCTCAGCGGTGCCATGCCACTGGACCTGAATCTGCCGGTCATTCATGTGTCCTTCTACGAAGCCGATGCCTTCGGACGATGGGCGGGCGCCAGACTCCCCACGGAAGCTGAATGGGAAAATGCTGCTTCTCAACAGGAAATAGAAGGTTGCTTCGCTGATAACAACCGTTTTCATCCCTCCTCCGCAGGCGGCTCTACGCCATCTGCAAATACCGGGGGTCTTGCTCAACTCTATGGTGATGCATGGGAATGGACGCAGTCGAGCTACTCCCCTTACCCGGGTTACAATCCTGCAAAACCCAACGAGAACGAACCGATGTCCTTTGTCTGGGATGAGGCGGTAGGCGAATATAACAGCCGGTCTATGGTGAACCAGTATGTGTTGCGCGGCGGGTCATGCGCAATTCCAAAAGAGCGGATACGGGCAAGTTTTCGTAATTTCTTCCCCGCGGATACATGCTGGCAGTTTTCCGGAATTCGTCTTGCAAGAGACTTGAGAGATTCTTAAATCAGCGCCGTTTATGAAATTCGATTCCCGCATCGATCACGTCGCGCGCAGCAAGGCCGACTGCAAGCGCGGCAAAAATTGCGGTTAAAGATTTTCCTGAAACACGCTTTTCGAATCCGGGCGTAAACCGCTTTGGAATGAGGTGATAATCAATAACGTAAGCCGCAGCTGCTACTGCGGCTCCGCCACAGAGGGGTTTGACGAGAGACACCGGTTCAGGAGATGCAGTGAAAGGAAGTCTTCGCATGTACTGCCGGGTACCGTGGCTGCCAAAAAGTTTCTCGTAAAATGATGCCCAGAAAATGGTGGACGCGTGATTCAGGAGAAAACCCGTCAGGGTATATTTTAGTGATGGGCGGTCATGGTGGGCGGCTTCCTCCCCCCAGATAATATGGCTCGTTGCGTTCAGGGGTGCCGCATAAGAACCATTTTCATGTTTTCCGGCGAACGAAGCGATACCTGCTGTTGCAAGACCGCTCACCGTTCCGGATATTACGGCCCGCTCCAGGATACCTCTATTATTTTTCATGTAGTCCCTCACTAAGTCTCTCACTATTTACTGCCGCAAGTGAAGCGCAAGCGCTGCCGGAATTTCCGTCAACCCCCCTTCTGATTATCATAGTATGCGTGAATCCGGGTGTTCCACGATTCATCCGCCATATCCGGCCAGTTGCCCTTATCGAAGCCGGGCGCCGATTCGAGCCGTTCCTTCTCCACGTCGAGTATGAAACGCTTGTCCAGCGCTTCCAGCTTCAATGTAAGTGCGTTCCACGGGACAGCGAAGAGTTTGTCGCCGACCCCGAGGAATCCTCCAAAAGATAATACTGCGTAGGCCACTCGCCCCTCTTCCACGTCCAGCATGACTTCCTTGATGTCACCCAGTTTCTCGCCTTTGTTATTGTAGACATCCTCTCCTATCGGCCAGGTGGCCCCCATGAACCTCGGCATAGGGTTGGTGCCATCGACAATTTTATCCAATCCATGGATGTTATATTCATAGCGTTCATAGCTCATGCTCATGCTGTTCTCCTAGATTGATCTCTCTCGCCTCTTTCCCAACTTAATCAATTTAGAAGTTATCTTAAAAACAACAGGTATTCCTCTCTGTTCGCTAACGCACTCATGCTGAACTATCCCTTGCTTGCCATGCTCCTTCCTTGGAAGAGCCCTCTGTTCTCTTTATTCCATGCAGTCGTTCTGAAATGGAAGCAATCGAATGTTTACGGGGTTTGAATGCGGGGCTTGGATGGCTCATGGGTCGCTCCTCGCCCGGATTTCGTTATTCTCCATCACCACCTGCCGCTCCTGAGGATTGACGAAGCGGATGTCCGATTCACGGAAACGCTCCAGAATCCGTAAGTTGAAGCCGCGCTGTACCGGCCATCGGCCTTTATCCAGAGTCCGTATCTGTCCAAGAATGGTAATCATGAACCCATCCATCTGGTCGACGCCCCAGATATCGGCTTCCGACAGGATGAGATCCTTGAAATGTGGATCAGCTCGCATATCATCCACCACACTCCTGATAGCAGCAAATACCTTTCCGACATCCGAATCAGCGGCCACGCTAACCCTGATCGAAGCATTCCCGATACCGCGATTGGTGTTGGTGACGGTTGAAACCGAGCTGAACGGAACCACATGCAATGACCCGTCCGGGGCGCGCAACCGGACGGTGCGAATCGACAAATGCTCGACCGATCCTGAAAGATCAGCCACTGTGATGAAGTCGCCCACCTGGATTGCATTTTCCATGAGCAGGAAAATTCCGGTGATGAAATCCTGCACCAGCTTCTGTGAACCAAAACCCAATGCGACTCCGATGATACTGGCACCGGCCAACAGGGGCGCAATGGTAATGCCAAGCTCGTCCAGTGCTGCAAGCAGCACTATCATGATAAAGACAGCGGACATGGTCGTGCGCAGCATAGGCAGGAGGGTACGCAGGCGGGCAGCGCGGGCAATATCGCCAGCCTTCCCCCAGCGATCGATGCGGCGGCAGATCGCACTATTCAATGATTCCCATGCCGCCAGTGCCAAAGCACAGGTAACCGTGATTGTAACGACAGCGGAAGCCACTCGCCGGCCAACTGATCCACTTTCAAACCAGGACAAGGTATCCACTCCCCAAACGCGAAGCAATACGAGTCCGGTAACAACAGCGATCAACAATGAGACCGCACGATGTATCAGCAGGTGATAGGGGCTTTTTGTTCCAGCTTCGGCTGATCCTTCGAACAACTGCTGTCCTTGCTGCGCAGGCGTGTTTTTCCGGTCGGCAATGAAGGCGCGGTCGAGCGCGCCAAGAACAAAAATCGACGCAAGGCTCGCGCTGATAATAACCACGGCTGATAGCGCAAAGATATGGAGCACCTGTTGAAACCCGTTTTCCGTTCCCATCGACCACAACAGCCAGGCGCCAACGATAAAAAACGTTGCCACGAAAAGCCAGCTATCAGCCAGCAGTCTCCGCAATCCCGCCAGGGCTTGACTGTTTTCGGCTGAACCCCGGATCGCGACTGCCACTTCCTTGCGGCTGCGAAAAATCATTATCAGCAGCATGATATGGACAACGAGAGCCACCAGTTTGGAAAGCGCATTATGAGTGTCGGGGGTCGCTCCGGTTTCGAGAGCGATATCGGCAATGGCAGTACCAAAAACAGCGACGATAACAATGCGCCGCAGCCAGAGATTCAGGAAATTGGCTGCCTTGTCACTGATATGCATCAGGCGCAAGCGCTGGCCGATCGGCGATGCCATGAGGTGACCGATACTCAGCGCGATTCGCGTAGTGGCATACGCGCTGATGAGCGGGAGCGTGGTTGTGTAGAATATTGACGATCTTCCGCCGAAAGCAGTCAAGAGCAGAGTGGCTCCTGCCACAAACCCCCCCACTGGAACCAATTCGAGCAACCAGTAACCCAGAGCAAATGGAAAGCGACGCAACAGGCTCCAATGCCTGTCGACAGCCGTTGCCCTGCCCGTACCAGGGCCAGAGCCAGAGCCAGAGCCAGGGGCAGCATGCATGCTCGTTACGGGTTGAAGATGAGGGGCAGCCTGGTTCACCTCCTTCTCCGACCCTACTTTTTCTTTCGCCCTTTCCTCGTCGTCCTTTTGGCGCTCAGTCGCGTTTTGGCGAACTGCCGCACGGTCCTCAATCATTCGCCGCGGGTGCCGCAAGGCTCGTCTCAGTACCCATTCGGTAAACAGCCCCCCGCCAAGTATGAGAGCAACCTCCAATAATGCCTCCAGGACAATGGCACGGCGTTCCGGTACACCCAGATTGTTCTGCCACCAATCGCCCACCGTTCTTATTTGGAGAAGCGTTTGAACGGCTGCCCGTAACTGATTCACGACGATGTGCAGCCGCTCGCCGATGAGATCGAATACCTGAGCGACCAAGCCGCCCTTGGCGATTTCGATAGGAACACCTCCTGCCGGTGGAGCGCCGGATGACGAGACTCCATTGGTTTGTACGGCAGCTGGAGATTGGTCAGAATCAGAAGTTGCAGCGGGCGCGGAAACTTCGTCTGGCGTGTTTGCCGGTGGCGCTTCCGCCGTCGCTTGTGCGATTGCCCTTAACGTCTGTTCGAGCTCCGCACGCTTTGCATCGTCCTGAAGAATCGATAAGGTCCGCCTGGCTTGAGCGGGAGTAAGTGGGGATTGGATTGCTTGTTCTTCCGCCTCAGCCTGACTTAATGAAATAAATGGCAACAGGAAGCTGATTACTGCCACCAAGGCAGGGATTTTGTTCAGTGACATAGTAGAAAGACATTGTTTGCGATGGCCGATCAAGTCTGGCCGGCATCGCTCGTCTATGGTTACAGTTGAAGTAAGTAGGCAGGAACAACAATTCGATTGATTGGTTCCGGCGACGACATTCTATAAAGCTGCAAGAGTCGCCGTAATAATCCAAGGATTTCGGCCTTCCGAGCCGAAATAAAATGAATAAGCGACTTTATACAGGTGGGGGATCCGTTTCCCTTTCAAAATGCCGGTGCGCTGCTATAGCTTCGATGAAGCGGTCTAAGGCGTTTCCGATATCTTCATCTTCGAAGTGAAGAAGTCCGCTATCCTGTCCGCCTGCTCGCAATGTCCATCTTATACCGGAAGCCTCGATCAGTTTCCTGCCATAGCCCAGCACCAGTATGGGTTTGCAATGGCGATATTGCTCCTTGACGAATTCCAGCGCCTGCCCCAAACGCGCAAGCGCTTCCACGCCCTCGCTTCCCCCGGGCACTACCAAAGCGTCGAAGAGGACTGACGGCATGGCCTCCAGCGTTACATCCACCTGGATTTTTCCCTCTGTGGTCTGGACTGAACCCAGACGTGCCCCAACGAAGCGGGGAACCGCTTGTTCTCCCAGCAACCCGGCATGCAGTGTCGTAATCCTTCCATCTATGCCATCCGCAACGAGAATCGCTATTCTTCTCATACGGATGCCACCATCGCCGGGACGAGCAAAAAGTGACAGAGCGGGAGATGAAGAAACCTCCGGCGTAACATCTTTCTTCAGGGCTTTGGGGAGGGGTGGCGGCAAAGTATCCATACCCAATCCGCGAGCCACAGACTCAGCCAGATCGCTTGCAACATTTTCGAGCATTGCCACCATTCGCTGCCTTATGGCGGGAGATTGGACGCGAGTGAGCTCAAAACGAAAGGCGCGAATGATATGAACCTTTTCCACAGCGCTTTGGCTGTTCCAGAACAGGGTCGCCTGCGTGTAGTGGTCCGCAAACCGCTCGGGTTTACCGCGTACCTTATCTCCCTTCATCGGTTCGGGAAATGACCTGAAGCCGGCGGCACCAGCCTGAAATGGACAGCCTCCCGCAAGGGAATTCGGCTCATATGAAACCCGGCCTCTATTGATGGTCTGGCGATGCATCCCGTCCCGCTGGTTATTGTGAACTTGCGCGACCGGCGAATTGATCGGAATCTCGTGGAAGTTTGGCCCACCGAGACGCGTCAACTGGGTGTCGACATAGGAATGAATGCGGCCGGCAAGGAGGGGGTCATTACTGAAATCCAACCCGGGAACGATATGCGCAGCACAAAAAGCCACTTGTTCCGTTTCAGCAAAAAAATTATCTGGATTTCGATTGAGGATCATGCGCCCGACCGCCTTGACCGGGACCAACTCCTCCGGAACAATCTTCGTCGCATCGAGCACATCAAAGCTGAACTGTTCCGCTTGTTCCTCGGTAAAAATCTGCATGCCCAACTCGTATTCAGGGTATGCGCCACACTCTATTGCTTCCCATAAGTCGCGTCGGTGAAAATCAGGATCGGCGCCCGATATTTTGACCGCCTCATCCCAATCGAGCGAATAGGTCCCCGCAAGCGGCTGCCAGTGAAACTTGACGAATCGCGACTCACCCGCCGCTGTTACCAGGCGAAATGTATTGACGCCAAAACCCTGCATCGTTCGGAAACTACGTGGGATAGCCCGATCGGACATTAACCACATCAGCATGTGGGTGGATTCGGGCATGAGCGAGACAAAATCCCAGAATGTGTCATGCGCGGTGGAAGCCTGCGGAACCGCAAAATGCGGTTCAGGTTTGGCTGCGTGGACCAGATCGGGAAATTTGATGGCATCCTGTATAAAAAATACTGGAATGTTATTTCCTACCAGATCCCAGTTGCCTTCGTCCGTATAAAACTTGGTTGCGAAGCCTCGGGCATCGCGCACAGTGTCTGCAGACCCCCGTTCCCCGATCACCGTGGAGAAACGGACGAAAACAGGAGTGCGTTTCCCCGCCTCGGCAAACAGGGAAGCGCACGTATACTGGGCAAGTGATTCGTAACATTCGAAATATCCATGGGCAGCAGATCCACGGGCGTGAACCACACGCTCGGGTATGCGTTCATGGTCGAAATGAGTGATCTTTTCACGCAGAATAAAATCTTCCAGCAGCGCCGGTCCGCGATAGCCCGCCTTTAAGGAATTCTGATTATCACCGACAGGAACACCCTGATTGGTGGTAAGAGTCTGATTACTCGAATCCGCTCTTACACGGTCCAACGGTTCGTTGCCAGCATTGAAACGTAGCCGAGGTTCACCCGACCCGACTTTCGGTGACGCAACTGTCTCAGTTAGCGTACTCCCAGTAACAAAGGGATCGGAAGGAGCTACCGTTTGGCCTTCCTCGGGAAAAGTGGAAGCCTCTCCATGTTCTCCTGCCTTGTTGGCGTTATAAGGTATTGCCGCTGCGAGCTCGTCAGTAGCGGAGAGCTTTCTGGTGAAATCGTTCGCCGGTGAGCCGGTCGGGTTAGCGGGTCCCCCAACAGTAGATTTATTGTCCTTTTCGTTAGCCGTTCCCATCACGAATCCCCCTGCATTGGACTGATGATCCATGGTGAGGCCTCACGAGGCTTTTTTCGGTACGCCATCATACATAAGCTAATTTTTTTTCCACTGCAGAATGTCGCAGCAAGGGTCAAGCCCCTTCATTTGCATCTGCTATGTGTTGTCACGAACTGAATCGAAAAGAATCCAGCGATACTATTTTGAAAGTATTTGAAATGGCGTTCTTTTTCTCCACCCCATAAATTAGTGGTCTGAGTTTCCGCTAAAACGTGCCATGGAGTCAGCAATGTGAAATCAACTGGAGTAGTCGACTGCTTGATCATCGGGGCTGGCCCGGGTGGACTTACCGCAGCAATTTATCTCGCTCGCTTTCGGCGCCATATTACAATTGTTGACAGTGGATTCAGCCGCGCAGCGCTCATCCCTACCACCCATAACTGCCCCGGCTTTCCCATGGGTATCTCGGGAAATGAATTTCTGGATCGGCTGCGCTTACAGGCAGCGCAGTACGGCGTTGAAGTACAGGCCGGTGAGGTCCTGCGACTCAGGCAGGTTGAAAATTTTTTTGAGGCCCACGTCAGCAATAGTGCCGGCAGTGGAACTAGCCGCCATAGGGGTGGGGATGGGGGCGGGGCTGGCGGAATGTCAATTCGGGCCGTTACGATATTGCTGGCAACGGGAACTGCTGACTCGAGACTGGATACCAGCGACTGGAAGACATGTATAAGGAAAGGACTTATCCGGTTATGCCCCATCTGCGATGCCTATGAAGCCACGGATCAGAACATCGCCCTGCTATCCTCATCTCCTCGAGAGGGTGTAAAGCATGCACTGTTTCTGCGAACATACAGCCGGAACGTGACATTGATCTATCAGGCCAAGGCTGAACTGACGAGTGCCGAAAAAAGAAGGCTTCGTAAGGTCAATGTCGAGGTGATTGAGGACGCGCTTGGCAGCCTCCATATAACGGGAGAATCGAAACCTTCGATACGCCTTTCAAATGGAGAAGAACTTCCGTTCGATGTAATCTACCCGATGCTGGGCGAGAGCCCCAGATCCCAGCTGGCGGTTCAGCTTGGCGCGCGCTGTAATAGAGAGGGGAAATTGATTGTCGATCGGCACCAGCGTACCACTGTGGCGGGTGTATATGCGGTGGGAGATGTGGTTGATGGACTCAATCAGATCAGTGTTGCAGCGGCACATGCCGCCGTTGCATCTACCGACATTCAGAACCGCTTGAACAGGCTGGGCTATAGACTTTGCCCGTAGCTTCTGCCTTTCATGGGTTAAGGAGTGTATTTTCCAGGATCCCTCGTAATAAGTCTTTCACGGCATCTGAACCTACCATTATCTGTCTTTCTCGTTCCCCGAAGCAGGCCATAGCAACATTATTTTGTTGCTACCTCCCTTCCCTATGCTCACATCACGATGAAGCGTCTTCGATTCATACGAAGCATCGATCGAATATTTTCCCGGCGCGAGCTTGGCGAGCAGAAAAGGGCCTTCGGTGATCGTGTCCAGAAGTATCTTGCCGGATTCATCCTTGATAGTGACGCGAACGTCACTGATATAGGCGGCATGAGTCGGAGCATTCTGGGCAAGTTGAAGCACCAGGGGCCAGGTGCGTGCTTCCTTCAATATTGCCTCCACCTCATCCGCCCCGATACCTCCCGTTAAAAACTCAGTCTGGCCTTGTGATTGCACCGCTGGAAGCGGGGCAATGGTAGAGGAGGGATCTGATCCTGATTGAGCAAAACCAGGGCGGGAGCCAATCCCCGCCAAGACGAATGCAAATGCGATTGCACCTGTAAGAACGCGTTCAACAGTTTTCATTGGTCTGCCTCACTTGCCTCAGCCTATCTGATGCGAATACTGAAATGAATAGCTTTTATCTTTTCGGCTCATCCGCTGTTGCATGAGCACAAAATGCTAGCGTATCAATGTTTCTTTACGTTTTTGTCGTGGGAGACCCCGGGAATATCATCTGCAGCCGGGATATCAGAATCAACAATATCCGATGGTATTCCACGCCGGTCTGTATCTTTCAGACCCTGCTTCGTATCTTCATGCGCCTGTTCGATTACCTCGCGTGAATGTGCATTCCCCTGGTGGCTCGTACCCGCCGGCCTGGTTGTCTCGTCGCGCTCATGCGGGAGCAACGTCTGAGGCTCTTCCTTATCCTTGGCACGCGGTTTCGACTTGGGCAGATTCACCCGTTCCGTCAGCACCCCGGTTTCCTCGCGTTCCATTCGCTTGGAAGGCGGCTTCTTTTCTGTAGTCATCATATCACCCGTAGCGTCAATATACTGAAAGATACTTACTGAAAGGAAAGGTGGAAATTAAAACGACGCTTCAAACCAGGAGCTTCCTTTAAAATCATCCTTACCTTATCGCATCTGCCGTAATAGGGCTGTGTCCCAACGCACATACTCCCAACTTTATTCTTGTACTCATTCGTCTTATGTCGGTTAACGCACGGCAAAAGCGATTGAATGCGCCGAGAATGATGGCAATACGGAAACTGCAGGCGCCCTCCATGAGACCTTCCAAGTCGGGATGAAATCCGGTAACGAAGTCAGTAACGCCAACCGCTGCGGATTCCACTCTTCATAACATCACTCGAAAAAGAGAGGTGATATCATGAATGAACTACTTTCGAAATCCTGGCGCTCTCTTGCGCTACGCGGCTTCATATCGCTGGTGTTCGGTATACTTGCCGCATTCTGGCCAGGGATGACGCTCCTGTGGCTGCTCGTCATGTTCGCTGCTTATGCCCTCATCCAGGGGGTAGCCTCCACTATGGCAGCATTCCAAAACCGGAAAACCCATCATGACTGGTGGCTGATGCTGTTGTGGGGGGTGGTAGGGATTGGAGCGGGTGTAACGGCATTCATGCTTCCCAACCTGACCGCTGTGGTGCTTGTGCTGATAATTGGGGCAACTGCACTGGCAAGCGGAATTGTGGATATTGCAATGGCCATCCGGTTACGCAAAGTCATCCGGGGGGAAGGATTCCTGATTCTCAACGGCATCATCTCCATTGCGTTCGGTGTGTTCGTGTTCTTCTTCCCCGGCGCCGGGGCACTTGCGCTGGTTTGGATGATCGCCCTATACGCTATCGTTTCGGGATTATTACTCCTGGCGCTTGCTTGGCGAGCAAAAAAATGGGGCACCGATTATGAAGAATGGCCTCATGGGCATGGGTTAACCCATAAGTCTTTATAACAAGAATATGATGCGGTAATCCGATATCCGAGTGGATCCTGCCGGCGTCAGCCGGCTGCGTTACGGCTGGTAGGGTGCCTTCTGAATCGGCACATCCACCTTGCTGGCGATCCTGCTTCAGGTAGCTATTAAACAAACCGGCAAGGAGTAGTTACATTCTCCCGCGGGATTGGCTATGCTTGAGATCTCAATCCCATAACAGCTTTTTCCGCTGTAATTGCAATGGAATTCAAGGATTACTACAAAATCATGGGGGTTCCCCGCGACGCCTCACAGGATGACATCAAGCGCGCCTACCGGAAACTGGCGCGCAAATATCATCCCGACGTCAGCAAGGATCCGCAAGCGGAAGCCCGCTTCAAGGAGTTGGGTGAGGCCTATGAAGTCCTCAAAGATCCGGAGAAGCGCGTAGCATATGACCGCCTTGGCACAAACTGGAAAGCCGATCAGGAATTTCGTCCTCCCCCGGATTGGAATGCCGGCTTCGAGTTTTCACAACAGGGATTTACAGGAGCAGATGCCGCCCAGTTCAGCGAATTTTTCGAATCCCTGTTTGGGCGCAGTTTTCGTGCCGAGCAAGCGAGACGCGGAGGAGAGACTCATGGGGGTCCCGGTGGAGCTTTCTTTCATGCACCTGGCGAGGATCGGTATGCCAAAATAATGATCGATCTGGAAGATTCATATCACGGCGCTACCCGCACCATCTCGCTGCAAGTACCAGAGGTCGATGCAGAAGGACATGTATCGACGCGCGAACATAAGTTGAACGTGGTTATCCCCCGTGGTATCCGGCCCAGGCAATACATTCGTCTTGCTGGCAAGGGTGCGCCGGGCCATGGTCAGGGAAAGGCGGGCGATCTGTATCTGGAAATCGAGTTTCGCTCTCATCCCATCTATCGAGTAGACGAGCACGACGTCTATCTTGACCTCCCGGTAGCCCCCTGGGAGGCGGCGTTAGGCGCAACGATAACTGTTCCCACTCCGGAAGGAATGGTTGACCTGAAAATACCTGCTGATTCCACTACCGGACGGAAGCTGCGACTCAAAGGACGCGGTATTCCCGGCAAAATACCGGGTGACTTCTATGTTGTATTGCGCATTGTGCCACCGCCTGCCACCGATGAAAGTGATAAGGCCTTTTATCGCAGCATGGCGGAGCAATTCAAATCGTTCAACCCGCGGGCCAAACTGGGAGTGCAGGCATGAGTGACGAAAACGAATATCAAAAGGAAGCATCTTCGTTACAGCCAGGGCAGACAGTAACCATTATTGATGAACAGAACGCGTTGACACTGACAGAGATCAGCCACGCGTGTTCAGTACAAACGGGATATATCATCGAACTGGTGGATGAAGGGTTAATTACCCCGGAAATTGCGACAGAAGAACATGAACCCCATCGCTGGCGCTTCTCAGGCGCGCAAATGCGGCGTGCCAGAACGGCCCTTCGACTGCAAAGCGATCTTGGTATCAACCTTGCGGGAGTTGCGCTTGCCCTGCAGTTACTGGATGAAATTGAGACCTTGCAAATGCGATTGAATGTACTGAATAACTGGTAGCTGTTACCTGCTTGCATCATTCTACCCCTCGAATCACGCGATGGGAGCTTCCACTCCGATCTCCCGAAGCCCTGTTTTTACGCCCTCACCCCTAGCCCGCTCTCCTCATCCCGGTTCGTCCCCAGCGCTTCGCTCCCCCTGCACACAGCGAGAGCGCTTCATCCCTCCATTATCGAGGCCTTGCCCTTTATGTACGAAAACGAACGGAACACGAAGCGGTAGCTCAGGCATTATCGCCCCTAGTAATAAGCTCGGCCTTCCAGAACCGCCTCATCGCCCTCCTCATCTGCGGTTCAGGCGTGCCCAATGAACGAGCTTAACAAGATGCTCCAGCAGACCGCGAGGCCGGATGTCGAGTTATTTTTAAGGGCAAAGCAGCTTCTCAGGCATAGGGATAACTTTAAAATGGAAAAAGAACCGCTGATCAAATTACCCTGGCGCGGGAGGGAAACGATTGAATCAATACCCCCGCTACTGGAAGGGGCGCAGCGAATAGAAATAACCCTCCCCTCCAACTATAACCACGCCCTGTTTGAAACGCTCCATCCCGGAGAACCCCCGGCTCAACTTGAAGAGATTGACGCAGCAGGTGGACCGGAATTGCTTGGCCGTATTGCAGCCGTCAGCGGTCTGGAAGAATTCAGTCGACTCACAGAACCTCTAACCGCTGCTCGTGCGAGAGTGCAAGTTTTAAGCCCTGCAAAAGTCTTTATCATACTTCCCGGTGCAAACCTTAAAAGCAATGAACGGATCATCCATCCTGAAGCCGGGGAATAATTGCTGGCGCATCGAGCACGCGCACAAGGCTGCCTTTATCGTTGATGGAGCAGATTTTTTTCGTGCTTTCCGGGAAACGGTAAAACGCGCCCGCCGTTCCGTATTGATCATGGCCTGGGATATCGACAGCAGGCTGAAACTGGTACGGAATGAAGAACCCGATGGCTGGCCGACCACCCTCGGGGATTTCCTCAACAGCCTCGTCAAACGTAACAGAAATCTCCATGTTCATGTCCTCGACTGGGATTTCGTCATGCTGTTTGCAGCTGACCGAGAATGGCTTCCTCTCTATAAACAACGATGGAATGGCCACCGACGCTTGCATTTTCATCTTGATGATCATCATCCCACCGGAGCCTCCCATCACCAGAAAGTCGTGGTAGTTGACGACCAGGTGGCATTTGTGGGAGGGCTGGACCTGACGCTGGGTCGCTGGGACACGACCGAGCACGCGGCGTGTGACGAGCGGCGCAGGGATTTGCTGACAGAACCCATACCGCAGCCTTACCACGATATCCAGATGATGGTTTCCGGCCCGATCGCCAGCGCACTGGGAGAATTGGCGCGTGAACGGTGGTTCCTTGCAACGGGACAGAAACTTTCTGCTCCCAGGGTCAGGAGAGAAACAGACTACTGGCCGGATTATCTTGCACCCGACGTTGAGAACATCGAGGTTGCGATCGCCCGCACTGTTCCCGAATATGAAAACCAGAAAGAAGTGCGCGAGGTGGAACGGCTGGTGCTGGACTTGATCGCTTCCGCACGCCACAGCATCTACATAGAAGCGCAATATTTTACTTCCCACATCATAACGGATGCATTGGTTCGGCGGCTGGAAGAAGAAAGCGGTCCGGAGATCGTCGTGCTGCTGGCGGAACAAACAGTCGGTTGGTTATCGCAATACACCATGGATGTGCTGCGCGAGCGCTCGCTCAAGCGGTTGGTCACCGCAGATCGGTATCACCGCCTGGCCCTTTATGAGCCGTGCATCCCCGGCCTTGTCAACGAATGCGTGAACGTCCACTCCAAAATTATCATCATTGATAATGAGCGGTTGCGTATCGGATCAGCCAATCTCAATAATCGCTCCATGGGACTGGATACCGAATGCGATCTTATGCTTGAAGCGAATGGCAGAGAGAATGTAAGCCGGGCAATAGCTGGTTTTAGGGCACGCCTGCTTGCCGAACATTTAGGCATGCATGCCAGTATCATCGAAGAACGCATGGCGCGGGAAGGATCTTTGATCCGTACGATCGAAGCGTTGCGAGGTCATGGTCGTACCGTACGGCCGTGGCAGTTTCGAGTCGCCGCCGATGTGGATGCCCTGGTGCCGGACGAAGATATCGTGGACCCTGGCAAGCCGCTTGATGCGGGCTTGCTGATGGGGAAGCTTATTCCCGAGGGAGAACGCGCACCTGTACGAAGTCACATCGGTCTCATTGTATCGATACTGATCAGTGTATTGGCGCTCGCTGCCGCCTGGCGCTGGTCGCCTCTCAAGGAATGGATAGATGTCAGCACCCTGGTAACGCTTGCCGCCGAATTCGAGCGCGCTCCAGCTGCTCCATTCATTACGCTCGCCATATTCCTTCTCGGCGGTTTGATTGCATTTCCACTCACTGTGCTTATCATGGTATGCGCTCTGGTATTTGGTCCCTGGTACGGTTTTCTCTATTCGATGGGGGGCGCGCTATTGAGTGCTGCCTCCAGCTACGGTATCGGCCACTTGGTAGGACGCCATACAGTTTGGCGCTTTGCCGGAAAAAAAATCCGGGACCTGAACAAACGCCTGGCCCGACGCGGTCTGATGACAATCATCGCTCTCAGGATCATACCGCTCGCTCCCTTCACGGTCGTCAATCTCGTTGCAGGGGCGTCGCGGATTCGTTTCCGGGATTTCATGCTGGGAAGCTCAGTAGGCTTGCTGCCCGGGATAACCAGCATATCCGTCTTTACGGATCAGCTGGCTGCCACCATCCAGAAACCTGACCTGCCGGCGTTTGCAGCATTGGTTGCAGTTGCTGCGATCATAATCGTCATCGCATGGACATGCTGGAGATGGGCGAGCCGACGGCGCGAGACGATGAACCTTTCACCAGTTACTCAATCTGACTGAAGCTCGCCGACTTTCTGCTTTCGGCCCGGCGGTTTTCAGTTTAAATGTCTGTCTTACAGAAAACCGGGATTCATGAAATTCTATGCAAATGACACTGGCTACCTACAATATACACGGCTGTATCGGCGCCGACGGACGCTTTAAACCTGACCGTATCATAGACGTTCTGCAGGAGATGAATGCGGATATAATTGCTCTGCAGGAAGTAGAGCATCACCAGGTTGAAGGGTATGACCTGCTGGATTATTTCGCCGTAAAGACCGGGTTCACCGCCATTGCCGGACCCACCCTGGTACGCCGCACACACCACTATGGAAACGCCCTGTTGACGAAGCTTCCGGTCCTGGCAGTAAATCGGATAGATCTTACCCTGCCTGGCCGGGAGCCGCGCGGAGCGCTCGATGTCACTCTTGCCTGGAATGACCGGCGGGTGCACGTGGTTGCCACCCATCTCGGTCTGCGACCTTCGGAACGACGGCAACAGGTACGCCACTTGCTTAAGCTGTTTGAAATCCGTCTTACGGAGATATATGTATTAATGGGCGATCTCAATGAGTGGTTTCTGTGGGGACGCCCTCTTCGCTGGTTGCACGCTCACTTCAAGCGTCCTCCTCACTGCGCCACATTTCCCGCGCGGAAACCTTTCATGGCGCTGGACCGTCTATGGGTGCATCCGCGCCGTCGCCTGAAAAGCCTCGAAGCTCATAGCAGCAGCCTCGCAAGGATTGCATCGGATCACCTGCCCCTGAAAGCCATAATAGAAATCTGAGCGGTTGATCCCTGATATCTGCGCAATCGGGATTTATGCCAGTTCATCCCCGTCCAGGAATTATCTTTCTACTCGGTTGCTTTGACCCTTTATAGACAAGCAGCGTCCGGGGGAATGCACAACGTACACTTGCCGCTTTCACCCTGCTCGCAGCATTTATTCGGGAAACAGGTACCTCCGGCCGGAGGCCCTCCCCCGCCCCCACCGCTACCATTACCATTCCCGGCTATATCGATAAGACCCAGACAATCACGCAATAAGCGAACATCGAGCCCATGCAGGCCGCATAGCATGCAATCATAGCGGGAACTGACGGAAAAAATGCAGGGCACCCGATGCAGCCAAGAATCCAGCGGGGTGTCGAGGGATGCAGGCAGCCTCTGCAGTTTCTTGATTTACAGCTGTTAACCCTAGGCTCAGGACTCATTAATTGAGATAGAAGATGACAGTTGCGGCGATACAGATGGCAGAGAAGAAGGTATGGGCACAGCGGTCGTAACGCATGGCGATCCTGCGCCAGTCCTTGAGCCGAGCGAACATGTTCTCGATCCTGTGCCTTTGCCTGTAGAGGGTCTTGTCGTATTTGATCTGGATTTTGCGATTCCTTTTTGTCGGTATGCAGGGCGTCATGCCTTTGGCACGCAACGCTGCCCGGAACCAGGCAGCGTCATAGCCGCGGTCTGCAATCAGGGTTTTGGCTTTGGGCAATGACGGCAGCAGCACACGTGCTCCCTTGTAATCGCTCATCTGCCCTTCGGACAGGAGCATGGCCACAGGCTTGCCCTGACCGTCGCAGACCACATGAAGCTTCGAGTTCAGGCCGCCCTTTGTGCGACCGATACGGCGGGGAACATCCCCTTTTTTAGCAGGCTGGCTGCCGTGCGGTGGGCCTTCAGATGCGTGGCGTCGATCATCAGCCTCTCGGGCGTTTCCTCTTTACCGGTCAGTTCCACAAAGATGCGGTTGAACACGCCCAGTCGGCTCCAGCGCACGAAACGGTTATACAGTGTCTTGTGCGGCCCGTATTCCCTGGGGGCATCCTTCCATTGCAGGCCATTCCGAATGACGTAGATGATCCCGCTGATCACCCGCAGATCATCAACACGGGGAACTCCGTGGGACAAGGGAAAATAAGGTTTTATACGGTTGAACTGTGTTTCCGACAGGTAAAACAAATCTCTCATGGCAGCACCTCCGCCATAAGTGAATCACATTTGATCCTATTCGTGAATCATGAAATTAATAGGTCCTGAACCTAGTTCCGAAGGATGGGACGTAATCTTACCGGTCCATCGTTACTCACGCTTACAGGATTTACTCAGCTGCGTGCGCCTCGTCCCTTAAATCCGCCCCCTTCGCGAGCGTGAAACAAGTGTTCCCCGTGATGTCCGCGAAATTGCGATACGTGTCCAACCGCACAGAATTTCCGCCCGAAAAACCTATTATCGCGGGTATCAGCAAATAATTTTTCATAAAACCGAGAGGTTTCCTGTCTGGAAAATCCGGCACCGTGCGAATGAAATCAAGTCTGCAGGAGGTAAAAATGCTACGAAGAATAGTGGCACTCGCCGCAGTTGCTGCAGGAGGGATGATGTTATCGAAAACATTCAGGAAATCGAGGGACTCCGGATACACATCGAGTGTGGAGAACTTTATCGAAGTCAATGTACCGGTTAGTACTGCATATAACCAATGGACCCAATTTGAAGAATTTCCCAGGTTCATGAAAGGTGTGCGCGAAGTACAACAGATCGATGATACCCACCTGCATTGGCGGGCAGAGATTGCCGGCAAGGAAGAAGAATGGGATGCCGAGATTACGGAACAGGTTCCTGATCAGCGGATCGCATGGCACAGCACGAATGGTGCCAAAAATTCTGGTGTTGTGAGCTTCTACGGAATCTCCGACTCAAAAACCCGAGTGGTGCTGAAGATGGATTATGGACCGCGGACCTTCCTTGAAGGACTGGGGGACGCTTTGGGGGCAGTAAAGGCACGTACAAGCGAAGATCTCCGGTGCTTCAAGGAATTTCTCGAAAGCCGGGGAAAGGAAACCGGGGCGTGGCGCGGTTCGGTCGGACAGCATTAGCACTTCTCAGACTCAAAGATCATACTAACTTCTCCCCTTGGTACGATCAAAGCACTCGGTCGCCTTTTGGCAGCCCGCTTTCTTCAAAGAAAATTCAAAAAGCTTCTCGATATAGAGAGACTCCTCTTTGGGACACTCGATCCACCGATCTTTTGCCGGCTTCTACGTAATCCCTGCTTCCACTACCCCTGCTGTTGTTTTTCCAGCCTATCTTCAGTACAGGAAATTCCTGAACAGTCCTGGCAGTCCTGAGCGAGCGAATTGCAGTTAAAATCGGTTGTCCCAAGGCATATGTCCGATCATCACCTCCTTTTCGGCAGCATTCCCGTATCCAGTTGCGCCAGTAAGTATCTGTTCAGGGCCCCTCATGTTATAGAAGAAATAAGGAAAACAAGAAGCAGGAAGATGAACATTGCATACATCCGAACAAAATAAAAAAGACTCATATCAGCAATCCATTCAAGAACTGGTCTCCGCCTACGAAGCGGATACCCGGCTGGGCTTGAGCGAGACGGAAGCCTTGGCACGACTGGAGAGATACGGCAGAAATGAGCTGCCAGCCGGAAAAGTTATTCCCCGCTGGCAAAAATTTCTCGCTCAGTTCCAGAATGTACTGGTTATCCTTCTGCTGATTGCAACGGCAATTTCGGCAGGTCTGTGGCTTTATGAACGTGAATCCGCTTTACCTTACGAGGCAATCGCTATCTTTGCGGTGGTGCTGCTCAATGCGCTCATGGGTTACATTCAGGAATCCAGAGCGGAAGAAGCAGTCGCTGCCTTACGTCGGATGTCGGCAGCGCGTGCCAAGGTCGTCCGCGACGGTGTACAGCGTTCGGTTATTGCGGCAGAACTGGTGCCCGGCGATATCATTCTCGTTGAAGAAGGCGATACCATCCCTGCGGACGCACGGCTCATTCAAACCACCGCACTACAAACGTCTGAAGCGGCACTTACCGGCGAGAGTTTGCCTGTGTCCAAGGATACCGGGCTCATCACGGAACCGTCGGAGCTTGGGGACCGCCATAATATGATCTTTAGTGGGACTACCGTTACTTTCGGCCGTGCGTATGCGCTGGTGGTGGCAATCGGTGCGCAAACCCAGATGGGGCGTATCGCAGGAATGTTGGCAATGGTGCCGCCAGAGACAACGTTGTTGCAGAAAGAACTTGCGCATATCGGCAAGCTCCTGGGAATAATCGTGATGGCAATCGCCATCATAATGATTACCACGATTATTCTCATAGGGAAGGTAAGCAGTCTGGCTGTACTTATGGATGTCCTCATACTGGGAGTAGCCCTCGCTGTTGCCGCCATACCCGAAGGCTTGCCTGCCGTGGTAACAGCCGTACTTGCCCTGGGCGTCCAACGCATGGCATGCAGAAATGCAATAGTACGTCATCTCCCTGCAGTCGAAACGCTGGGTTCCGCAACCATTATCGCTTCCGACAAAACAGGCACCCTGACAAAAAATGAGATGACAGTGCGGGTAGTCATTACGGCAAGTGGACGCATCGAAATGACAGGTACCGGCTATTCACCCAAAGGCGAGGTGCGCAGCTGCAGCCCTGGGAATAATGACTATCCGGATAATTTCCCTCAAGCTGATCCAGGTGTCATGGAAGAAGATAAAGCGAGTGGGAGGATTGAAGGCGCGTTGCGACATGAGCTTGAATGGGCTCTGGCCATTGCCGACAGAGCCAGTAACGCTGTATTGCAGCATAATGCGGATGGATGGAGGGTAGAGGGTGATCCGACCGAAGGAGCGCTTATCGTCGCGGCGCGCAAGGCAGGACTGGAGGCTGATGCACTGGATGCACGATTCGAGCGTGTGGGCGAACTTCCCTTCACCTCGGAGCGTAAATTGATGACGACACTACATGCCAATAAAAAAAAACGCGAATGCCTGCTCGTCTTTACCAAGGGCGCGCCTGATGCATTGCTCACCCGCTGCTCCCTTGAACTGGTAGGGGAAGAAACCAGAGCGCTAACTCCGGAGCGACGCAGTGAGATCCTGAAGCTGAATGAGGAATTGGCAGCTGAGGCATTACGTTCTCTCGGTGTCGCGTTCCGATCCCTCCCTGCTGATGCGTTCGAAGCCGATAGAGCGGACGAAAGCATCGAGTACAACCTTGTATTCGTAGGGTTGATCGGCATGCTCGATCCTCCACGCGAGGAAGCCAAAAATGCCGTTAGTCGGGCAAAGGCCGCCGGTATCAGACCGATAATGATCACGGGCGATCATCCTGTAACTGCAACCGTTATTGCCGCTCAGTTGGGAATAGCTGAAGACAGGCGGGTTGTTACAGGTGCAAAACTCGAGCAACTCTCGGATGAGGAGCTTGATCGCACTGTAAAGGAAGTTTCCGTGTATGCGCGCGTAAACCCGGAGCATAAGCTTCGTATTGTCAAAGCGCTCCAGAGAGGGGGTGAAGTCACTGCAATGACGGGGGACGGCGTAAACGATGCGCCTGCCCTGAAAACTTCGGATATTGGAGTGGCCATGGGAATCACAGGGACGGATGTCTCCAGGGAAGCGGCTGACATGGTTCTCACGGACGACAATTTTGCGTCGATCGTGGCGGCGGTGGAAGAAGGCCGCACCATTTTTTCCAATATTCGAAAATTTTTACGCTATCTGCTCTCGTCCAATATAGGAGAAGTACTGGTGATGTTTTTCGGCGTACTGCTTGCAAATATCATCGGATTGCAGACGGAGGATGGGCTTATTGTGCTGCCCCTGCTGGCAACGCAACTTCTGTGGATTAATTTCGTAACCGATGGAGCGCCTGCCCTCGCGCTGGGCGTCGATCCACCAGGTGCTCATGTGATGCGCAGACCTCCCCGGGCAAAGGGAGAACGTGTAATAACACCTGAAATGTGGTTCGGCATCGCCTTTGTAGGTGTAATCACGGCAATAGGAACGCTGCTGGTGATCGATGCCTGCCTTCCGCAAGGCCTTATAGAAGGCGCGGGCAGCATACCCTATGCGCAGACAATGGCTTTCAATACCCTGGTATTGTTTTCCCTCTTTAATGTCCTGAATGCGCGTTCTGATAAACAGAGTGCATTCGTCGGTTTATTCTCCAATAAATGGCTATGGAGCGCGATCCCGCTTTCGCTTCTGCTGCAGGTCGCTGTAATTTACGTGCCATTTCTACAGCACGCATTCTCTACCGTCAGCCTGAGTCTGCGCGACTGGCTGCTTTGCGCAGGGGTAGCAAGTTCCGTGCTGTGGTTGCGTGAATTGAGCAAATTGATATACCGTGCAGCGAGCCAAGCCTCTCGTTCCCCAGTAGCTCAGCAGCCCTAGAGTACAGCGGCCGCACCAACTGCGGTTACTTCATGTTTTATTTTACGTCGCGGAAAGACAGCATTCTGCTGTTCGTTCTTAATTTCTGATAGATGGCTCGGTCCGCACACCTTCATCTGGCGTAGCCCACTTAGTCGCTGCTTTAATATTATTTTCAGCACGGCTCGCATTGACACAATCGGGCGTCGCATCCAGCATGCGCGGACTCGTCATGCAATCTTTTAGCTTTGCAGCTCGTTCCGTTGCATGCGATTCATACCAATCAACGGATCTGACGTCTTCCTGCTCGGGGCGGATATCGCATCCGGCAAGTATTGCTATCACGCATCCGCTCATTCCTACTGAAATAATAGTCTTTCTCATATTTAAATTCTTCGGAGTAGATTATCCGTGATACACCAGAGCGATAATCACGGTTATGTCCGTGTTCATACCGCTTGAGAATTGCATAAATCGGCGGGCTAATTCTGTGCGGTGGCGTACCAAGCCGAAGGAAGGCAGAATCGTTACAAAACTTCGTTCCGACGGTTCGAATCTTCCACAATACGCACTGTTGATGTGGCATAAGTGGAGGTTTAACCGGGATAGGGTGGATTTTCACGATTCATGGGGTAGTGGGGCATGTCTTGAAGGAAGATTGCCCATGGAGCGAGCGAGTGCATAGGAAAGTTTTTAAAAGAAGTAATCAACGCCACCGGCGAAAGCGAAAACCAGGATCGAGCCGGGGCAAGATGTCTACCGCACACCAGCTCGATCTTCTTCTGGTCTGGTCCAATTAAGCCATTTCACTGGCCGCCGGGCTCCGCAGTAGGCCGCGGCTTTCCATCTCCCTCTGCAACATATCCATCGCCTGATCATGAATCAGATCGAGCGCGTCATAACCGCGATTACGCAATGAGGCCGCCTTGAGCATTCCACAGGCCATCGTTTTCCTGATTTCACGCAATCCAATCTTTTGGCCACAGTAGGCGCGAATTATCTGCTCGATACCCCTGCGATGATGAATTCCTGTCCCAAAATTTGCAGCAAGGTGCCGACTGAGCAGATCGAAGCCACTCGCTTCCCGGCCGAACTGAACATTTATGTAAGCCATATGCAGTTCAGATAATATGCGATTACATAAGCTTAGAATCAGCGCCGCTTGTGCGTGAAGATCGTGCGCAGTCAATTCACCATGTGCGCCACTCTCCCCTGCCCTGTCAGGGCCGCGCATCGCGTTAACCGATGAGATTCTCACGATTGGACGACTGGTGGTTTCATACGCCCAGCTCAATGCATGCTGCGGATCATTAAATTTCATTTGTCATATTCCCTTTTTGAAAAAATGTACAACGAACGCCGTGTTTTTGCCCTTTTTCACAGAACTCCAGGTTATTCCACCCCATTCGGATTCGATTCATGCCGGCAGCCGTGGCATGATCGGGTTTGCCTGCGCTCTGCAACCGCTTCCGGATCTCCATACTCCCAATGCTCAAGAGGCAAGCGCATATCGTTCTTCTTGGTGTCTGGTCTTCTGATACCTGTTCTCATTCGTTACGCTCCGGTTCCTTAAAATTTGCACTATGGTGTGGTTGTCCTTGTATGAATGCCTGTGCCACAGGTGGGTGTTAATAGTTACCCGATACGTCTATAGTCATTCAGAGTGCAAAGCCATTTGCTTGACGGTAAATGGCTCTGCTTCATGATTCCTTGGTGAAAGTGAACCTTTCTTGCTTGAAGATTTCCAATGAAGGATATTATTACAAGTTTTACTTGTATATGTCAAGTGAAACTTGTAAGCGGGATGCAAGAATTGCTTGTATTATGATGGCATGGACATAGCGCGGATAATTCGCGAGGGACGCGAAAAGCTTAAATTGAACCAGTCGGAGCTGGCCGAGCTTGTGGGCGTGTCTCCACAGGCGGTTCAGCAGTGGGAATCTGGCGCTACACAACCGCGCGGGAAAAGACTGAACAAGATCGCAGAAGTGCTCAAGCTGCCCCCGGCGATGATGCATTTCGGAATGTCACTGGAAGTTCCGGCTGCGCCTGATGCTGCAGTATCGCGTCAACCGGAGAATCCGGGACGTGGAACTCGAGGTACCTCTCCCCGCGTCACTGAGAAACCGGTTTCGGAGAACGATGCACTTATCAATCAGGTTGTCGAAGCAATGCGGCGCATGTCTAAAGAAGATGCAGCGCGACTGGTAACAATAAGCAAGGCGCTGGTAGGTGAAACAGTTACCGAAGTGGCTGAGGCGGTTCCTTCGGTAGATCTGAAACCTCTACCGGTACCGGATCTGCCTCCTCATCCCCCTCCAGCTTTTCCTCCGCGTCGGATGTCCGAGAGTAGAACGAAGGTCAGGGGAAAGACGGCAATCAGATAGGCGGCACCTTTCCAGGCATGGAACGGATCGCCGCAAAAATGACAGACGCCGAAGCTGACGCTGTTGGAGTAGCATGTTTATAAAAAGAAAAGATACATAAGGAAATACAGAATATATTTGCGTCACCCACTCTGATTATCATCGGATAATAGAAGAGTTGGCGCCTTATAATAATCTGGACCAGAGATACGCCAGTAACACTCCTGCCCTCATGAGACCATTAGCAAATAGACTGCCGTATGACAGTACGGAGATGCTGCTCGCCTTTCATGTATCAGAAAAGGCACGTGCAAAACGTGACAGATACATCATGCAATTCCCCGAGGAGTCGCGGGAACTGGAAAAAAGGAGGTATACACTTGAGCAGGCAGTAAAGGAAGTGCTGGGTGAAGTAGCGGAAGTCGCATTGCTTATCCGGGAACTGGAGAGCTGATTCGAAGGCCGAAGTTCTGTACAAATAACCTATTGATTGGATTATATCTTTTTCCCTTTTCGCCTTTTTATCGATCAGGAATTCATATGAAATATCTTATGGTTGTCTTGCTCAGCATGTGGGTGCTCTCTTCGTGTGTTATCACGGGAAAAATGTCAGGTATCCGGGAAGGCATGACAAAAGAGCAAGTGATAAGCATCGCGGGTAATCCGGATGGCTATCAGCGCAGTGGCGATTATGAGGCGTTGCTTTATATCGATCGTCGGCACTCCTGGTCCTTGTTCGGTGGACCCTATCGGGATGCTGTTGATTATTCGGTCATCCTTCGTGATGATCAGGTGATGGAGTTCGGCCCAGGCAGAACGCATGAGCGCCAGGCTGAAGTTCCTTTCGTCAGGGTTCCGGGCCGTTAACCTGCATTTATCCGTATTTCCCACGACTTCCAGCGATTGCCCGACCCCGATCCTTTCAAAACCCAGCCCCTTCCTTCCCTCCAATACTTGTTTACAAGTTTATCTTGACAATTACAAGTAATACTTGTATTATGCTTTCCATGTTGCAGCGCCACAGTTGATCGGTCCTGGTGTTGCAACATCCGTGAAACAGACGTGCAGCCTGCCTCAGGCATAGCCTCGATCGAGTAAGGCCCTCAGGGCGTCGAAAGACAAGCGGTCAGGGAAGGGAAAGGCACAAAGAAATATCCAGGCCGTGCCTGGCGCGGAAATTGAACCCGATCTGAAAGGGTAAACCAGGGTAGAGCAAGGGAGGGCGTGATGGGAAACGGGGTGGGGCGATGGATGAACTGGATGGCAGCGTGGACCGAACATTGTCCCGCCCCCCTTGATCTCTCGGATAGCGAGATACTCGACTGGTTAAGCGAATACTGCGACCAGGCCGTCTATAATCATCCGACATCGCAATCCTGCGGCGGCTTCACTCTCTATTGCGATGAAATCAGAAGCAGCGCCTCCACATTGCGGGAAGCAGTTTGTCTCGCGGCGGCGAAGTGGAGGGAGGCAAATGATTAGACGTTTTCCGGTACTGCCACTATCTGCTCGCAATATCCAAAAACTTTAATACAGTCTTGTCAGACGAGCTGATGGAACACGATGGGGAAAGTTCAACCATGGCCAAACCCTCTCCTGCACCTTCCTCAACTCCTCCACCCTATATTACTTCTGTCGATCTCATGCGTGGGCTGGTCATGGTTCTCATGGCCCTTGACCATGTGCGCGGATTCTTCACCAATGCCGATTTCAGCTCCACTGATCTTGCCCGCACTACTCCCGGCGTTTTCCTGACACGCTGGATCACTCACCTGTGCGCCCCCACCTTTGTGTTTCTGGCAGGCACCAGTGCTTATCTGTCTGCATCGCGGGGGATGGCCCACTCCCAGTTGGCGAAACGATTATTCCTGCGGGGGTTGTGGCTGGTATTTCTTGAACTGACGGTGGTGCGTTTTGCCTGGTTCTTCAATCTGGATTACAACTTGATGGACCTGCAGGTGATCTGGGCGCTGGGGTGGTCCATGATTGTTCTCGCGGCGCTCGTCTATCTGCCGCTATGGGCGGTCGCCGGCGTTGGCATCGGCATGATCCTGACTCACAATCTGCTCGACAGCATACGGCTTGAGGATTTTCAGGCAGCGGGCGGCTCGCTCACCTGGAAAGGGTGGCTGGTGAGCGTGCTCCACATCCCCCACTTTCCGGTGGTGTACCCTCTCATCCCCTGGATCGGAGTAATGGCCTCGGGTTATGCATTTGGTCCTCTCATGCTGCTGCCATCGAGGACAAGAATAAAGGTAGTATTTAAATGCGGCACGATTCTTGTCGCAGGCTTCCTCATTCTCCGCGGCCTGAATATTTATGGCGATCCGGATCCATGGGTTTTGCAGGAAACCCCCGTGTTCACACTACTTTCCTTCCTGAATACGACGAAATATCCACCGTCACTGCTCTATCTGCTGATGACACTCGGACTCATGTTCCTGCTGATATCTGCATTTGAATGGTGGCATGAGGCGCACGGGCCGCACGGTGTCGCAGGACGTTTTCTGATTACCTTTGGCCGCGTGCCCCTGTTTTTCTATCTCATTCATCTGTATTTTATTCATGGCTTCACCCTGCTCATTGCGTTTGCAATGGGAGCGAATATTCGCTCCTTCCTGACCTCTTCCTGGGAATTCCCATCCTGGTGGGGATTCAGCCTTCCAGTTGTTTACCTGGTATGGGTGGGAGTCACTACCACACTCTATCCCATCTGCCGCCGGTTCGCGGCATTAAAATCTCGCCACCGGGGCAGTTGGTGGACGCCCTATATCTAAGGATGTCATAAGTCTGATGGGTAAATCCGGCGAAACGGGAAACCGGTGATGTTGCATGCCAAATGTTCCTGTATGTGCGCTATCCAACGAAAAAGAATCGTTCCTTTTGCTAGGCTTCGGGTTTCAGAGAATGACAGGAGTTGCTGTAATGGGTGACGATCTTTTTCAATTCCCAATCACGGGATGGGAAATAAAAACAGAACCTATTGATGGATTGCTGTCGGTCCGGTTTCCATTTTTATCCCACGAGCAGCAAAAGCTTGCCGAGGCAGATCCCGGCAGACCCTACGTGATGCAAGCTGAACAAGCTCGCGAGCTTCGCGACGCATTGTCGAGAGCAATCAAACGCCTTGAGGACCAAGAGCTTGCAACCCCCGTAGTGACGGAAACATACAAGCGATTTCTCATCTATTAAGCGAAGCGCAGCATTTCGCTTCTCAATCCCAATTCATCCAGCGGGATAGTAGCAAAAAGCAGGAAACTTCCGGCGCGCCATTGCCAGGAGTGAGCGAATATATTTGATACGCTCGATCTCTGATGAATCCTGAACTGCCACCCAATCACCTCGATAAACCGGTCGATGATGCGTATGACCATACGTTGGGACCGGCTGATGCCGAAATTACCCTGGTCGAATACGGTAGTTATGCGGATGCGCCCTCACGCTCGGCACATGAGCGCGTTGCCGAGTTGCGAAGCCGGTTCGGCAATCGAATGCGTTATGTATTTCGCCATCGCCCGTTGGCAGGAAGCAAAATTGCGCGGCGTGCGGCTGAGTTGGTGGAATCACACAACAATTCCGGTCGATTCTGGGATCTGCATGTCGCACTGATGAGCCGCTCTGACAAGCTGAGCGCAGACGATCTGTGCACCATTATTTCTGATTTGAAGCTGGAGGGGAATAAAGAAGCCGGACAGGAAGAAACAGCAGAAAGAGCAAGAGATCGCGTAGAAGCGGATATAGCCAGCGCAAACGCGAGCGGTGTCATCGTCACCCCGACATTCTTCATCAACGGCCGTCGTTACGATGGCCCTTGGGATGTGCGTTCACTCTCTGAGGCAATGCTTGGCTCGCTTGGCCACGTTGTGCATGCTGCCGCACTGGATTTTGCCAAATGGGCGCCTTCGACCGGAATCATGCTGTTGCTTGCGACCGCGCTCGCAGTTGTTCTGAGCAACTCTGCGCTTGGCCCGGATTTCAACGAAATGTGGGAGCAGCGTCTGGGGATTACGTTCCAGCATAGCGCTTTTGAACTTTCATTGCGTCATTGGATAAATGACGGATTGCTGGTGATCTTTTTCCTGGTTGTCGGCCTCGAAATCAAGCGCGAGTTTACCGTGGGGCATCTTGCTGAGCGGCAATCCGCCATGTTGCCAATCGCCGCAGCGATTGGAGGCATGGCTGTCCCCGCCTTGCTTTACCTGATTCTGGTGCCGCCAGGACCGCCAATGGCTCCGGGATCGGACGGAACCGATGGTGCATGGTCATATGGGTGGGGTGTCCCGATGGCAACGGATACGGCGTTCGCAATTGCGCTGATCGCCATGATGGGTAAACGCGTTCCTGTCGAGCTACGTGTCTTTCTTACCGCGGCTGCCATTGTCGATGATATTGGAGCAATCATTGTCGTTGCAATTTTTTATTCGGGTGAACTGCATATCGCTTATCTGGGCAGCGCGGTCGCGATTGCGGGCTTACTGGCGCTGCTCAATAAGGGCGGCGTGTATCGGGCATCTCCATATGTGATTCTCGGAATCGTCCTGTGGGTTTTCGTGTATGCCAGCGGGATACATGCCACGCTTGCAGGCATCATTCTCGCCTTGTTCATTCCTACGCGCCCGCCGCCTAATCTTCGCGCACTCATGCTGCAAGCGGATGCCATTCTGACCGCCGAAACCCGGCGCGGGAGGGAGGTCATGCATTACGGCCCTTCCGAACCCGCACTGGAGGCACTGGATGCCATTCATGACCGCTTGGAATCTCCCGCTGCTCGCATGCTCCGGCATCTGGCGCCAAGATCGAGCTTTCTGGTATTGCCGGTGTTTGCGCTTGCGAATGCAGGAGTGGTTGTAGAGACAAGCGTATTCGGCGAGCACATACCGTTAATGCTCGGCACCGCTACGGCCTTGGTCATCGGCAAGCCCCTCGGGTTTATCACTGCCACCGTAACCGCTGTTCGACTGGGCTTTGCCACCAAGCCAGATGCCTACTCCTGGCGACAGCTCGGTGGAGCGGGGGCGCTCGCCGGAATCGGTTTTACCATGTCACTTTTCATAGCCAGTCAGGCCTTCCCCGAGGTAAGCGATTATGCGGCCGCCAAAATCGCAATTTTCGGTGGATCAATCCTATCGGCAATTATCGGCGTCGCGATACTTTGGAATGCACAGGCAGAAGAAGAAAAAAATCCATGAGCGTGAATAAAAACGCTCCCGGCGGAAATAGCAGGGAAACGCGGTGGCAGCGAAGCGAAGGTAAAAATGAAGCAGATGATGGAATTATTTTCCGAAACACTTGTTGCTAATCAAGCTATACGGGCAGAAGTAAACGATAACTTTTCCACATGAGGAGGGAATATGACTATAAAGAAGGCGTGGGCAGTTTGGAAAGGTGGAATCAAGGACGGGGGTGGAACGATTTCCACCGAAACAGGTGTACTGAGCGAAGCACCCTACGGTTTCAAATCGAGATTTGAAAATGGCAAGGGCACCAATCCGGAAGAACTCATCGGTGCCGGGCACGCAGGCTGTTTTTCGATGGCACTCTCCCTGATGCTTGGAGAAGCTGGCTTGACGCCGGAGAAGATCGAGACGCATACAGCCGTCACGCTCGATAAAGTTGGAGAAGGCTTCGAGATCACCACTATCCACCTTGACGTTGCCGCCAGAATACCGGGGGCAGACCAGGCAAAATTCGAAGAGATTGCCAACAAGGCAAAGGAAGGTTGTCCCGTCTCCAAACTATTCAAGGCAAAAATAACAATGGAAGCAAGACTGGAAACGTAGTTATTGTCCGATACGAGAGCGGAGCGCCATTCGCCAACGTATTACATAACGGATAATTCGAATTTACCCGAAACCTGTCTGATAGCTTGAAGAAAGCCTATCACCTTCGCCCCAAGATAATGGCGGCAGTACCAATAGTAAGTACTGCTGGATCTTGGAGCGAAGCACGATACTTCAATGCATGTGGTTCGCTGCAATTCTCATATGGCTGGACACACCGGCACGAATCGGACGTACAGCCATACGGCAATAGCAACCGGGGTTGATTACTTCAACTGCTCATACAGCAATTTCAATATACGCTTTGCGTCACTGGAATCCTCCGCCACCCCATCCTTGTTCAACACGGTGACGTCGGTATTGGTCCCCGCTTCGCTTAGCTGGATGCGGTATTGACCCGGCTTATCGCTATCCTCGTCCCGCCAGAATGCAAGCTTCGAAAGCAAACCGGTCCCTGCACCGTTTTCTGCCTCCGGATTTACATAGCGCACAAAGTAAACACCCTGAGAGCGGTTTCGGTCTTCAACGGTAAATCCGATACGATCCAACGCCAGTCCGACGCGCCGCCACGATCGGTCAAATGCTTCGGTTACGGTCAGTATCCCGCCTTTTTCACCATTGAGGCGTGCACGCTCCTGAACGCCTGTGCTCGCCACTGCGCTTCTGGCGCGCTCCTCCGTCACGCCAAAGCGCATCATCAAACGGGAAAGCATCTCCGCTTCCAGATCAGGATCAGAGGGACGAGGCTGCCATACAGTGCGTACGTTGGCGCCCTCGATCACTTCATCCATGCCGCGATGGCTGATATAGATCTCCGTAGTGCCATTTTCACCGCGCTCCAGCCGCGTGCGAAACTTGTCACGCTCGCCCGTTGAATACAAGCTGTCCAGAAGCTTGCCGAGCGTATTCCGAAGAATATCTTCGGGAATTTTGGCGCGGTTTTCCGCCCAGTCCGTTTCCATCACGCCCGCTTCCGGCATTTCGATCTTGATGAGAAAGCCCAGTTCCTGCCAGAAATCCCTGACGATCGGCCATATTTCCTCCGGTTCGCCATTTACAACCAGCCAGCGCTGGGTCCCGGAACGTTCCATCCGTACCCCGGCCTCATCCATCGAGGGCAGGATGGGAGTTCCCCCGGCGGTGATACCTGCCGTCTTGCTGCGCTCCTTGTTGTAAGCGGAAAAAGTCGCAACCCCGGTGGGACTGATATCCGGAACATGATAACGCTCATCCGAACCCGGCGCGGTCAGATCAGGTGGAATTTCCAGAGGTGGAAGTTTGCCCGCCGATTTATAATTGATCTTTTTAGCTTCCGGCAAAATCTCCGAGAAAACACTACATCCTGCAACGGCCGCTGCCAGGCACAGCGCAGCCATTATCTGCGATCTCATGTGTAATACTTGATTCCTGAAAATCCTGCTCCCGGCTCTCGAATTCGGGCAGTCATTTAAACAGATATCGCCAAATCGATTCCCGCCTCGCTCATCGCTTCCCTGAGAGTCTGATGATATCGATTCGACAACGGTGTGAGTGGCAACCGCAACCCCTCGCCTATCAATCCCATTTGCGCAACCGCCCATTTCACAGGAATAGGATTGGCCTCTATGAATAAATCCAGATGCAATCTCAAAAGCTTTCTGTTTGCAGCGCGGGCAGCAGCCAGGTCACCGGCAAATGCCGCAATGCACATCTCATGCATGAGCTTCGGCGCCACGTTGGCGGTGACGGAAATAACGCCATGCCCGCCGAGCAGCAACAAAGCCAGGGCACTGGCATCATCGCCGCTATAGATTGCAAAATCTTCGGGAGCACGGCACAACAGATCGAATCCGCGACCGATATCACCCGTTGCATCCTTGATTCCGACAATGTTGGGAATTTGCGCAAGACGAAGGACCGTATCGTTGGCAATATCTGCCACCGTCCTGCCGGGCACGTTGTATAGTATCTGCGGTATATCCACAGCCTCCGCCACCGCTCTGAAATGCTGGTATAAACCCTCCTGCGTGGGCTTGTTGTAATACGGTACAACCGACAGGCTTGCATCCGCTCCCGCATTCTTCGCATAGATGGAAAGGTCAATTGCCTCGCGCGTGGAATTGGCTCCGGTTCCCGCAATTACCGGTACCCGCCCTGCCGCCTGCTCCACTGCGGTTTTGATCAACAGATGGTGCTCTTCGAAATCCACGGTCGGTGATTCGCCGGTGGTTCCTACCACCACGATACCATCGGTCCCTTCCGTCACATGAAAGTCGATCAAGGATTGGAAGCGCTCCAGATCCAGTTCGCCATTTTCATGCATCGGGGTGACAATGGCGACCAGACTGCCTTTTATTGCGACGTTATCCATGACGCGACTCGAAAAAAACTCCTATTTTACCTGAATCCGGCACCCGCAAAGTATATTCGCGACGGTACAGGTCGCGTTGTCAGACAGCGCCGGGAGAAGCGGGTTCCCGACACCTTGGATGAATCCGATGAGAGTCGGACGATGGTACTGTAAAGCTGCTCCCTTCCCTCTCCCTCTCCCACTGGCTAAACAGGCGGGAGAGGATCGGGAAGAAAGTCTTTGGTTGCCGGAAATCGCCTCAAGCCGGTACGGATTCCCTTGCCTTCGAGAAAGTGATCACGCCATTTTTCGCATCGACTGTGATGGTATCCTTCGCAGCGAAGTGACCTTCGAGAATTTCCTTTGCCAAGGGGTTCTCGATCTGGCCCTGTATCGCGCGCTTGAGAGGCCGGGCACCGAACACTGGATCGAATCCCGCCTGGGCCACTTCTGCAAGTGCAGCATCCGTCACCTTAAGATGCATCTCAAGTTTTGCCAGGCGCCTTTCCAGTTGCTGCAGCTGTATCCGCGCGATGGATTTGATATGCTTCTCATCCAGCGCATGGAACACCACCACCTCGTCAATCCGGTTAATGAATTCCGGGCGGAAATATGCCTTCACCTCGCCCATGACCGCCAGCTTGATGACCTGGTAATCATCTCCTGCCATCTGCTGGATCATTTGCGAACCGAGGTTTGAAGTCATGACGATAACGGTGTTCTTGAAGTCCACCGTGCGTCCCTGCCCGTCTGTCATGCGGCCGTCATCCAGCACCTGCAACAAGACGTTGAATACGTCGGGATGCGCCTTCTCCACTTCATCCAGCAGAATAACCGCGTAGGGTTTTCGTCGTACGGCTTCCGTCAGATAGCCGCCTTCCTCGTAGCCCACATACCCCGGCGGAGCGCCAATAAGCCGCGCAACCGAATGTTTTTCCATGAACTCCGACATGTCGATGCGGATCATGTGCTCTTCCGAATCGAACAGAAATCCTGCCAGCGCCCTGCATAACTCGGTCTTACCCACCCCTGTCGGCCCCAGGAACAGAAAAGAGCCATAAGGGCGGTTCGGATCAGCCAGACCTGCGCGCGACCGGCGAATGGCATCCGACACCAGCCGTACCGCTTCATCCTGCCCCACTACGCGCTCGTGCAGCTTCTCCTCCATGTGCAGCAGTTTCTCTCGTTCACCCTGCATCATCTTGGAAACAGGGATGCCGGTAGCGCGCGAAACCACTTCTGCGATTTCTTCCGCCCCAACCTGGGTTCGAAGCAGCTTCGGCTTGTTTTGCTCCACGGTCTCCTTCTCAGCCTGCCGATCCTGCATCTGAAGTTGCGCCTCCAGTTGCGGAAGGCGCCCATATTGCAACTCCGAAACTTTCTGCCAATCTCCTTTGCGCGTCGCCGCCTCGATTTCGAGCTTGACCTTTTCCATCTCTTCCTTGATATGCTGCGTACCCTGCACCTGGGATTTTTCGGCTTTCCAGATTTCTTCCAGGTCGGCGTATTCGCGCTCGAGTTTGGCTATCTCGTCTTCCAGTAATGCAAGACGTTTCTGGGACGCCTCATCCTTTTCCTTCTTCACCGCCTCGCGCTCGATCTTGAGTTGTATCAGGCGACGGTCGAGCCTGTCCATTGCCTCCGGCTTGGAATCGATTTCCATCCGGATGCGGGCTGCGGCTTCATCGATCAGATCAATGGCCTTATCGGGCAGAAAGCGGTCGGTAATATAACGATGCGACAGTTCGGCTGCTGCAACAATGGCGGGGTCGGTTATATCCACGCCATGATGCAGCTCGTATCGTTCCTGCAAGCCGCGCAGGATGGCGATGGTCGCCTCGACCGTCGGCTCTTCCACGAACACTTTCTGGAAACGCCGCTCCAGCGCGGCGTCTTTCTCAATGTATTTGCGGTATTCGTCCAGGGTGGTGGCACCCACGCAATGCAATTCGCCGCGCGCCAGCGCGGGTTTGAGCATGTTGCCCGCATCGATCGCGCCCTCGGCCTTGCCGGCCCCTACCATGGTATGAAGCTCGTCTATGAAGACAATAACGCTGCCCCCGGCCTGTGCGATCTCCTTTAGGACAGACTTGAGGCGCTCCTCGAATTCACCCCGGTATTTGGCTCCCGCGAGCAGCGCGGCCATATCCAGCGAAAGTACTTTCTTGTCCTTGAGGGTTTCCGGCACTTCGCCATTGACGATGCGCTGAGCCAAACCCTCGACAATAGCAGTCTTGCCCACACCCGGTTCGCCGATCAGCACGGGATTGTTCTTGGTACGGCGTTGCAATACCTGAACAGTACGCCGAATTTCATCATCGCGCCCGATAACTGGATCAAGCTTTCCCGCGCGCGCCCGTTCCGTCAGATCGAGCGTGTATTTCTTCAATGCTTCCCGACTGGCTTCGGCCTCAGGATTGCTTACATTCTCGCCACCGCGCACCTCGTTGATCGCTTGTTCGAGCGCATTGCGACTGGCCCCATTCTGCCTTAGCAGGTTGCCGGTCTCCCCTTTGTCCTGAAGCGCCGCCACCAGGAACATCTCCGAAGCAATGAATTGATCACCCCGTTTTTGCGCCTCCTTGTCGGCCAGATTGAGCAGGTTACCCAGATCACGCGAAACGTTGATCTCTCCACCCGTACCCTCTACTTTAGGAAGGCGTTCAATCGATTTTTTCAGTGCCTCGCGCAGGGGGGGCACATTCGCCCCTGCGCGCTGCAACAACGAAACCGTGCCTGCGTCTTGCTGTTGCAAAAGTGCGAGCAGTAAATGCTGCGGTTCAATATAAGGGTTGTCCTGACCCACAGCAATGCTCTGCGCATCGGACAACGCCTGCTGGAATTTTGTAGTTAATTTGTCGAAACGCATGAGAAGCCCTTTATGGGTAGTGAATGATTCTTATATATATGGGATACGGTAGAATTTTCAAGATATCCCCTCACGCGTCCAAATCCTCCGGGAAGATGGAGGATGCAATAAGCAAGCCATAGCTGTATCGCATGCGATGTCAAAGCGAAGGTATTTCCGGATAAGGGTACAAAATGTTGAGAGCCACGCTTTTGCCCGCCGTTTCCACGATGCGCACATGCTCGCGCTTCAATTGGCGGGCGTGGCGCAAGCCGCAGGAGTAGGCAATCATATCGATTTCCCTGTTCATGTTTCTGGCATAATTGGCAACACGCAGGTATTTCTCCTGCACCACCAGACCCCGCTGCAAACGCCGATTATGGGTGGTGATACCAGTAGGGCAGGTATTCGTGTGACATCGCATGGCCTGGATACAGCCGAGTGAAAACATGAACCCGCGCGCGGTGTTGACAAAATCCGCGCCCGCACACAACGCCCACGCCGCCCGTGCCGCTGTCACCAGCTTACCTGCCGCAACCACACGTATGCGGTCTCTCAAGCCGGATTCCAGTAACGCATCCACCACTCGTGGTAATGCTTCCGCAATGGGCAGGCTCATATGATCGAACAGCGTCTGGGGGGCGGCCCCGCTGCCCCCTTCGCCGCCATCAATAGTAAGAAAATCCGGCGCATATTCGGAACCCCGGCGATTTACTGCGTCGCACAGTTCGTTAATAAAGTGCCATCCCCCGATGGCAGCCTTGACACCCACGGGCCGCCCGGTGAGATCGCGGATATGAGCAATCTTGTCGAGCAGTTCATCCACATTCCCGATGTCGCGATGACGATCGGGGCTGATTGAATCACGATGAGCAGGAATACCGCGGATAGCCGAAATTTCATTGGTTACCTTGGTTGCAGGAAGCAATCCTCCCTTACCCGGCTTCGCTCCCTGAGAGAGTTTTATTTCAAATGCCTTGACCACCTTCGCAAGTTCCTTTGCCCGCTCCGGTGAAAAATTACCTTCCTGGTCGCGAATACCATACTTTGCAGTACCGATTTGCATGACAATATCGCCACCCCCTTCCAGATGATAAGGTGAGAGCCCACCTTCCCCTGTGTTCAGCCAGCATCCCGCCTCCGCCGCTCCCAGCGACAACGCGCGGACCGCGGGGGCTGAGATCGCGCCGTAACTCATTCCACTGATATTGATAATGGATTGCGCATTGAAAGGGTGCTCGCAATAGTCCTCGCCAATCACCAAGGGCGGAGTGGGCAACCGGTCGCTCTCCAATACGGGGAAAGCGACATTGACGAAAAAAATAGAGCCTGGCTCCCGCAAATCATTGGTCGAACCAAAACCGACGATACCCCCCTCATTCTTTGCATTCCTGTACACCCATGAGCGGGTAGCGCGATTAAAGGGCATTTCGCCCCGATCACTGGAAAAAAAGTATTGCCGGAAATACTCTCCCTGTTTCTCCAGGAAAAATCGCAGGCGTCCGATTACTGGATAGTTACGCAGGATGGAATGCTTCTTCTGTGTTACATCCTGAATGAACCAGAATATGACTATGCCTATCACGATCAGACCGGCAATCGTGCCGAAACCGTATGAGATTACTTTCAATGCATCAGACATGATGCCTCCGTATCACATTCAGCTAAAATACTCCATTCGTTCCGGTGAACATAATAAAAATGTTTTACGATCATTTCACGTATCTGGAAACCGAAGTCAAGAATAACGTCAGCCAGGCGCTGCTCGAAGATGTGGGTGCAGGTGATCTCACCGCCAGCCTTGTTCCCTGTGACGAAACTGCGACCGCTACTGTGATCAGTCGTAAAGAGGCTGTGATGTGTGGAAGCCGCTGGTTTGAGGAATGTTTTCGGCAACTGGAACCGCATGTCGAAGTGCGCTGGCATACGCGGGACGGCGAAACAGTCGGTGCCGGGCAGAAACTTTGTGCAGTGAAGGGTACTGCCAGGGCACTGCTGACAGGTGAACGGACAGCTCTCAATTTTCTGCAACTGCTTTCGGCTGTCTCCACCCAGACCCGGAGTTACGTGAATGCAATATCCGGAACGGGTGCAGTCATCGTCGATACCCGCAAGACCTTGCCGGGATTACGGCTGGCGCAAAAATATGCGGTTAAATGCGGGGGGGGAACAAACCACCGGATCGGTTTATATGATGGCATTCTGATCAAGGAAAACCATATCATGGCTGCCGGCGGTATTGAACCGGCACTGCGTGCAGCAAGGAGAATTGCCGCCCGGGGAATATTCATTCAGATCGAAGTGGAAACACTTCAAGACCTTCGTACCGCCTTGGATGCCGGAGCGACGTTGATACTGCTGGATAACTTCGACCTGGAAGAACTGAGGGAAGCAGTAGTATTGAACGCGCGGCTAACCAATAAAGGCGCAGTGCTGGAAGCCTCCGGCGGAATCACGCTCGACAATGTCCGCGCAGTAGCCAGAACCGGTGTGGACCGCATCTCCATCGGCGGCCTTACCAAGGATATAAAGGCCATAGACCTGTCGATGCGGTTTTCTTCCCGTAGTTGACATGACCCCGCGACAGGCGCAGTAGTCGCCTAATCAACCCATGGGTGAAAGAAAATAGCGAAAGGGGAGGAAATCCCATGTCTCTTTCATGGGTTTTTGAGGGGCTTGAGAGTCTCCGAGCGGGAGATTAGCCGGCACTCCCGCCCAATTCGTCGTGAACAATTGCCTTTCGCGGTTTTTGTGGTAACAGCAACTTTGACAACCATCGCTGGCGCTTCGCCATCTCCCACAGGAGCAAAGACATCCCGATACTCCATGCAAGACTCACAATGCTGTTTAGATACATATAAGGACTGATATGGCGCAGCGCGACAAACGCCCGGGTTTGCAGGAAGCCATGAAAGATCAGGATAAAAAGTGTCCCCGATCCCAGATATGCCAGCGGTTTTCTGAAGAATGAAAAATTTTGCAGTAAGGAAGCGATACTGAACGTTATATATATTCCTGTCGCCGCCTCCATGGTCGATACAATCGCACTATCGTATACCCTTTCATTAAGATCAATGGTGTCATCAAAATAAAAGTGCAGAGCAACAAACACCCCAGCAGATATAAATAAGCCGGGCAAGCTGAATTTCATCGATTTCGCGGGCTCGGCGAGCAGATATCCGAAGATAATGAAGGAAGATGTTATCGGAATAAGATCGGCGCCCCAGGGAAGTCCCAGGAATCGTCCTGGTCCCATAAGGCTGGCGGCTATTGCCGTAGGGTGATGATAGGCATCGATAGAACTTATGCCCACCCCTAAGAGCAGAAGAGCAACTGACACTATCCATACCTTGTTGTCCGTGCAGGCTTCAATTGTCCTCAAAATGATGAGGGATGCGATCAACGAAATAAAAAGATGCGGTAAAAACCATAGGGCAATCCACTCGATCGTATCCCCGGTCCCATAAAGCAGGCCTATAAAATAACTGATGCCGCTCATCCCAGCTTCGCCGCCTCCACCTAGTTCGGCCCTCAGCATCTTGAGTACACCCAGGGCTGTCAGGACAACGAAATAGGGTTTCAGTAAGGATCCTGCCCGGCCTATTGCGAAACGCAGGATTCCGTCCGGTGCTCTCAAGAATATTCCTGCCAGGAAGAAAAACAAAGGCATGTGAAATGAGAAAATAACTATATGGAGTTCGTTTTTCTCATGGGTTGACAGCCAATTATGTCCGAGTACGACAAAAAATATGCCGATTCCTTTTGCCACGTCGATTGTGCTATTGCGGGTCGTCATAACAAATAGCCGTCTGGAATAATGTGCATCGGTGGGAAATAGTTCCGGCAGGGCGGGGTAACGCATTGCCCCTGAATCGCTATTGCTTTTAGACAAGAACTGCGGGATCAGATTCGAGATTGAAATATGTCAGCAACTGTTGAAAACTTTAGCGCTGATCACAGCAAGTCCGAAATCAATAGGATCAGAGTCAATTGATCTTAAATGAGGTGATCGATCATTCTTTTTCTAATGATCAATCGAGTCTGACCTCATTAAAATCCATATTATTAAAGCAAGATAATATTGTCCAGCAGGGGCAACACAACTGATTCCTGCCCTTCTCCAGTATCGGTGCTCAAGGCACCAAGGGGCCACTTGGGAAGATGCACCAGAGGTACGACAAATTCAGGAGGTTGGCCGCCTTCAGGCTCGCTGAGACCGAACAGAAACAGGCGTGCGGGCGCCCAGGCGTCGTTACCCTTGATACTTAACCTGATCGAGTCAGCGTTCAGCTCAGCCCTTGTAAAAGGAATATCGACCGAGGCGAAATAAAAATTTGCCTGGGCCTGTTCCAGGTCATCCTGAGAAGTATCAGGAAAAACATGATCTACGGCCACACGGCCATCAGCGGTGGTAATCCGAAGCGCGATATCGTCGTCGGTGCCGGCATTATCTACATCAGCGGTCGTCAAGAGTATGAGCAATCGTCGAATAACTACCGTTTGGTCTCCCAGTTGAACGCGTGCAGGAGCAAAGGAAAGCTTGCCTTCACCAGAGTCCGTGCTGAGGGCCACACCCACCAACTGACCCGCAATTCCCGCATCCCCTTGCAACTCGGTATTCAGGGCAAGGGGAACGATCAATCCATCTTTTTGTTCCCCCCAGATGAATACACTTTTGGGACGCCACATGTCGTTGCCCCGGATACCGATGCGTATGGAGGAAGCATTCAGGTCCTGAGGATCGACCGTAGAACCGACAAAGGGCTGCGGCTCGAAGTCATCTTCTGTTATTTCATAGAGATTCGCTTGTCCTTGTTCCTGGTCGTTCTGCTCTGTATCAGGAAATGTGCGGTGCAAGACATCGAATCTGCCGCCTCTTACATTGATAATTAACACGATGGAACTGTCGGTACCGGAATCATCCGAATCGTCAGTCAGCATTCCGAACCATACGGTTTTAAGATCTGACATGATTGCTCCTCGCTTTATATATGAATATCAAGATCTGTTTTAAATATAGCGCCTCAGTTCATCTTGAGAAGCTTGAATCCAAACCTAGATTCTTGCCTTATGGCCGGCTAATGGGTGGATGATCCATTGAAATCAAGTCCCATCAAGCCAGGATTGCCGCCAGCAGCAGTGGTATTCACGCTAACCACCCGCTCAGCCGTCAGCCGATATAAAGGGAAGTCAGTGCCGGAGGCTGTAATGAATGCGACTAGAGCGCCTTCGCGTCCCGCCAGCTCGTTTCGGAGCCGGTACGCCTCATCTTCAGGGCCTGAATAGAGCACCGCAGAAACGGGTGCGTGGATCCACTCCCGCTCGATGCGCAATCGATTCCGCACTTGCGACGGCAGCTTATCCAGCAACGCGCGCAAAGGCGGGTTATCAGCCAAGATAATCTGGTTGCCGGTTGCCAGTGCCGCCGCCATCTGCTCAAGCAATGCATCTTCGTCTACGGCAATACAAGCTACCGCTCTCCGTGGGGCGAATTTTAATGTATTGCTCTCGCCTGTCGGTCCCGGTAATGGAATGCTGAATGCAAAGGGTGTGCGCATCGCGTAATCCTCGCACAACGAGGCGAGTACGTCCCGTCCCGCTTGCCGAGCCCACGCGGCAAGCACTTGCAACTCAACTGGTGGACTGTTCACCCGCAGTCCGCCGTTATCCGCCAGCAAGAGGGGCGTCTGAGGCATCAGCCGATGCAGGTAGAGCGGCCCTCCGGCCTTGGGCCCGGTACCCGATTTGCCCTCCCCGCCAAAGGGTTGCACGCCGACCACGGCCCCGATCATATTGCGATTGACATAGATGTTGCCGGCATGCACACGCTTGGTAATGAAATCGATGGTCTCATCGACCCGACTGTGAATGCCATGCGTCAGACCGTAGCCAGTCGCGTTGATCTGGCCAACAAGCTCGTCCACCCGTTCGCGGGCAAAACGCACGACATGCAGCACCGGCCCGAACACCTCACGCTCTAGCTCATCTATATGATCAATCTCGATCAAGGTTGGTGCAACGAAAGTGCCGTTTGCGCAAACCGACGGTAGTGCCGCTTGGAACACGGTATGACCTGCCGCGCGCATTTTTTCGATATGATCGAGCAGCGCGTGCTGAGCATCTGCATCAATTACCGGGCCGACATCGGTAGCGAGCTCCCGGGGATCCCCCACCGTGAGTTCTCCCATTGCCCCTCTCAGAACCTCCAGCACCTGTTCAGCGATATCTTCCTGCAAGCACAATACCCGCAGCGCCGAGCAACGCTGTCCCGCGCTATCGAACGCCGACGTCAGCGCATCCTGCACCACCTGCTCGATACGAGCGGATGAATCGACGATCATCGCATTCTGGCCTCCGGTCTCGGCGATGAAGAGGATTTCGCTTTTCTGCGCACGAAGGGCGAGTGTACGGCAAATGAGTTGCGCCACTTCGGTAGAGCCAGTGAAAATAACTCCACGCACCCGGACATCTTTGACAAGCTGCTCTCCAACCCTCTCGCCCTGTCCCGGCAAAAGCTGCAATGCTGCCCGTGGAATACCTGCCGCGTGCAGCAGCCTGACGGCAACGGCGGCAATCAAGGGCGTCTGCTCGGCTGGCTTCGCGAGTACGGGATTGCCGGCAGCAAGTGCGGCACTTACCTGGCCAATGAATATTGCCAGCGGGAAATTCCAGGGGCTGATACAGACGACAGGGCCGAGCGCTGAAGACGGACTCATGTTGGGCCAGTCGCGTATCTGTTGCCCGTAATAACGGCAAAAATCAACCGCTTCACGCACTTCCGCGACTGCATCCGGTAATGACTTGCCGGCTTCGCGTATCGCAAGTCCCATCAGTTCCGTGCGGTGCGCTTCCAGTGCATCCGCTGCCCGCTCAAGCATCGCGGCTCTGGCTTCATGCGATACACTTTGCCATTCGGCTACGAACGCGTGCGCGACAGCGATTGCATCTTCGACATCATGCTCGGTCGCCTCTACCACCGTGCCGGCGGAATCATTGCGATCAGCAGGATTGAGAACCCGTGAACCCGCATTTCCGGCATTCCCCCCCGCTGCCAGCACAGGCCTGGCTCTCCATTCACGCCTTTCCATTTCAGTCAATTCAGCAGACAGCGCAGCCAGCGCTTGCTCGTCGCTGAAATCAAGGCCTGCGGAATTCCTGCGCTTGTGGCCGTACAAATCGCCGGGTAAGGGAATCGCCGGATGAGGATGCACCCCCTCCTGTTCGATCTGACTGACTGGATCCGCAACCAGCTCTTCTACAACGATATCATCGTCGAGAATGCGGTTGACGAATGACGAATTTGCGCCATTCTCAAGCAGGCGGCGCGCGAGGTAAGCAAGCAGCGTCTCATAGCTGCCTACAGGCGCATAAATGCGGCACGGCTTTACGAACCGGTCCTCTTTCAGAAGTTCGACCTGGTCATACAGCGTCTCGCCCATCCCGTGCAGGTACTGGAACTCGTAATCTTCGATATCCGCATCCTGTGCTATTTGGTATACGGCTGACAATGTGTGTGCATTATGAGTGGCGAACTGGGGAAAGACCGCTTCCGCAGCGCGAAGAAGTTTCTGCGCGCAAACCATATAGCATATGTCGGTGTGAATCTTGCGCGTGTAAACGGGATAGCCATCCAGCCCCTCTACCTGTGCACGCTTGATTTCCCCATCCCAGTATGCGCCCTTCACAAGCCGAACCATGAGGCGATGACCGCTGCGCCGCGCAAGATCGATGAGCCAATCGACAACGAACGGGCATCGCTTCTGATAGGCCTGGACGACAAAGCCGATGCCATCCCAACCCGCAAGATCCGGGTCGAACACGAGCGCTTCCAGGAGATCGAGCGAGAGATCGAGCCGATCGGCTTCCTCCGCATCCATGTTGAAGCCCATGTCATAGTGCTTGGCAAGCAGCAGCAGTGATTTAAGACGTGGCAACAGCTCAGACATCACTCGCTCGCGCTGGGAGCGCACATAGCGGGGATGCAGTGCGGAAAGCTTTACTGAAATTCCTGGTCCCCTATAAATACCGCTCTTAATACCACCCTTGCCGCGCGACTTGCCGATAGCATGGATAGCCGAGGCGTAGGAAGTCCAGTAGCGCTGGGCGTCAGCCTCCGTTATTGCCGCTTCCCCCAGCATATCGTATGAATAACGATATCCCCGCATCTCGCGCTCACGGCTACGCTCCAGCGCTTCCTCGATGGTTTCGCCAATCACGAACTGGTGGCCCAGCATACGCATTGCCAGATCCATTCCTTTTCGAATCAGCGGCTCGCCCCCCTTTTCCATCAATCCGGATAATGCGGCTGACAGTCCATCTTCTCTGTGGGTCGAAACCAGCTTGCGAGAGATCAGAAGGCCCCAGGCCGCCGCATTTACGAAAAGCGAAGGGCTGTGTCCCACATGTACGCGCCAGTCACCCTTGCTGATCTTGTCCCGTATGAGACGATCTGCAGTCTCCCGATCCGGGATGCGCAGCAGCGCCTCGGCCAGGCACATCAGAGCTACACCCTCTTGACTCGACAGGGAAAATTCGTGCATCAAGGCATCCACGCCGCCCCTATGACTGTATTTGCCTCGCATCGAAGTCACCAGCTTACGGGCGAGTTCCTCAGCTCGGGCACGACTGCATGGCGGCCAATCGATCTGCCTCAACAAGCCATTCACGCTTTCAGTCTCATTGTGCCGATACGCGTGGGTAATTGCAGAGCGCAAGAAGCGAGGACAGGCGGCCGTTTTTCCCACGTTTTTCCTTATGAGCGAAGCGATGATTCCTGATGGGAAGCTGATTACGGCAAAAAGTTATAAAAGCAGTGCAGAACGTTCTAGATTTTCGAATCGCTTTTTAGAGCTCCTCGGAAATCCTCCCTTTTCTGCCCCTATGCTAGCGGAAGAAGGGCTTGAAAAGCATAGAACGCTTAATCCAAGCCTGTCTGTTCGGCCCCTCACATATCCCCGATTGCTGCGCAGACTGAAAACTCCGTGAGAACCCTTATCATGAGAAAAACTGGGGTCTATCCCCTATTCCTCAGCTTCGAAGAGTTATCCCTGATGTGATTCATGGTTTATAATCCGGGCATCTCTCCCAATATTGACTCAATACCTCATTCATAATCCCGCAAAAGCAGTAGAAACGCTTTCTGGAGTCGGCTTCGGATGTGGCCGGTTTCTACCGGATCTGAACAGATCCAATATCCGCGTTGTCTGGAGGAGGCTCCGATGTGGCTTGCAGTAACGTTTAAAACGGTCCGATGAGTCTCATGGCCGTTCTTCATTCTCAGGAGTACTTGATCATAAACGCATGACCTGGTCTGATTATCTTCCAGCTTGGCCACTTCAAATCAGTCCGGCGCTGTGGCTCGCGCTCACACTCGTTGTCGCCGTACTTCTGGGCGAAGCAATGGTACGTCATCTGCGGCTCCCCCGGATAGTTGGCTATATCGGCATTGGCGTGGTATTGGGACCGGGTGGACTGGGATTTATCCCTCAACTCCCTGTGAATGAGTGGCGTCTGGTGGTTGATCTCGCACTTGGGATTCTCCTGTTCGAGTTGGGCAGCAAGGTCAATCTGCGGTGGCTGAAAGCCAACCCATGGCTTGCGGGCACCAGCCTTCTCGAAGCCATCACTACTTTTGCGGTTGTCTTCTCGGTGTTGGTATGGGTTGATGTTCCCAGCACTGCCGCCGCCATCGTAGCAACCATCGCAATCGCAACCTCGCCCGCTATCATAGTACGCACGGTAACGGAATCTCGCGCTCAAGGTCAGGTAACCGATCGGCTCTTGCTCATGACAGCGCTCAACACCATCTATGCAGTGATTTTCCATAAGCTGGCGGTTGCTGTCATGCACGGTCAGGCCGGCACGAGCTTCGTGCATACCATATTCGCTCCACTCTATCTCCTCGGCGGGTCCGCGTTGCTAGCATGGTTGTTCGGTATTACCTTCGAACGCATCCATCACCACTTGGGGCAGCACGAGGAAACTTTTTCCTTCATCCTGTTCGGCATGATCGCCTTTGCCACCATCATGGCCTCGACGCTCAGGCTCAGCCCGATCCTTGTCCTGCTTGCCGCCGGACTGATCACCCGCTACCAGCGCAAACACACCCGCACGTTCCCACCGCACTTCGGCTCCGCGGGCGCCGTTCTGGTGGTATTGATGTTTATCGCGAATGGTCTTGCAGCTGATCTCAGAGGCTTGCGGGATGGCTTCTTACTGGTTCTACTGCTTATCGCCGTACGAATCATGGCCAAACTGCTGGCCGTGCTGCCACTGGCAACCCATAGCGGCATTGGCTGGCGGCAGGCGGTCTCCCTCGGTATTGCACTGGTCCCCATGTCAAGCGTGGCGCTTCTGCTGACAATGGATACTGCAATCGATTTTCCCGAATTCGCCTTCGGCCTTGGAATGGTGCTGATGAGCTGGATCGTCATACTTGAATTGATCGGACCTGTTCTGGTGCAAGTTGCCCTGCGAAGAGCCGGAGAAACACCGGAAAAAAAAACATGAGCCTGATGCCCTTCGCGCCCTCCCGTCCCCTGAGCATAGGAGTGGAGCTTGAACTGCAATTGCTCGGATGCAACGATTACAACCTCGCCCCTTCTGCACCCGAGATTTTGCGTCGCGTAGCAAAGCGCACTCATCCCGGGGAAATCAAACCGGAGATGACGCGCAGTATGATAGAGATCAACACCTCGGTGCAGCAGGAGTATGCCGGACTGGTGACGGAACTCCGTGCCCTGCGGGACGTTGTTTCCGAGGCCGGATGTTTTCTCAACGTAGCTGTTGCAGGCGGAGGCACCCACCCGTTCCAGCATTGGAGCGAGCAGAAGATTTTCGATGCGCCGCGCTTTCATTACCTCTCGGAGCTGTACGGCTACCTCGCAAAACAATTCACGATATTCGGACAGCACGTGCACATCGGCTGTCCCGGGCCGGACGAAGCGCTCCATCTGACGCACATGCTCTCGCGCTACATTCCGCATTTTATTGCTCTGTCGGCCAGTTCGCCGTTTGTGCAGGGGCATGATACCGGCTTTGCCTCTGCCCGATTGAACTCCGTTTTTTCCTTCCCATTAAGTGGGCGAGCTCCCTTCGTATTGCGCTGGAACGATTTCGAAAAATTTTTCGCCAAGATGACGGGAACTGGAGTGGTCGAATCCATGAAAGATTTTTACTGGGATATAAGGCCAAAGCCCGAGTTCGGTACCATCGAGGTGAGGGTATGCGACACGCCCCTTACAGTCGAGATTGCAGCCTCCATTGCCTGCTATATTCAGGCAATGTCCAGATACATCATGGTGGAGCAGCGTATGGCGCCCGAAGAGGATGACTATCTGGTGTATACGTTCAACCGCTTCCAGGCATGCCGCTTTGGCCTGGAAGGTGTCTTTATCGATCCTCGTACCCATCAGCAACGTAGTATCCGGGAAGATATAATGGAGATGCTTGAACACATTTCCGACCATGCAAGAGAACTGCACGCGGTGGAAGCGATGGAACGAATCCGCGAGATACTCATCGTCGGTAACGGCACAAGTTGGCAGCGCAGGGCTTATGCAAGCGAGCACAACCTTGCCGACGTCATGCAGTTGCAAGCCGAATTATGGATGGGAAACTGATTCCCGTGAGGAATGTCTAAATTGTCGGTTAGATATGGATCGCTGAGAAAAACCAGCGGAACAAAGTAGCGCAACGTCGGCTCGATTGCCCCCGGGCAAAGGAGGACGCAAAGTTATCCAGGTATCTTATATGTAACGAAGAACACCGCGGAAATTCCAAAATCTAATTACATTTATATTTCTGAGGACTCATTCGTTACCTGAGATGCCCCGCCCGTTGCGTATCGGCCTGTCACCCCGTATCCTGCATCAACCGCCCCTTGAATTGGGTTTTCGCAATAAAACCCTGCAATACCTTGAACAGACCGTCGCCCACTGGATCATGCGCCGGCGAGCGCTGGCATTCATGTTGCCAGCAATAGAAACCGGTGGCGTCGAGCGTTCTCATGTGCGCATCAGCGACTATGTCCGGGAAATTGACGGCCTGGTGCTGCAAGGTGGCGCGGACGTATCTCCCGTTTCCTACGGTGAAACACCTCAGCGGCCGGAGTGGTCCGGCGACCGGGTGCGTGATCTTTACGAAATGGAGCTTTTCTGGGAGTGCGTGGTACAAAGAAAACCCGTGTTGGGTATCTGCCGCGGGCTCCAGCTCATCAATGTAGCATTGGGTGGAAGCCTGTACCAGGATATCGCGACGGATCGCCCGGAATGCATCATACACGTGGATGCAGTGTTGTATGACCAGCATCGGCATGCGTTGCTGATTGAAGAAAATTCCCGGTTGGCAAATCTCTACGGCAACCGCTACCAGCATCTTGTCAACAGCATACATCACCAGGCAATCAAGGAACTGGGACGGGACTCCATGGTCGAGGCAGTTTCCGAGTCCGACGGCATCATCGAAGCAATACGCATGCAGGGAGACAGCTATGTGACGGGATTCCAGTGGCATCCCGAATTTCATGGCCCTGCCACAGACCTGCTCGATTCCGGTCCCATACTGGATGATTTTCTTGCTGCAGCCGAAAAGCAGCGCGAATAAGAAGTGGCAATTCCCTCCTGTCGCTGTTCGTCCTGAATCTGCCGAAGGAAGGCGAAATGGGGGGCGATGCTGCGGCCGGCTTATATTTACCGGTGCTCCACCTCCCGTCTCATCGCAAGCTTATATCGCCGCCGCGGTTTGGGGCGGCCCCGCCTGCTCCACAATAAACGCCTTGACCGCCCCTGCGTCAGCATCCATGACTACATAGCGCTGTGCTTTTTCTTCAATATTCTCATATCCTGCGGGACGCTCAGGCTCATGTCCGATCGCCTCGACAATGCTTGCTGAGAATTTGACTGGCAATGCCGTTTCAAGACAGATCAGCGGCACGCTGGCGTCACGATGTTCCAATCCCGCTTTCACGCCGTCAGCTGTATGCGGGTCTATCACCAAGCCATATCGGTCATGCACCCGGCGGATGGTGGCGATTCGGTCTGCATGACTGCTGGTCCCTGATACAAGGCCAAAGTCTTCGATTCTCTCCCACAGGGGCGTATCGGCGAGATCAAAGGCTCCGCCCTCATCTACTGCCTGCCATAATTCCTTCACTTTGGCGGCATCTCTTCCGGTTAAGTCGAAAATGAAGCGCTCGAAGTTCGAGGCCTTGGAAATATCCATCGAGGGACTACTGGTCTGGACGGTCTCGGCGGTCGTGCGCGGGCGATAATGTCCCGTCCGGAAAAATTCATCCAGCACATCATTTTCATTGGTGGCAAGTATCAGCTTTTTGATAGGCAGGCCCATCATGCGCGCCACGTGCCCTGCGCAAATGTTGCCGAAATTTCCCGATGGCACCGCGAAAGATACCTGCTCTGTATTCGAGCGGGTGGCAGCAAAATAACCTTTGAAGTAATAAACGGTCTGCGCCGCAATGCGTGCCCAGTTTATGGAATTAACCGTACCAATGCGGTATTTCTGCTTGAAGGCATAATCATTGCTGACAGCCTTGATAATGTCCTGGCAATCGTCGAACACGCCGCGAATGGCGATATTGAAAATATTCGGATCATGCAGGGAAAACATTTGAGCTGTCTGGAACGGGCTCATTTTTCCATGCGGCGAAAGCATGAACACACGAATGCCGCGCTTGCCCCGCATGGCATACTCTGCGCTCGGCCCGGTATCGCCGGAAGTTGCACCGAGGATATTCAGCTGCTCGCCATTCTTGTCCAACGCGTACTCGAACAGGTTGCCCAGCAATTGCAGGGCGATATCCTTGAAGGCCAGCGTCGGGCCATTCGACAAACCAAGTATGTGCAGCCCCGGTTCCAGGGTTTTAAGCGGCGTGATTTCATCGTTTTGAAACGACTGGGCAGTATAGGTTCGCCCGATGATTGCGCGCAAGTCCGCAGCAGGAATGTCATCCGCAAAACCGGAAAGGATCTCGAACGCAAGTTCCGGGTAATCCATGTCCCGCAGTTCCTGCAATTTTGCGTCATCGAACCTGGGATAGGTTTCCGGCAGCGTCAGCCCGCCATCCGGAGCAAGGCCGCCGAGAAGAATCCTGGAGAACTTTTTAGGCGGCATGCCGCCACGAGTGGAAATGTAGAGCATTATCCTAAATCCTACAAACTCGCAAAAAGATAAAAGTGAAGCAATTCATCCCGCTATCCGCCATATTGCTGATGAGTTTGCCCTGAAAATGTCAGCGATCTTACCCCGGACACTAGCGGGGGTTGACCATAACCGGTAATGTCAATTATTTGCTGCCCAGATGCTCCAGCCGGATGCGGGTCACCTTGCCGGTCGTTATGGGCAATCGCTTTATTCGGGCGATCGCATCGTTAACGTTTCTTTCCACCGCCAAATGCGTGAGCATAATGATATCCACCTGGTCTTCGCCTTCGCTTGGCTCTTTCTGCATCATGGCTTCGATGGAAATGCCGAGGTCCGCAAGCACCCGCGTGATATCGGCCAGGGCCCCAGGTTTGTCCATGACCCGCAGCCGCAGGTAATAAGACGTTTCCACCTCGTCCATCGTGAGGATCGGCGTATCCGACAGGCGGCCTGGCTGGAAGGCGAGATGAGGAACGCGGTGCTTGGGATCGGCTGTGTGCATGCGAGTTACATCCACCAGGTCTGCCACGACTGAACTCCCTGTAGGTTCGGCACCCGCTCCCGGACCATAATAGAGGGTAGAGCCTACCGCATCGCCTCTCACCACGATGGCATTCATCACCCCCTCGACATTGGCGATCAGTCTTCGAGCAGGGATGAGTGTCGGATGCACACGCAACTCGATTCCTCCGGACGTACGTTTCGTAATGCCCAACAGCTTGATGCGATAACCCAGTTCCTCCGCATAACGAATATCCTCGCGGGTCAATTTGGTTATACCCTCGGTATATACCTTGTCAAACTGCATTGGAATGCCAAAGGCGATCGAGGCCATGATCGTGAGTTTATGCGCCGCATCGATGCCCTCGATGTCAAAAGTGGGATCGGCTTCGGCATAACCCAGTTTTTGCGCCTGCTTCAATACGGTTTCGAACGTCAACCCCTTATCCCGCATTTCCGAGAGAATGAAGTTGCTCGTGCCATTGATGATGCCGGCTATCCACTCGATGCGGTTGGCAGTCAATCCCTCACGCAGAGCCTTGATTATAGGAATGCCTCCCGCCACCGCCGCTTCGAACGCCACCATTACGCCTTTCTTCTGCGCCGCGGCGAAGATTTCGGTCCCATGTGAAGCAAGCAATGCCTTGTTGGCGGTAATGACATGCTTGCCATTCTCGATAGCCTTCAGTATCAGGTCCCTGGCCGCGGTGTAGCCGCCGATCAGTTCGACCACGATATCGATATCGGGATTCATCACCACCTCATTCGCATCGCGTGTGACGATGACCTCATCGTCGCCTGCGATCTGACGGGCCTTCTCTTCCTCTCGATCAGCAATCATGCGAACGACGATACTGCGGCCGGCGCGGCGGGTGATCTCTTCCTGATTGCGTTTGAGCACGGCGAACGTGCCGCTGCCGACCGTGCCTGCCCCCAACAGGCCCACATGGATAGGTTTCATATCTTCGGTAATGATGAATTTTTCGGACATATTTGCCATATTTGCTGAAAGGGATTTTGTTCGTACGCGGCGTTGTCGTTTACAGAAGTCGAGTTCGCCTCACCCGGTTCCGTGCTGCCTGCGGTAGCGGCCCAGAAAACTTCCAACCCGGCTAATGGCTTCAGTCAGGTCGTCACTGTTAGGGAGAAATACAACACGGAAATGATCTGGATATGGCCAGTTGAAACCGCTACCCTGCACCAGCAGCACCTTCTCTTCCAACAGTAAATTCAGCACAAATTGCTCGTCATCCTCGATCGGATAGATCGCGGGGTCCAGGCGGGGGAACAGATACATTGCTGCTCGTGGCTTATAGCACGATACGCCCGGGATCTCCGTCAACATTTTCCAGGCGAGATCGCGTTGCCGCATAAGACGCCCCGTGGGCATGACCAGATCCTTGATGCTTTGATACCCCCCCAACGCCGTTTGGATACCAAACTGCGAAGGAACATTTGCACACAACCGCATGGAGGCCAGCATGGTCAGACCAGCGATATAGTCGCTCGCATAGTGTTTTGTTCCGGAGACCACTGCCCATCCCGAGCGAAACCCTGCGGCACGATAATTCTTGGACAACCCGTTCAATGTAACGAACAGCACATCATCCGCCAGGGACGCAATCGAAGTGTGGGTCGCATCTTCGTACAAGACTTTGTCATAGATTTCGTCGGCGTAGACGATGAGTTGATGCTGACGTGCAATCTCGATGATTTCACGCAACACTTCGTCCGGATAAAGCGCACCTGTCGGATTATTCGGATTGATGACAACGATCGCACGGGTGTTCGAGCTCACCTTCGAGCGAATATCCTCCAGATCAGGCAACCAGCCCGATTGCTCGTCACACACATAATGACGCGGAGTCCCGCCTGCCAGCACCACCGCTGCTGTCCACAACGGGTAATCGGGTGAAGGAATCAAAACCTCATCACCCGTATTCAGCAGCGCCTGCATCGCCATCACGATCAGTTCGGAAACGCCGTTGCCGATGTATATATCCTCCAGCCGGACATCCTCGATGCGCTTCTCCTGCGTGTAATGCATGATGGCCTTGCGTGCCGCAAACAATCCTTTCGAGTCGCAATAACCGGATGCGGCGGAAAGGTTATGCATCACGTCCTGCAGGATTTCTTCGGGAGCTTCGAAACCGAATGATGCCGGATTCCCGATATTGAGCTTGATGATACGGTGCCCTTCCTCTTCCATTTGCCGCGCCCGGTCGAGCACCGGTCCGCGAATGTCATAGCATACATTGGCCAACTTGCTGGATTTGAGAATGGGCTGCATCAGATAGGGGAAGGATGGGTGGCAAAAGCCTTACGGCAAAGGTCAGGGACGGCGCTTTGCAAGGCCGGATTCAGATGGAAATACGTAACCGGAAACGCCCGCGAGTGTTGGGTGTTGAAAATCAAGAGATTCTGTCGTTCCCGCTTTATTCGACGCAAAACCTTTATCGCAACGGGAAAAAGATGTAATGTTACCCGACCCGCTAAACTGCCGCAAATGGAGTCTCGTGTGAAACTGCATCTTTCCGGTCCCACCGGGCACAACCTGTTTACCGGTTATGGAACCGACTACGTCATGATCAATCATGTACGCTACGATCATAGCCTGATCGTGTTGCCCGATCGCCTGATCGAAGAGTGGGAGGCAAAAACGTTCGAGGAACTCAATACTGAACACTTCCGGTTCATCCTCTCGCTGCAACCGGAAATGGTCCTCTTCGGAACGGGCGCCACATTGCGCTTTCCCCATCCGCAGCTTACCAGAAGCCTGATCGAGTCCGGCATTGGCATAGAAGTGATGGATACCGCTGCCGCCTGTCGCACTTACAACATATTATCCGCGGAAGAACGACGGGTAGCGGCTGCATTATTGATTTAACCAGATTGATAAACATCGAGGAGCAACGCATGCAATCCAATCCAGTCGGGTGGTTTGAAATTTATGTACAGGACATGGAACGCGCAAAAACGTTCTACGAAGGCGTTCTGCAAGGGAAGCTCGAGCGGATACCAAGCCCCGATATAGAACTGTGGGCCTTCCCCATGTCGGAGGAAGTCTACGGAGCGGCGGGCGCGCTAGCGAAAATGGAGGGTTGCCCGTCCGGCGGAAGCAGCACTCTGGTTTATTTCAAATGTGAAGATTGTGCGGTAGAGGCCGCGCGTGCTGCCGAGCATGGTGGACGTGTTTTCAAGGAAAAAATGTCCATCGGTAAATATGGTTTCATCGCCCTGGTCCTCGACACCGAAGGCAATATGATCGGGTTACATTCGATGCAATAAACTCATCGACCGCTTCATCCGGAAAGCGGATTATCTCGTACTCACAGCAACTCCCCCTATCCTCCTCGCACAGCTTGCAACTTGCATAAAAAAACCTTTAGCGGCGTAAGGATCTTCGCCAGGGTTGAACAAACGGATCCGCGGACTGGGCAAGTGGCGTGAAAGACTGAAAACTGCGGATGCTCCCGTCATTCCCGCGGAGATTGCTTCTGTCTCTCGCCCTGCCGATTATTCCTTTGCATCTTCCCTCGGAAAAAGTTGGGTTCGAACCCGTTCCCGCCACAGTTCTATCCAGCCAGGCACATCCTCCGGCAGCAGAGGGCGCGAGACAAAAGCTCCTTGCGCAAGATCGCACCCTGTACGGCGCAGAAGTTCCCAATCCTCCTGATCCTGTACGCCTTCCGCCACGACTTCCATATTCAATTGTCGTGCCAGGGACAAGCTCGCGTCGTAAATTGCCCGCAAGGTCTCATCCGTCGATGCGCGATGTACGAAACCCTGATCTATCTTGAGTTCGTCGAAAGGAATGTCGCGTAACTGGGCCAGTGATGAATGCCCTGTGCCAAAATCATCGATGGAAAGGCGGAAACGCTTCAAACGCAGCCGCGTCAGAATCTCAAGGGGCGCCCGTGTATCCTGCATCAGTCGGCTTTCAGTTACTTCCAGCACCACATTTTGCGGGGCTATCCCCTCCTTTGCCGCGGCTTCCGCCACAAAATTCAGAAAATCGATCGACGCGAGGTTATCCATGGAAACGTTGACGGCAATCCGCAGTGGCAGCCTGGCTTCCTGCCAGGCTTTTGCCTGAGTCATGGCGGCAGTAAATACGGTCTGAGTCAAATCATCGATCAACCCTGAAGCTTCCGCCACTCCAATGAACTGATCTGGAAATACTATTCCGTCCCTAGGGTGACGCCATCTTACAAGTGTCTCTACGCCGACCACTTCACCACTCGCCACTGCGACCTTGGGCTGATAATAGTTGATCAGTTCACTCTCTTTTAGGGCGGCACGAAGCTCATCCGCGCTGTAGACTTTCTTCGCTGTACCTGGGGCACTGGCGGAAGGCGGCGCCCACTTTCCCAGCATGGCAGCCAGAGCGTCAGGCGTCACGGGTTTATGCAGGTAACCCAATATGGGGATTTTGTGAGCACGCACGAGTTTTTCAGTGGTCTGAAGTATGCGTTCATCCTCACCACTGACCAATATGAGGCTGCCGGGATAGTGAAGATCCACGAGGTGCCGCACAAACTCGATCCCATCCATTCCGGGCATGTTGAGATCCAGCAGTATCACATCGGGTACTGTATCAGCGTCCGTATTGGCTATTTTCTCCAGCGCGGTCCCCCCGCTATCACACAGCGTGATCGAGGCATATCCGAGATTGGATAAAATGCGATTCAACAGCTTGAGCATGAAAGACTCATCGTCAAGCACCAGAATCTTCACTGCCGATCGTTCGACCATAACGTTTATCTTTTCAGTTATTGTTCAGTCAGGTTTCTGAATTCGAACATCGCTGGGGGCAACCTGTCTATCAGCCGACGATATTATGCCAATGAGCCGATATACTTATCCACAGCGGCGAATTCCGATTCGAAAGATGGCAATAGCTCATTCAACCGAGTCATGTCACCCGCCTTGCCCGCCTGTTCCATTTGAGCGCACAACTCACCCAATTGCAATGCGCCTATGGAGCGAGCCGAGGACTTAAGCTTGTGTCCGATACCGCCGGCTATTTTCGCATCACCGGCCAGACACGCTGCCTGCAACTCCTCTGCTGTTTTTCGTGCACTCGCCCGGAAATCCTGGAGGAATTCATTGATCACGGCGGGGTCGTTCCCTACAAGTTGTTCAAGGATATGGACATCGACAGGTTTTGCCACAACCGTGGATAGAGCGGGGGCGCCGGTAGCAGCAGATTCCCCGGGCGTAGCGGGAGCAACAGGTATGGCGGAAGGCGCGATAGAACCTGGTGGAGCCAGTTCGAGCAATTCAGTGCTGCTGCCGGGAGAAGGAAGCCACTTCTGTAGCACCGCTTTCAAATGCGAGAGCTGCACCGGCTTGCTCAAATAGTCATCCATGCCCACCGCCCGGCAATGTTCAGCCTCACCCTTGAGTGCATTGGCCGTAATGGCAATAATCGGCTTGCGCGCAGCGCCTTGCTCCCCCTCTTTGAGGCGAATTGCCGCGGTCAGTTGATACCCGTCGATTTCCGGCATATGCAAGTCTGTCAGCAGCAATGCATAGTTGTTGCTTTCCCAGCGTTTGAGCGCCTCCCCTCCATCCTTCGCAATATCCGCCGCATAACCGAGCAGGGAAAGCTGCTGCCGGATCACTTTCTGGTTGATTTCGCTGTCTTCAGCGACGAGAATGAGCCTGCCTTCACTGAGTGCCTTTTCTCGCGACGGCAACGCTACCGCCTTCACCTCCTCGGAGGGCGGGACGGGTAATTCCTCCTGCAGCCTTCCGGCAGCGAGCGCGACTGCCCGCAGGAAGGCGTCACGGTGCATGACATCGCCATCCAGCGTAACGGTATCGACCTCTTCGGTACGCTCATGCCGCCTCCGCCCGCGACGAATGACGACAAAGCGGGGCTCAATATCAGGCTCGTGATGGCCGTGCTCGAGGACTACGAAATGCGGATCCAGGTCAGGACGGGAACGGAAGGCGGCACGCAACTCTTCAAGGGGGGGTGTTTCATGCCCGGCATCTATGACCAGCAGCCACAGGCCGGGCGGAAGTACCTCGATTCGCTTGAGTGCGGCTGGCAAATCGATCACTCGCTCTGCAACCGCGCCGCTGTATCTCAGATATACCGCCAGATCGTCCGCCAAACCTTTTTCAGCACCGATTACCAGGCAGGAGATGCCGGTGAGATCGATAACCTTATCTTCCATGTGCGAGGAAGGAATGAGGTCAAAGCTCAACCGCACAGTGAAAACCGACCCTTCGCCCGGAGCACTCCGGACCTGGATACTCCCTCCCATCAATTCCACCAGATGATGAGTGATCGCCAGCCCCAGTCCGGTTCCACCATACCGCCGGGTGGTGGACGTATCTCCTTGGGTAAAAGAGGTGAAAAGCCGCGACTGTACCTCCTCGTTCATGCCTATGCCATTATCGGTTATCTCGAATTCCACCGTTACCGTATCCTGGTCGTGCTCAACGAGCAGCGCACGCACCGACACCCGCCCCGGCTCCTGTAATCCGCTGGAAAACTTGATAGCGTTATTGGCAAGATTGACGAGCACTTGGCGCAACCGCAGTGCATCACCGAGGACTTCATCAGGTATCGCCGGGTCGAGAAACAGGGTAAGTTCCACAGCTTTCCTGGCAGCCAGGCTTTCGAGCATGGCACATGCTTTTTCCACGACCTTTTCCACGGACATCGGCGCCTGCTCGATTTCGAGTCTTCCTGCTTCGATTTTTGAAAAATCCAGGATATCCTCGATGATTTCCAGCAGCGCAAAAGCCGATTCACGGATGAGATCGACCATCTCCATCTGATAACCGCTCAGGCTGGTTTGCTGCAGCACGTCAGCCATGCCGATCACGCCATTCATGGGAGTGCGTATCTCGTGGCTCATGGCTGCAAGAAAGATGGATTTTGCCTCGTTGGCCTGCTCCGCCTCATGCCGAGCCTGTTCGAGGTCCTTGAGAATCCTGATTCTCTCACTGACATTGATGCCGGACGGAATCAGCTTGATCACCTTGCCTTTATCATCACGCACCGGTACCAGCATGAAATCGATTGTCATGAGATCGCCATTGGCAATGCGAATCGCAACGTCATGGCGCACGATCTCGCCCGCCACTGCCCGCCGGATGTCGTCGCGGATCTGTTGTTGCACCTCCGGCTTATAGGAAAACCATTCGGTCTCGGACAAACATTTGCCAATGACATCTCCGCTCTGCAGGCCGCCCACCTCCAGAGCGGTGCGATTCATCTCCACCAGCACTCCATCGGGGGTCATTTCGCCAACAAGAGCGGCCAGATTATCCACGATGGCTCGAAAACGTTGTTCACTGTTGCGCAAAGCCTGTTCGACCCGCTTGCGTTCGCGGATATCGCGCAAAACCCCGGTGAAATAACGTTTGCCCCCCACGAAGTATTCACTGACTGCGACATACAGATCGATGAGTTCACCATTCTTGTGCCGGCCTTCCACTTCGCGGCCCATGCCGATGTTATGCACTCCTTCGACTTCCAGCGTCAGAATGTGATCGAATTCGCACCGCCCCCTTCCGGTCCGGTAGTATCTTTCGACGTATCCCTCATGACCGCTGCGGAAAGGTTCGGGCATCAGAATGGAGACGGGTTGACCGATTACTTCCTCCCGGGTGTAACCGAAGAGTTTTTCGATAACGGGATTGACCGAGCGTATTATGCTTTTGTCGTCGATCGTAATGATGCAGTCCACCATGTGCTCCACGATCGAGCGCATTTCCTCTTCCTTGCTGATGAGCACTGCATTCGCCTGCTCCAGGTCAGCTGTGCGTTCGGCAACATGGTTTTCGAGGTCCTGGTTGAGCTGGCGCAAATCGTTTTCAGCTACATCTCGCTGGCGATTGCTGGCGGTCAGGCGCTCGGTCATTGTGTTGAAAGTACTGGCGAGCTGGCCGATTTCGTCCCATCCCGCAACGGGAACACGCTGCTTGAGATTTCCACCGGCGATGTGCTGCGCGCTATGGCTGAGATTTTTCAGTGTGGTAACCACGCGCCTGCTGAACAGCAAAGCTCCCAGCATGGCAGCAATCAGGATGAAGCCCAGGACGATCAAGCTGTAGTTGCGCACCCTCGGAACAAAAGCAAACACTTCCTCAGCATCCATCTTGACCTCGATACCCCAGTTCATGCGCGGCAGGTAACGCCAGGCGGCCACCACTTCCTTGTTGCGGTAATCCATTTTCACTCCGCCCCCCCGCTCTCCGTGCAATCCGCTATGAACTACAATTGAAAATGGTGGAGTGGAGAGAGGTATCCTGTATTGCAGTGCGGCATTCGACTGATGCTTGAGCGGCGCGATCACAAGCGCAGTGCGATCGTTGAGAAGGCGCGTTACGACAGTTTCACCGCTTGTTCCCAGTCCCACATTATCAGTGACAACCTCGAACACGCGTTCGCTGTAGATTTGCAGCGCCAAAACACCTTCCAGTTTTCCATCAGCCATGATGGGCAATGCCATGAAGGCGGCAATTGCGCCTCTCGAGGGCGGGTAGTATTCGAAATCCGAGACGCCGCTCTGCAAGGTATTGAGTGCAGCACGCACAACAAAGGCAAAACCGCTGTTTCGATACGGGCCGGTGATCAAGCTCGTCGCAAAATCCGATTCATGGGCTTGGCTGTAGACGATTTCACCTTGGGGGGAGATGAGGAATAGATCGTAATACCCCGCATCCTCTACGAAGCGCTTGAAATGTTCGCGATAAAATGTATCCAGTTGCCGATAGGCATTGGAGTCCACTCCACTCTTCACGTACACCCGGCTGAAGTCCTGTATAGCCATGCGTGTCGTACTGGTTGTCTGGATCACCCTCGCGTCCAGCAAACGCTCGCGCAGATAGCTGTCAATCTGTTCCGCTTTCATGTCGGCGATTGCTGATACCTGTTGAATCGCGCTTTTTTCCGCCTCCGTCTCAAAGGTGCCCAACAGGGCATAACCAATGATCAGGATAGGCAGCAAGGAAACGGCTACAAACCAGACAGCAAAACGCTGTGTAAGCGAGGTAAAGCGTATCATCGTCTCACCCTCCCGGCTTCGGGGAAGCACCGGCGGGTTTTCCCTTGAATTGTGTGGTCTGCAGGATCGGAGGCGTGTTCAGCACCTTCTCCAGCAGGACGTTCCACTCTTCACGCGACCGATAGGACGGGAATGGCGATGGTTCCAGCGGTCGCGTGGAATCCCACACAATATCGAATTGGCCGTCTTCCCGCACTTTGCCAACCCGGGCCACTTTCCATGCGTGGCGCGTAACCGGATCAAGCGCGACGATCCCCTCCGGGGCAGGAAGGCTTTGACGCAGGATCAATCTTTGTACCTTTGCCAGGTTACCTGAGCCCGCCTCGGCGGCGGCCTGGATCCACATGCGCACGTTGACGTAGGAGGCTTCCGCTGGGCTGTCAACGACTGCTTGCTCCCCATAACGGTCGTGGAACCGCTTGACGAATGCCTGATTCTCCGGCGAAGGAATGGTTTGGAAATAATTCCGGACAGCGAAGTGTCCCGTCATTGGTATCTTATCCTGTCCCGACAGCACTACTTCGGTAACGCTGAACGACAATACCGGGGTGCTCTCCGCTGTGATTCCCCTCCTGTTCAATGTTTGAAAGAACCCGGCGTTATAGGCGCCCGCAATCGTGCTCAATATCAGATCGGGCTGTTGATCCACGATATCCTCTACAAGAGATTCCATGTTTTGGGAACCAAGAGGCAGATAATATTCCCCCGCTACGATTCCGCCGTTTACTGCCAGAACATCCTTGATAAGAATATTCACGACTCGCGAAAAAACATTCTCTGATCCTGCTAGATAGACCCGTTTGCCACTATGACGTGCATGTTTCCGGTTACCTAGATTTTCCAGGGCCCAGTACACAGCAGGCATCACCAATTGATTTGGTACTGCACCTCCGTAGATGATATTAGGCGACTGTTCCATACCCTCATACCGCAGCGCATAAAACAGCAGGTGATCGTGTCGTTCTACAACCGATTTCACCGCGTTGCGGCAGGTAGAAGTCCAGCAACCGAATAATGCCTCCACTCTCTCTTCGAGAATCAGGCGTTCGGCCTCCCGGGCGCAATGACCCGCGTCTGACCTGCAATCCGCTACCACAGCTTCAATTTCATGACCGTGGATTCCTCCCGCCGCATTGGCCTCCTCAACGGCCAACTGTATTGCATCAATCAACGGCTTCTCGCTTGCAGCTAGGACCCCGGAGAGGGAGTGGAGCACGCCTATCCTGATGCTCGGCTTACTTCCAGCAAGATACTGCCATACCACCGCCGCCATGATCACGAGAACAATTAACAGAATCAGGGGAATACCCAGTTTATGGTTGCCCTTCAATGCCACCCTCTTCGATAGGAGCCGGAAAATACCGCATCTGATCCCTTCATCGCTATTTCCATCATAGACTTGATAGGAGGATGGCGAAACGCCTTCGGAGAAATTCTGTTGAAAACAAGGTTTCCTGTTTTCAACCTGATTCTCCTCCTTTTGACCTGTATCCCTCTTCTCCGTTCGTCCTGAAGCCTTCGGCGTCGGGATAGGCTCGGCTCAGGACATTCCCCATTCCCTTTGGCGGGGCGCAAGAGATGCTCGAGGAAGGACTCTCAGGTAAACCGGAAGGGTCGAAGGGGTGCCGGGAAGAGTGGGCGTTGAAAAGGCGCGTTTTGAGCTGTCAGGGCTTCATAAGGACTTCTATATGCGCTGCCACGCTTCGTGCCAGCGCAGCCAACGCATACCCGCCTTCCAGCACCGATACGATACGTTTCCCGGCATAAGCGCGGGCAACCTCTTTGATTTTTTCAGTTACCCACGCGTAATCGTCTTCCACCAGATTCAGAGAAGCAAGCTCATCATCGGCATGAGCATCGAAACCAGCAGAAACAAACAACATTTGCGGTTTAAACCTTTCCAGCGCCGGCAACCAGAATTCATCCACTGCTTTGCGAAATACCTTGCCGTTGCTCCCCGCTGGCAGCGGGATGTTGACCATTCGCTCTGAACGGCCTGCGATGCCGCTATATGGATAGAACGGGTGCTGAAATGTCGAGACCATCATGACGCGGGGATCGTGCTGAAAGATATCTTCCGTACCGTTGCCGTGATGCACGTCGAAGTCCACCACCGCGACACGTTTCAGAGCATGTGTTTCAAGCGCGTGAGCAACCGCTACGGCAATATTGTTGAACAGGCAGAAACCCATCGGGTATCCGCGTTCCGCGTGGTGACCCGGGGGACGAATACTGCAAAATGCATTTTCCGCCGCTCCTTCTATCACGAGATCGGCAGCGAGGACAACAGCCCCCGCGGCCCGATAAGCTGCTCCAAGGCTGTGGCGGTTCATGGCGGTATCCGGATCAAGGTAGACGAAACCTCCCGAAGCCGCGCGGGATGCTGCAGCGTGCAACCTTGCAATATGCTCCCGTGTATGCACACGCTCCAGTTGGCCGACAGTCGCTAATGGCGCCTGATAGCGTCTAAGTTTATCCATCAGTCCTGAAGCAGACAGCTCGTCCTCGATCGCCTTCAGCCGCGCTGGACTCTCAGGATGATAAAAATCCATTTCGTGCAACAGGCAATCCGGATGGGAAATGAAAGCGGTATGGGAAGCGGGTCGCATGGGCTACCTCTCTTGATGTCGTCTCGTTGCCTTTTCCGGATGTGTTTTCTGCAAATTGAACCCCTGTCCACTCCGTGCTAATCTCATGGCTCAGGAATCCACCCCAGGTTGATAATTCCGTGACGCGCCGCCATCGCACCTGCGCAGGACATTTTCCTGAAGACGCTGTCTAAAACAATAAGGCGTTCAATGTCTCTCTTTCGACAACTATGGTTAGCCGTTATCCTGGTGACCATCACAAGTTTTACCGGTAGTCTTTTTGTAAGTCTGCTCGGCACACGAAGCTATCTGGAGCAACAGCTTCACCGTAAAAACATCGATAGCGCGAATTCTCTCGCATATTCGATTTCCCAACTGCGCAAGGACCCTATCACCATTGGTCTTCAAATCGCTGCATTTTTTGATAGTGGCCAATACCAGGCAATCTCCATCACCTCCGCCGATGGCAAGTTGATCACAGAACGCGTGCAGAACAAGATAGAAACGACTGTTCCAGGATGGTTCACTCGTCTCTTTCCAATCAGTGCAGCACCGGGTCAAGCCCAGATATCGGACGCCTTACTGCATTTTGGAGTGATCAAGGTGGTCAGCCAGGCTCAACTCGCGTATCAGGCACTTTGGGAGCAGGCGAAAACCCTGATGCTCTGGTTTCTGGGGGCAGCGATGGTATGCGTGCTGATCGGGGCGATGATATTGCAGCGTATCCACAAACCGCTTGCGGAAATGGTCGAGCAGGCCGATGAGATCATAGAACGCCGCTTTCTTACCATTTCAGAACCCCGCATACCGGAACTGCGCAGTCTGGCGCGTGCCACCAATGACATGATCAGACGCCTGCATAACCGCGGCATCGAAGAAACCAAGCGCCTGGAAGCTTTGCACAAGCGAATAAATTTCGACCCGGTCACAGGCTTGGCCCGGCGGGAGCACTTCATGAACCAGCTTAGCCAGATTTTGCTTGGGAGGGAAGAAGGCGATGAAATAGAACAGAAATCCGCGACTGCCAGCGAAGCAGCGCGGGAGACGGTCCAGGATGAGGCCAGAGGGGGAGAATTTCGCCCTACGGGTGAACACGGCAAGGTTTTCCTGCACGAGGAAAAGGCTTTCGCTTCGACTGCAACCGATGCAGATACGGCCACGGGAAAGGTACAAGGCACACGGGGAATTTTTTTTCTTATACGCCTCAATAATCTGGAAGAAATCAACCGCAAACTCGGCAGAGCTGGCGCAAACGAACTGCTTCATCGGGTTGGCTCACTGATCGCCGGCATCACGGGGGAATTCGAGGAAATCACATCTTCTCCGCCGCTTGCTGCACGCCTGAATGGCTCGGATTTCGCCCTACTTGCTCCTGATATCAGGAATGCGGCAAAATTTGCCAGGCGCTTGTCTGAGGAGCTGGCAGCGCTCCCCCTGCGTGACGGTGACAAGATCGCTGATTTCTGTCATATCGGAGCAGTGCCCTATCGACGGGGTGATACCCTCAGCGAGCTTCTTTCCAGAGCAGACGCAGCCTTGGCCACGGCGGAGCAGACCGGGGCAAACGCTTGGCATCTCGCGGCCCCGTCATCGGGACAGACTTCTCCAGTCTCCCTCAATATCTCCGACTGGCGCCACATTTTCAGTGATGCTTTGACTGCCAACCGCTTCATGCTGGCTTTCCACCCTGTTATCGATCCCACTGGCGCAGTCCTGCATCAGGAAAGCGTTGCACGCATGCAAGCTCAACCGGAAGGCGGGTGGCTGGAGGCATCCGACTTTATCAGCATCGCCGCTCGTCTGAATATTACCGGCCCCATTGACGTAGCAGTATTGCGTCACGCACTGGAATTCCTCCAATCGAATACCGGCGAGGTCGCGGTTGATTTATCGATCGAAACAGTCGCTAACTATCGTTTCCGCAATAAACTTGACGCACTGCTGCACCCCCATCCCGAACTGTGCCGCCGACTCTGGATCGAAGTGTCGGAGTATGGCGCTTTTCGCAAGTTTGAAGCCTTCCGCGATTTTTGCCACATTTTTAGGCAGTTGGGCTGTCACGTTGGTATCAGGGATTTCGGACGTCATCTCGACAGCATTCAAAGTCTCGCCGGGGCAGGGCTAAGCTATCTTAAAGTAACCGACAGGTTCATTCACCGCATTAACCAGAATAAAACCAACCAGAAATTCCTGAAAAATCTGTGCGAACAGGCTCATGCCTTGGGTATGAAAGTGATCGCGCTCGGTGTCCAAAATGAAGTCGAGCGAAAGGCATTGATAAAACTGGGTTTCGACGGTCTGGCCGGCAAGGGCATAAAATAGCTTTTTGATTCAAAAGTACGGCGTTGTGAACGGGGACATTGGGTTTGCGCGTCCAATCGGAACGTGACCCTTTTCCCGGAGCGGGGTTATACCTGCAGTCGCCACCAAATTCATCTTTGGATGACTTTTCAGTTTCAACGCTATCCGTTCACATCTTGCGATACAAACATGCTATGCCTATAAATTAATTCGTATAAAAACGTAGTTCAGGAATAAAACCAAAAAAAATAAAGGAGACACAATGACTACTCATCAATGGAAGTTTTTCCGGGCAGGGGGTTTTGATCAGGTACAAATTGACACCGGCGCCGACCTGCTGGCATTAAAAGACCTGGATCAGAAATTGTGGGTAGCGTTGAGCTGTCCCACACGCGGCATAGAATTTGACACGAAAACACTCGACCTGATCGACCATGATGATGACGGGCATGTACACGCAAATGAAGTGCTCGCCGCGATCTCCTGGGCAGGCAAACTGCTGAGGAATCCGGATCTGCTGGTCAATGGCTCCGGCAGTGTTGCCCTGGCGGATATAGACAGCAGCACTAGCGAGGGGCAGCAGGTGCTGGCATCGGCACAATACATCTTGAGCAGCCTGGGCAAGCCCGATGCGCCCGAAATTTCTCTTGCCGATATGGCTGACATAGAGAAGTTTGTCGCGGGGCTGGATTTCAATGGCGATGGGGTAATCACCCCGAGCCAGATTCCCGATGCAGCACTGCGTGCAACCGTGGAAGACATCATGAAGTGCCGTGGATCAGCAACCGACGTGAGCGGAAAGCCGGGCATCAATCAGGAAATCAGCGATGCGTTCTTTGCCGAAGTTGCGGCCTATTCCAACTGGCAAGCCAAGGGGGAAAGTGACTGCGATATACGTTTCCTGGGAGACAAAACGCAGGCGGCAGCGGCGGCCTTCCACGCAGTCAAAGACAAAATCAATGATTACTTCACGCGCTGCCGGCTGGCTGCCTATGACATACGCTCAGCCGTGCCCCTGAGCCGCTCCGCCGATGACTACAAGGGCATTGCCGCACAAACACTATCGGCAAAAAGCGAAGATATCGCCAGCTTTCCTCTGGCCACCGTGGAGCCGGAAAAACCTCTGCCATTAATGGCGGGAATCAATCCTGCCTGGCAGGAGGAAATCGATGCATTCCGCAGCCTGGTCGTCGTACCATCACTCGGCGAGAAAGAAAACTTATCAGCCTCGGAATGGAAAGCACTATGCGACAGGTTTGCAGCATTTGAAGCCTGGCAGGCGACCAAGCCTGCCTGCTCTGCCGAACCTCTTGGAGACGCACGCTTGCGCGAAATTTCCACCGGCAGGCACAAGGAGGAAATCGGCAGGCTGATCAGCCAGGATAAAGCGGTAGAAGAGGAAGTAAAGGCAATCCATTCGGTGGAAAAACTGCTGCGCTACCACCGTGACCTGTTCAATCTGGTCAATAATTTCGTATCCTTCCGGAGCTTTTATACGGGCAGGGATAGAGCACTCTTCCAGTTGGGGACACTGTACCTCGATGGACGAAGCTGTGATCTGTGTGTAATCGTGGATGACATTGCCAAGCATGCGGAGTTTGCAAGCATGAGCGGAATCTATCTGGCGTATTGCGACTGTATACGTAAGGGTGGTACCGAGAAAATGAGTATTGCAGCCGCCTTTACCGCCGGTGATTCCGATTTCCTGATGATCGGGCGGAACGGCATCTTCTATGATCGAAAAGGCCAGGATTGGGATGCCACGATCGTGCGAATCATCGATCACCCCATCAGCATTCGTCAGGCTTTCTGGTCCCCCTACAAAAAGCTGGTGAAATTCATCAATGAGCAACTGGAAAAAATGGCTAGCCGAAAAGCCGCCGAGGTGGATGAGAAACTGACTGCGGCGGCAGCGGGAGTCGGCGTCCCACCCATTCCCGGTACCCCTCCACCGCCCTCCGCGCAACCATTCGATGTAGGTAAATTCGCCGGGATATTTGCAGCGATTGGACTGGCCCTCGGCGCAATCGGGGGGGTTGTTGCTTCCATTGTCACGGGTATACTGGGGCTTGAATTCTGGCAGATACCGCTCGCCATCATCGGCCTGATATTGCTGGTTTCCGGGCCCTCTATGCTAATAGCATGGTTCAAGCTGAAAAAACGCAACCTCGGTCCGGTTCTGGATGCAAATGGATGGGCCATCAATGCCCGTGCACGCATCAATATTCCGTTTGGAACGTCACTTACCAGGCTGGCCCGCTTGCCGGAAGGAGCGCGCCGCTCACTGGCGGATCCATACGAGGATAAAAAAACCGTGTGGCCATTCTATCTTTTAACCATCGGAATCCTTCTTCTCCTGTTCATCATGTGGCACCTAGGAGTTTTTGAATCGCCACCCATCCGCTAGCCCGGTAATGAAGGTGAAAAAACGCATATCCGACCGCCTGTCCTGAATCTATGCTTGCTTAAGGAGGATAAAAGCCCATGAATACCGATGAACTCAAGTCAGTGGCCGCAGCCATCGTCGCCAGGGAGAAAGGAATTCTGGCAGCGGATGAAAGCAGTCCTACCATAAAAAAACGTTTTGCTTCGATCGGCGTTGAATCCACCGAGGAAAACCGGCGCCGCTACCGCGAGTTACTTTTCACCGCAGAAGGTATCGAACGCCACATCAGCGGCGTCATTCTGTATGATGAAACGATACGGCAGAGTTCGAAGGAGGGGGTACCGTTTCCGCAGGTACTGGCGGGGCGGGGAATCATACCGGGCATCAAAGTGGATAAGAGCGCCAAGCCACTGGCGCTGCAGCCCGGGAACAAAATCACCGAAGGATTGGACAGTTTGCGCGACCGCCTGGCGGAATACAAACAGTTGGGTGCAAAATTTGCCAAATGGCGGGCAGTCATGGAAATCGATGAGCACTCGCTTCCTTCTGCCTATGCCATCCGCGCAAACTGTCACGCCCTGGCTCGCTATGCCGCTCTCTGTCAGGAAGCCAGCCTGGTGCCCATTGTGGAACCGGAAGTTCTGATGGATGGCGCGCACGATATCGGACGGTGCGAAAGCATCACTTCCGCCATGCTCGAGACTTTGTTCGGAGAACTCGACGCTCATGGCGTAGTGTTCGAAGGGGCCCTGCTCAAGCCCAATATGGTCATTCCGGGAAAGAAATGCGCACTCCAGGCCAGTTCTCAGCAAGTTGCGGAAGCAACGATCCGCTGCCTGCGCCGTTATGTCCCGGCGGCAGTGCCGGGAATCGTATTTCTCTCGGGCGGTCAGAGTCCCGAGGAAGCGACCGATAACCTGAATGCCATGAACGTCATAAGGGGAAACTGCCCCTGGCAACTCAGCTTTTCTTATGGGCGCGCACTCCAGGAACCGGTTCTTGCTGCCTGGAAGGGGGAAGAAAAAAATGTGGCCGAAGCACAGCGCGTGTTTTCCAGACGTTGCCAGTTAAATGGCTTGGCGCGGGAAGGACTTTATAACCGCTCGATGGAAGACAGCTGAACTTGCGCACACGGTGTAAGCCATGGGTCTTTATGCATTAACGGCGATAGGCGCGGGTGCGGCGCTGGGCGCTTGGTTACGCTGGTGGTTTGGGATGACGTTAAACCCCCTGTTTCCGACTCTTCCCCTGGGTACTCTCGCTGCTAACCTGACCGGAGGTTATCTTATCGGGGCCGCGATCGAGTATTTTCATCACAACAGCTTTCTCCCGCCCGAGGCACGGCTGTTTGCCATCACCGGCTTTCTCGGTGGATTGACAACCTTCTCCACCTTTTCGGCCGAAACCGTTACGCTGCTCTTGCGCGGCCAATATGCCTGGACGTTTGTCATCATATTTTCACACCTGACTGGCTCTCTGGTGATGACTATACTGGGAATAATGACAGTCAAATGGCTGGCGCAGCATTGAAAGAGGATTTCCAAGTCCGGCCGGAAAAATGATACAGGGAATGAGAGAAGCAAACGGAGGAGGATATGCAAGGAGTCTTTCTCAAATTCTACGTAAGCGAATACCGCGAGCATAACGGCATACTGCTGTACGAGTGGCTGCTGGAGCGCGCAAAAAAAAGCGGCTTTAATGGCGGTACCGCAACCCGCGCCTTGGCCGGTTTCGGTCGGCATGGCGTATTGCACACGGAAACCTTTCTTGAACTGGCGGCAGATCTTCCTGTGGAAGTCAGCTTTGTACTCAGTAAAAAAGAAGCCGAAGATTTCATGCATCTGCTGCAAGCGGAAAACATCGACCTTTTTTACGTCAATTTTCCGGTCGAGTATGGTTTTTTGCCGGAGTAAGTGTAAGTTCCGCTGCAGACAATATACAGAAGCAGAAACGCCAGTACATCAGTATCGCCCCCCTAAAGGTAAGTTAAACTGCACTCCATCTGATTCCAGATTTTCCCGCCTGTTCCTGCTCACCACCCGGTCATGCTGTTCGATCTGTCATTTCCATCCGACATTCTCATTTTTACAGGTACTATGCGCGCATTGATCTGCAACGCCACAAGATTGTCATTGCGCCCGTCGAGCCTGCTTGAAGCTCTTAAAACCGGATCCTATTCGATCTGCGCCAACTCCGCCTTCGATTGATAAGCATCCACGGCGATAATGTGGAATAGCGGCTGTCGCCCTTGCTGCCTTCCGTTATTTACTGCTCTTCAGATACGCAGTGATAAAAAAGGGCGAGGTGCTCTCCTTGCTGCCGGCCTTGTCTGAATCCCCTCCTCCCCATACCAGCCCTATCACCAGCGCAACAATTATGATTTTCACACGCATATCGGCCATCTCGAATGGAATGATAAGGTCATAAAGTTGCAAAAAAAGCCCGGCGCAGGAGGCCTGCGGCCGGGCGCGGTGGCGTTTGCTTCTACTACTCATTACATGTACATGACTTTTACTTCTACTTCTACCTCGTTTACTACTGCTGGAGAAGCTCTCTGTTTCCGATTCCCTCTTGCTTCCCCGGTTTGCATACTACCAGCTTGAACGGCTTTGCCTATTGGACCGAAGTACAACCCGCGGTATAGCCACGTTTATATCTTCATGAGGGAACACTTCCAGTCAGGTGAATGAAGGCATCGCATACGTCCTGTCATTACCGGTTTCCCTGCCCCTCTGCCCAGGGCCCAGGCATCAATCGCTGGATTGGATGCACGCATTCAGCATTTAAGGGCGTTTGTGCTATACATAATTGCAACTGCCGACTCCCGCAACTCGCTATGGCGCGGCCTTGAAACCGGCTACCGTCGCTTGCCCCGCCAACTGAAAGGTTCCTCACATGGCGGAACAACAGGATGAGAAGCCAAAATTGCCGCTTGCCGGAATCCTTGCGCTATTTGCGATGGTCAGCAGCTTTCTCATCTACCAGGAAATCTCGCTCCAGACCTCCCGGCCTCTCAGCAAGGGAGTCAGTTCCCATGTTTTCATGGAAGAAGGGATTGTCCAGTCGCGGCTCTGGCAGGATCCGTTCGAGGCGGTAGAAGCCTATCAATCGGGTGAAACGAAAATACCGAAGGAGACGGGCAAGGAAATTGATGAGCCGCATCAACTCGCCCGGCTTGTCGATGTTCTCGCAAAATCCGGCGTCTCCTCCCAGCTTCGGGTCCTGCCGGTGTTCGTGGACGGAAGCCCATACTCCAGCGGCGCGGAAACCCGGCTCAACGATCGTTACGCGGTGATATCCGCCTTGGGCGCTGCGGGATACACGCCGGAATCAGGCGAATACATCCGTTTTTTCATCTGGAATCGCGCAGAAGAGAAAAAGCAGAACGAGCAGCAAGAGACGGCAGCAACCCGATCTGTCGTCATTCCTGCCGAGCTATTCATCCCCAAGGAAAAACTGGAAAGCAAAAAACATGTGCTTGTCATATGGTTGAAAGCGCAGGACTTCGGCCGCAATCCGTTTACCTCCTTGAGCGAGTTGATGACGCACCTCGACAGCAACTTCGAGAAATATCAGATAAATCTGACGTATGACGTTCTAGGTCCCCGGTTCTCCACTGGCCTGCGCGCAATGGTACAGGAAGTAAAAGACAAGTTAGGCGAAGAGGCAAGGCAATCCGGCGGACAGTGCCCTTCCCCCAACCCGCCATTCGATGCATTGAGGAACGTCCGGTTTTATTCACCCTGGGCGACGGCGGAAGACACGTTCCTGCTTGACGATCCGCCCTACCCAGATAAAAGCAAAGCGGAAAAAGAGGCAGCGGAAGCAATCGACAAACTCTGCAGTTGTCCCGGCAGAACATTCGCCGGCGATGGGGTTGACGGACGAACGGAAACGGCGGGGAATCTGCCGATTGTGGAGGGCCTGTTTTCGTGCGCAGGTATTAAAAACTTCAGCAGGACGATTGGCACTGATGCAGTACTGGCCGAGCATCTGGTTCAGGAACTGAACCGCCGTCAGCTCAAGTTGAAGAATTGTTCGGGAACCAAGTTCGGAAAAGATACAAAAGAATCGTGCAAATTCAAGGTGGCGCTGATTTCAGAGTGGGATACGCTGTATGGACGCGCCCTCCCACGGACCTTTGTGGGGATAGCGTCAAGTGAAACCGGGTCCGGCAAATCCGGCCCCGAGCTGGAGACAGAAATAAATAAGCTGCGGAGAGACGAATGGCCGGAATGGGTGTCGCATCACTCGTATCTTGCAGGGCTTGACGGCGAACTGCCGGCATCGCAAAGCAGCAAAACGGAAAGCAGGAGCAACGATAAAGATACAGAAGGTGTTCTGGCCAAAGGCAAGGCATGGTACGAAGGACGGTCGGCGGCGACCAAGGGAAATGCGAACCAAAGGCCCGAGGGCCGCAGCCAGATTGATTATCTCATCAGACTGGCGGCGGCGCTGAAACAGGAGGAAGCGAAGGATGGGAAATTCAGGGCAATTGGCGTGCTGGGAAGTGATGTATACGACAAGCTTCTGATCCTTCAAGCACTCCGCCCACAGTTTCCAACCGCCATATTTTTCACGACCGACCTCAACGCCAGGCTTGCCTATCCTGCCCAGTGGGAATTTACCCACAATCTTGTCATCGCCTCACATTTTGGATTGGAGTTGCAACCCGAACTGCAAATACCCATTCCCCCGTTTAGAGATAGTTATCAGACATCCCTGTTCTATGCCGCTTTGATGGCACTCGAACATCTCACCCCTGTTCATGCAGATGAACCGAATTGCCCCAATTGCGTCAAGCTGAACGCAGAAATGAACAGGGATGGCAAGCCGGATAATTTTTTTGCAAATACAGGAACGAGGCTGTATGAGATCGGAAGGACCGGAGCATTCGATATCAGCATTGATCCGCATGGACCTTCCACAGCTTATGAAAGCATCCATCCGACCCGCCCAGACCTGGATGCCTATTTCGACACGCAACGAAATCTCAGGTGGCTGGCAGAAGCGTTCGCCGCGATCGTCATTCTCATTCTTGGCATCATACTGATCAGTACCAGGATCGCCGATTTTTTTCATAACCTTGCCATGACCAAATTATTCTGGGCAGGTTTGGTGGTTGGTGTCGGTGCATGCTACAGCTTGGTCAAATGGGTGCCCTGGAAGGCGCTTGATGTCGCAGGAAGCGAGCCCTTCGTGCTCACAGAAGGGATCAGCGCATGGCCAACAGCAGCGATCTGCCTGCTCGCACTGGTCATGAGTCTGCTCTTTTTATGGTATTCGTGGCGGAAGATGAAAAATAACGAAAATGTTCTGACACACGAACTGGATCTCGAAGATAAAGGTACAAGTTTTACCGATACTTCCCTATGTGATCCCGAAAAAGATGCCCGTTACAAGAGATTTCCATTCAGGATTTTTTCCCAGGCTATTCGACGCATCCTGGGCCTGCAGATCTGGCGTCCCCAAAGTAGTGACGAGATCGATGCTGTTCGCCTCTGGCGAGAATATGTCTCCCTCGGCGCTCTGAAAAATTTCGCAACCCGGGGCCTGCCGCAGCTGGTTGTCGCACTAAGTTTCGCCTGGCTGACGATGATGCTGTTCGGCTTTCCAAATACGCCCTGCCGGGGTTCGGGCTGTTTCCTGATAAGCAATAGCCTCTTCATCATGAGCGGCACGGCGATGATGATACTGATATTTTATGTGGTGGATGCCACAAGGTTGTGTCGGCGCTGGGTCAATTGCATTGCCACGAATAAAATCCATTGGCCCGCCGGCACACTCGGGAGAATAACCAGCAAGAGCGGCATCAACAAAGAGAATCTGGATGAATGGTTGGGCATCGAACTGATTGCCGAACGCACGACTGTCATCGGCAATTTCGTCTATTTCCCGTTTATCATCGTTGTTCTTCTAATCATCGGGCGCCATGGTTATATCGATAACTGGGGGTTTCCTGCCTCGCTGGTCATTATCTTCTCCCTCAATGCGATACTCGTTGTCGGGAATGCGCTGGCGTTGCGAAGATCGGCCGAAAAAGCCCGGCGCGAGGCCATCAGGCGTCTGGAGAGCAGGCTGATCCAGCTATCCGGCCAGGCACCGGAAGAAATAAAGCAGAGGCAGCAGATCGAGTGGACAATTCACACGATCAAAAATAACAAAAGAGGGGCCTTCCTCCCCTTCACACAGCACCCGATATTCGGGGCGGCGATCGCATTGCCGTCCGGGGGCTATGGACTTCTACTCCTGCTGGAATATTTTGCCACCGGGCAGTAATAGCCCTGGGAGCGGGGGGGATGAAGTGAGATTCCATTGCGGCGTAATACCCTTTTGTCTGAGGGCTGCCCTGAACCAGTCAGCATCATAGCCGCGATCCCCCAGCAACTTTTTTGCCCTGGGCAGGGCAGGCAACAACAGGGCCCACCCTTGTAATCGCTCATCTGTCCTTCGGAGAGCAGCAGGGCAACAGGCTTGCCCCTGCCGTCGCACACGGCATGGAGTTTTGAATTCAAGTCGCCTTTCGTGCGACCGATACGGCGGGGAACATCCCCTTTTTTAAAAGGCTGGCTGCCGTACGGTGATAGATGATAACAACAGGCCCGATCTCGGGGACTTCCAGATGGTGGCGATCACCATCCTCACGGTAATCATTTATGCCATATCCGCAATCGAATTCATGGAGAACATCGAATTCCGCCGCGTGGTTACCATGCCGGACGTGGATGCAACACTGCTGTCAATATTCGGCTTGGGCCAAGCAGCCTATCTCGGCAAGAAAGCCGCCGGCGAGCAGTAGTTTGATAGCTCCAATACATCCTGCGCAGATTGCTTTTGCGCTACAAGGCGTCTGCATCGCGGCCCTTCCTTTCAGATTTAAGTCGTTCTTGTAAAAGAACTTACTCGTGATTCCGGCCACGTGCACCTGCCATTTATGAGAAACGCGGGCTAAAACCTCCAGTCGAGATTTGCCCGGACACCGTTATCCACGACGTTGCTAAATACTTGTCCGGTGTAGGCAATGCCCAGGATCGCGTTCTTGCCAACGCTTGCGTCCAGGCCCGCCCCTATGATCATTGCGTCTTTCGCGATGGGAGTGCCTGCAATGCCAAATGCCGAACCACCACTGAAAGCCACGGACGAGCGGGTTGGAACGCTGTCAAAGGCATGACGCCATCCCAGACTGCCCCGCAGCCTTGTGGTCGTCCCCCCTGCCGTGGAAAACATGCTCGCCGCATTCATGCCCACCGTACTGTAGGTAACGCCTTCGTTATCCCTGGAACTGCTCAATGCTGCAATGCCTCCCCGTTCCTGGAAACCCTTGGTGGCGAGATTGACATATGCCACCCCCGCGAAGGGCTCCAGCGAAACGTTCTTGAACGGCAGTTCGTAGCCCAGCTCGCCAAACACTTGGCCGGTGCGGCCGCGATAATCCCCTTTCGCCTGGTTGTTGAAACCCGGGAAAAGGATATTGCGGTTCGTTTCGAAGTCATGCCAGGTATAGCCGCCGCCAAAACGCAGACCGAGGGCATGCCAACGCGTGCCGCCATAAGCCGTTACGTGATAGTTGTCGCTTGAACCTGTTGAAAAGCGTTCGTTCACATTAAAGGACGAATTGCTGTAGCCCCCGGCAATCCCCAGACGCAGGAGGTCGGCAACAAGAGTATCGCCTCCCATGAAAAAACCCCCGATGTTCCGATTGATGCGCGCCGCATTCATATCTCCGCTACGGTGTCCGAAAGAACCGAATGTACGGGTCCAGAATGCGTGGCCAGTTGCTCTGTTTTCTTGCAGGGTTTGCCCCGATGCCCGGGAAACAGTCACGCCCGGCCAGCTAAAGGACTGACGCAAGCGATCATTGACCGCTTCGCGCAGGAAACGGCTATCCTCGATCATGACGCCCTTTGCGCTGGCATGAAGTTCTCCTGAAAGGCTATCGAAAGCCCGTCTCGCGGCATCCCGATCAGGAAGACCGGTAATCGTGTCGTACAGTGAATGCCCGGAGCCCAGGCTTTCCACACTCTGGCCCGCCGCACACTGATTGGCTGTAACAGTGACGGCGCAAAATGCGAGGGGGTTGGCATCGAGGTAAACGTTGTTCGGGTCGTAGCTCAATCCCACATCCAGAAAGGGCAGTGTCCGGGTAAGGGTGAGCGCATCGAATGCTCCTGTCCGCCCACCTGCCGCCGTCAGGATGGTGTAGCGCGTGCTGGCGGAATAGGTACCCACCCCTGGAGTGACCGCAACCGTGCCGCCATGGAGATTCGCCGTGCCGGCGACAGCGATCCGATCGCTGTTTCCGGCAGGGTCGATTTCAACCTCATAGACGGAGCCGGGAAGCTGCGTGTAATTGCCGCTTACCCCAAGCGTGCCAATGGAATTTCCTGGAGCAACAGTGCCGGCAACAATTCCCGTACCGATCATCCCGTTGCCCTGAAGGCGGGCATCCGCATCCACATTCACCACCCCACCCAGGATGCCATTGACGGCGAGCGTGCCGGAATTGACGAGAATCGAACCCACAAACCCTCCTGAATTCCCTGTCAGTTCCAGTGTCCCTGCCCCATCTTTGACGATCGTGCCAAAACCCGAAATTGCCCCTGAATAGCCCAGGTTATTCGAACGGTTGAACTCGAGGATGCCGCCGAAATTATTCACATCTCCGACGATACTGCCGATGGTGCCGCCGTTGCCGATTTGCAGAGCGCCGGCATCAATTGTCGTGCCGCCGGTATAAGTGTTTTCCCCGGTCAATGTCAGCCTTCCCGCGCCCAGCTTGTTCAGCGCGCCAGTTCCGGAGACCACGCCGCCATAGCTCATGTCATTGGAGCGGTTGAACGCGAGCGTGCCGTTATTGGTCACGTTCCCGGCGATACTGCCGGTGATGCCGCCATTGCCGATTTGCAGAGCGCCGGCATCAATTGTCGTGCTGCCGGTATAGGTATTTTCCCCGGTCAATGTCAGCCTTCCCGCGCCCAGCTTGTTCAGCGCGCCAGTTCCGGAGACCACGCCGCCATAGCTCATGTCATTGGAGCGGTTGAACGCGAGCGTGCCGTTATTGGTCACGTTCCCGGCGATACTGCCCGTGGTGCCGCCGTTGCCGATTTGCAGGGCACCGGCGGCAATTGCCGTACCGCCGATATACGTGTTTTCACCAGTCAACGTCAGTCTTCCCGGACCCAGCTTGATTAATCCCCCAGTCCCGGAAACCACGCCGCCATAGCTCGTGTCATCAGAACGATTGAACGCGAGCGTGCCATTGTTGATCACGTTCCCGGTGATGCTGCCCGTGATGCCACCGTTGCCAACCTGGAGTGTTCCGGCGCTGATCACGGTGTCGCCAAAGTAGAAATTATTACCGCTGAGGATCAGCTGGGCGGAACCGGTTTTGGTGAGATTACCCATACCGAACATGCTGAGGATGGGGCCAGCCACTTCCAGATTCGCATCCGTATGGAATGTACCCCCACCAAAGTCCAGTAAAACACCACGAGTCATGGTAAAGCTTGCGGTATTTCGGTGCGTGCCATTAGAGAGTCTAAGCCACCCCATGGAAGCGCCCATGTTGTTGTCGGCACTTACAACCAGTGTACTGGAATTGACGAAGGTCTCACCCAAGTATGTGTTGGCCCCTGTCAGCTCCAGCATGTCGTTGCCGGTACCAATCACCTGAAGCCCTCCCGTGCCGGACAAAGTGCCGTTAATCCGCGCATGTCCCTCAATGGAGCCCCCCTGGACCTGAATGGTAGGGATTACCCCACCGAGGTCGATTCCATTCTGGAAATCCAGCATGTTGGCGCTGGATGTGCCGAGAATGAGGGCCTCTCCGCTGGGGACAAAATTTCCGCTCCCCCAGGTCAGAGTGCCGCCGCTGCCACCGATATTGACAATACGATTCGAGCCATTCGAAAGAAACCCTCCACTGCCGGTCCATTGCACTTGTCCCGGACCTGTACCGAGGCTGCCGCTAAAATCGCCGGTAACACTGGTGAGTTCGACAACCTCGCCACTGCCGAGGGAACCATTAAATACGAGATTGCTCGCTGGATCCCATGGCAGCATCAGCTGCGCGTATGGTTTTGGAGAAACGGCTGATAACGCAGAGCCTAGAATCACGAGCTGCAAATCGAATAATGTGAAGCGTGGTTTTTTTTTCATAATGCCCTTAATAGATGATGTGCCTGCCCTGAAGCTCATTCTCCTGAATCTGCTCCGCTGCCTGATGCGAATCGAATAAACGCTCCAGCCGGTACTTGAAGCAATGCGGACATCCGGCTGGTCCATACCCCAGGAAAAGAAGGACTGCATGCTACAGCCCTGGCAGAACGTGCAAAACGAGCGAAAGAGAGGCCTTCCTCCCGCTTTTCATTTACTCCATGACTTATTTCCAGCAACAGCGGAGAAACAGGAAGAACTTCAGGCTTACAGGATCAGGGCACGACGCCCCGCGTTATTGCCGGCAGCTTCTAGGGGCAACGATCTCCTGTGCCACGTTGTCGGACTTGTTCCCGGTTGATGTGCTCCTTCAACCGGGAGCAAGAATCGAAGTCCCACTGAGTACCTTGAGCAGGCCATTTACGTCGTGCAGGGCACATTGGACCTTGCCGATGGCGTCTTTGAAGCTGGCCAGCTGCTTGTGCTTAAACCGGCCAGGAATTTAATACTGTGTGCGTCGGGACCAGGCCCGGCACGAATCATGCTGGTAGGCGGCGAGCTAATGGATGGATCACATTATCTCACCTGAAATTTCGTTTCCAGCCCGCCGGATCTAATCGAACAGGCAAAAGAGGACTGGCATAATCAGCGCTTTGCCAAAATCACAGAAGAGATAGAATTCATTCCTTTACCGGATATACCGGATAAGCCGGTACGCCACCCATGAGAGCTACCGATTGCATCGCCGTATAGCAGCGAGGGCGGCAGGCGAAGATGAAATCGCCCTTATTCTACTCACCACCTTCGATGGAGATCATCAGGCAGAGCGGTTTGGCGGGAATAGAAATCGGTCTCTATCTGAGCTGGTCCTTTGCCCGCATGGGAATGTCTACTTTTTCGGCGCACTGTTTTTACGAGCTTGCTCACGCATTTTTTATCCAGCTTATCCATTTGCTCTGGCGTAAGCACACTCTGTAAACTTGATCGCGTCTCTTCCTGTACCAGTTGCAGCTTTTGCCTCTCCTCGTTGAAAATAGCTTCAACTTTCTGTTTCTCTACATTAAAAATACTTTCGACCTTGGGTCTTTGTTCTTCAGTAAGGCCAAGCTCTTTGCTTATGCGCTCAATCCCTTTACCAGCATCCTTTTGTTGAGCCTGTGATGTGCTCCCCATAAAACGTGCCATCTGGAATCTAGTAAAGTTCGTTTTTTGATCCGCTTGGGTTTCCAGGACCATTCCGAGAGTTAGTTTTCGGCGCTGGTTAAACCCGGGCAAAGCTTGAAAGCCCCGCCCGGTGTACAAATTCGGCTGGCGACAGGTCATTGAGAGTCGAGTGAGGCCGACTCTCGTTGTAGTCCCGCCGCCAGTCCTCGATGATCGCTTTGGCCTCTTCCAGCGTTTCAAACCAGTGCAAGTTCAGGCACTCGTCCCGGAATGATCCGTTAAACGTCTCGATGTGGCAATTGTCCGTTGGCTTTCCCGGGCGGCTGAAGTCGATCCGTGCCTGGTGATGGTACGCCCAGAGATCGAGCAACTGCCCCGAGAATTCGCTGCCATTATCGACAAAAAGATATTGAGGAGGACCCCGCCGCGGCCAGTCGATTTAACGTAGCGACCACATGGTCGCTTCGCAGACGCTGACCCACTTCGATTGCCAATGCTTCCTTGCTGAAGACATCCACAATCGTCAGCGTACGGAACTTCATCCCGTTGGCCAGTTGGTCCGCCACAAAGTCCATGCTCCATGCTTCATTGGGTTTGGTCGGCTTGATCTTCGCCTGGCGTCTCACGACCATCTTGCGGCGCCTGGGCAGCTTTGAGCGAAGCTGTAGCTGCTCTTCGCTATAAAGCCGATACATCTGGTTTTTACCCAGCTGCCAGCCTTCACGCTTGAGAAGCACGTGGATGCGCCGGTAACCATAACGCACCCGTGTCTTTGCAATCTCCCGCATACGCCCTCGCAACGCCTGCTTCGGATCCTTGATGCTCCGATAGTACTGGACGCTGCGCGATTGCTTCATCAACCTGCAGGCCCGCCGCATGTTCAGGTCATGGTGGCTCACGATGTAGTCCACCACTTCGCGTTTCAGCGCGGGCCGGGCCACTTTTTTGATGCAACGTCCTGCAGGATCGCCCGGTCCAGGCTCAAGTCGGCTACCAGCTTCTTGAGCCGCCCATTCTCTTCCTGCAACTGCTTGAGCTCCCGCACCTGGTCCGACTGCATCCCGGCGTACTGCTTCTTCCAACGGTAGAACGTCTGTTCCGAAATCCCCACCTGCCGGATCAGATCCGCCACCGGCATCCCCAGTTCCGCCTGCTTCAATACCGCTACGATCTGTTCTATTGAAAACCGCTTCTTCTTCATGGCAAACACCCCCCTTTCAAGGTCTAGTTTGCCGAAAAACTCACTTTCTGTCTGGTCCTGAATTCCTAAAGCAGATCACTGCTCTTGATCTCACAATTGGTCCTGGCTCCCATAGTCATGACAATCCTCCTTTTCAAAAAGAGAAATGAGTCGATCAGATCAGTGCTCCTCCTTTCCCGGTTTATTCCGATCTATCCCCTGCTCCCCTTGGCGGGAGGTTTGAGTACACATTCGCCCATATCGAAAGTGAGTCTGTCACCTCCGTAACCCCAGATAGCGGTAAAAGGGGCCTTCTTTTCATCTTCGCCACCCTCGATTGCGCTGGTTTTGATGGTCAGGGAGACGACAAGGGGTTTGTTTTTCGGATGAACGACCGGGATCAGTCTGCCGATAGCAGTAATCGCGCCTCCCGCTTTCACGGTAAAAGCTTTGGTTTTGGCCGAGTAGCAGTTGGTCCAGAGGCAGGCTGACAACTCACCGGTTTTTGCGTTATAAAGAAACGACTCCTCGTGCTGAAAATCCTCCGTCACCCGCTCGCACTGATCCGCGGTGCACTCATACTTGAGATCCGCCCTGCAATCGAACTCTCCCTTTTGCTGGGCTAAAACCCCCGGAGAGAACAGCAACGGTACCAGCAGCGTCGGGTACGCAAACGGTGGAAGATACCTGGCGCAGGAATGGGAGCAGCAATCACGGCTCTGCAATGGTGAATCCCCATTCCCACAGTTGGGAGATAAAAGACGGCAGGTCTCTCGCGGTTCCGGCAAGTATATGCATGAGGACATTGAATGAAACCTTGCGGGGCATCTGCGTGAACTGCTCCTCGATGTAGGCTATCTTTTCCTGACCCAGCCCTTGAGGGGCTTTCCAGTCCTCCGTATCGATATCCCAGGTGACGATAGTGAGTGACAACTCCCCGGCTACCCGGACAAGCTCTGGATCTAAATGGCCTCGAAAACCACCCGCCCCATAAGGTGGCCGGATTTTGGTGGGCCGGAGTCCGCTGACTTCTTCAATGATATCCTGCGTTCGTTCAAGTTCGCGGCGCACCTCCTCCGTCTCCTGCGCGAGATCGGGGTGGCTCCAGGAGTGATTCTGGATATCATGCCCTTGATCGACAATCATTCTTGCTGCCTCGGGAAATTGCCTGACTTCGTCGCCAAGAACGTAAAACTCCGCCTTGATATCATTTTCGCGCAGCGTTCCCAGAATGCTTTCCAGCGCACTTACAGGCCCCGGTCCATCGTCAAAAGAAAGGACTATCCGTTTTCCGTCACCGGACATGTTTCCCCTCCCGATAATACTGATGGCCGTCTTGAATTCTTCAAGCTCCTTGTCTCGGCGCTCGACGTGCGGAATTTTCCTGCTATATTATCGATATAGACGATATTTTCATGTCCTGCCCGTCTTTTAGCCATCAGACCGGAACCGGCGGCGCTCGATCAAACGTCATGATCTTGAGCCCGTACGGCTATAGGAGTGACCAAACCGGTCACATTACGATCTTTTACAAGGAGATACGACATGGGCCAGTATCAAATTGCTGTAGTGGTGGGCAGTCTTCGCCGCGACTCATTCAACCGCAAACTAGCTGATGCCCTGATAAAGCTGGCTCCACCGGAATTTACATTCAAGCACCTGAACATCGGCGACCTGCCGCTATACAACCAGGACGACGATGAAAATCAGGCTGAGTCGGTCAAACGGTTGAAGGCTGAAATTGCCGGAGCCCAAGGCCTGCTGTTCGTCACACCCGAATACAACCGGTCCATGCCGGGCGTGCTCAAGAACGCACTCGATCATGCCTCCCGTCCGTATGGGCAGAATGCATGGGCAGGCAAACCGGGGGGAGTGATCGGTGCTTCCATTGGCTCTATTGGCACAGCCATCGCGCAGCAGCACTTGCGCAACTCCCTGGCCTACCTCGATGTCCCCACTCTTGGCCAGCCGGAAGCGTTTATACATGTAAAAGAAGGGCTGTTTGACAAGGATGGGAACATTGGCAATGAAGACAGCAGAAAATTCCTGCAGAACTGGATGAATCGCTATGTCGATTGGGTGAAAAGGCATGCCGGCTGATTATGACATTTTCCTTTTTCATTCCTTACTCGGAATGATGGTTACATTCAAATATCAAGACATATCTTGCCAAAGTGTCGATTGGTTTCCTGATAACGAAAAGCTTCCACGAGTTCTTCCAGTGGAAAATGACGGTCGATGACCGGCCGCAGCCCGGTAGCTTCGATTGCCCGAATCATCTCGATTTGCTGACGGCGGCTGCCAACGACCAGCCCCTGAAGGCGCAATTGCCGTGTCAACACAGCGAGCAACGGCAGCGTTCCGGTCATACCCGACAGAATGCCGATTACGGCGATGTGTCCGCCAATACGCGTCGCTATCATCGACTGAGCCAGCGTGGCAGGCCCTCCCACTTCAATCACATGGTCGACCCCGCGTCCCGCCGTCAATTCACGTACCAGATCACCCCAGTTTTCATGTTTCCGGTAATTGATGAGATGATCTGCCCCAAGCGTTTCCAGACGAGCAAGTTTCTCGTCACTGGAAGAAGTGGCTATTACCGTTGCTCCTGCTACCTTCGCGAATTGCAAGGCGAATACTGAAACTCCGCCGGTTCCCTGAATCAGTACCGTTTCGCCTGGCTTCAATGGACCGTCTACCATTAGTGCCCGCCACGCTGTTAAACCCGCGCACGTAAGAGTAGCTGCCTCCGCATGACTATAACCCTTCGGGGCGTGAGTGAAACCGATAGCGGCCATTGTCACTTGCTGGCACGCAAAACCATCGACGCCATCCCCCGGAACTGTGCCCATGCTATCAATCTCAGGTTGTCCTTCCTGCCAACTTGGAAAGAAGGTACTGACAACATGGTCACCTATTGCAAATTCGTTAACGCCTTCCCCCACGGCAACAACCTCTCCCGCTCCGTCGGACATTGGAATACGTGGCACAGGGGGTGGCCACATCCCGCTTACCACTGCGTAATCATGGTAGTTCAATGAGCTTGCCCGAATCCTGACAGTAATCTCGCCTGCTTTTGGCGCCGTTGGTTCGCATGTGCCCAGCGTTACATGATCAAATCCACCGCCCGGTTGCACATAGATTGCCTTGCTGGTCATCGCTTGCCTCTCATTCTTGCGTTGGTTGGGTCTAAAAGAATGGTTAGTATATATACTTGATCCCGGACAAAATAACCATTAACACCATGTTGTAGACAGAGTTTCTTCGCCGTAGAGATTCCGGTTTTCTTACGATTACTAAATGCCGAGTCCGTTTTTCTAATGAACAAGGGAATAATTCATGGACCCAAAACTGATCAGCAATACGATCAACATAATTAATTCGAAGGATTTATTCACCCGCATCAACTGGCTCGAACAGGAACTCAATTATCGGTGCTCCGATGAATACTCTGAAGAACTGAAGGCGTTGCAAGTATTTGCCAGAAACATTGATGCCGCTGCCTCCGTCTCAACCTACGACAGAGGATCGACCCTCATTCGCAACAGTTACTTCGAGGATTATAGAAAAGTGCTGGAAGGAACGAATGCAAAACCTGTGCGCCTAGCCCCGGTCGATTTCGGCGGTGTGATTTACTGGCTGCAACTGTAAGAACGAGGCTCTCACTGTGATCACCCTGAGCCTGTCGAAGTGATCCAAAAAATCTCACCCTGGCCCTTCGAAGAGCCTGAATCTCTCGTCCTCCTTTCCCTGAACAGACTCCCTCTCCACAAGAGGGAGGGCCGTCCCCGAGATCACCTGCTGGAGATTGAAGGATCCACCGGCGCTTAAATCCTTCGACAGGTTCAGGACAGGCTTGCTGAACGGTATGCCGCCAAAGCCTAAATGTGCCTCAACGTACAGAACGGCAGGAAAGATTTCTCTATCCTCTTTTAAAGGCAATATTCAGGCTTTCATCAGGAGACAAAAATGGATAACGAACGAATTATAAGCATGTTGAACGGCCTCATCGAGATTTCGCGCGATGGGGCACAAGGCTTCAGAACTTGTGCGGATGATATCGATGATCCCGAATTGAAGATGTATCTTCGAAACCGGGCCCAGAGTTGCGAGGAAGCGGTACGTGATTTAAGCGTAGAAGTGAGGCGTTACGGCGGAGATCCCGATACAACTGGTACCGCTACCGGTACATTGCATCGCATGTGGGTTGACTTGAAGACGGCCATCACCAGCAACGATAACCTTGCAGTGCTTGAAGAATGCGAGCGGGGCGAAGCCGCCGCCGTGATGGCCTATGACAACGCACTCAGAGAAGAAATGCCACTGGATCTGCGTGCACTGCTTGACAGGCAATACGAAGGTGTTAAAAGAAATCATGATCGCGTCCGCCATCTGCGCGATGCAGCGCGGCATGGCATCAAAGCGATTTGAAAATGCAGTTCGCATAGCCCACTTTTTTACCTGCGAGTGGAGAGAAATCTCGTCACTATCTTCCCTGCCGAGCCTCGCTACTTCGATACGCGGTATAAGGAAATCCTGCTTTTATCCTGTTTTTCCAAGGTGGCCGTGTTGCCGTCGGCATTCAGGTTAAAGGAATTCGCACCGGTTTCCGAAAAGCCGGCACACCCGTTGGTGTCATAGGTAAACCCTTTGATGCTCAAAGCCTTGCTCCCGGCATCGTACGTATACGAGGCAAACTCGACCCCGGGTCCGCAGTTTTCAGCGTGCTCCGGGTTGCCGATCGGATCAACCATCATGAACTTTCCGTTGGAAAAGAAAAAATAAGTCTGGGTCTTGATATTCGTCTGGTCTGCCGCCCACGCGCCAACGATGCCTTTCGGTTCATTTTCCATCGCTGAATAGCGGCTTTCCTTGATCTCCGTCTTGATCGGCTCTTTATCCGAACTGATCTCCAGGGTTCCCGCGATGTGGAAAAGTTCTCCAAACAGACTTGCGTGTTTCTTCTCTCTTTGAACCGTCACGATGTCCGAATTAATCAGGTCGGCACCATCCGTGCGTACCCGCACTGTTGCCCGGGGATTGGATAAACCGGCCTGAAGGTTAGTATCGATTACCGGCTTGCTCACGAATTTGAATCCCCTGGTATCAAATTCTGATACACCTGCCACACCATATTCCACACCCGCCTTGCTGACCAGTTTACCGCCACAAACACGATTGGCATCACAGGAATCGTCTGGCGTGGCTTCACCGTTCAAGTACTCACCCCCTCCGCGGGTGGAAATACGGATTACAGAGGCGGACGTATCATCATGCTTGACCCAGATGCTGGAACTCAGCATGGGAATGCCTTGTGAAAGGAAATGCGCCTTGGCCTGATTCGCTGTCTTCACAGCACCGCTCACGCCTCCCGCCTCCCTGGCCTTCTGCAAGTCAGCAGAAGCTGCAAAGGCAGCCGGATCGCTATCCAGATTGATGGAAGTCGAGACAGCGGCCGCGGCACTGGGAGGAATGGAGATACCATTATCGGGATTGCCATCGATATCGAGCGATTGCAGCAGAATAAGCAGGTTTTGCAGCTTATTCGCGCTTTCTCCCGCCAATTCCATGGGAGTGATGATACCTGCTCCCTTTACTTTCCCCAGAGCCAGCCCCCCCAGCTTGAACTCCACTGTATCGCCATGGCTGTATTTGAAGATTCCGTTCTCATCCGTATTGGCGGCAGACCCCGATGACGCGGCATAACCTACACCGCTTACCGCGGTGTCCAGCAACCTGCCGGTAGTGGGGCCGGTTCCGGTTTTCCCCCCACCGCCGCTGCTGCCGCTGCCCGTTGCCGGTCCGCTTCCATTACCGCATGCGGCGACACCCAGCGCCAATGCGAGCGGCATGAGATGAGCCCAGGAAATGGCTCTTTTATTCTGATTGAACTCCATCTTCGATTGATCCATTCGATTTGAACAAACGCGTTATCATATCAAACTATAGCGCGACAATAGCGAAAACATCCACCCTTTTCTTCCCTGCTTGTCCGTACGAGCGCAGGGCATACGGAAAGGAAACCCGGCCTCCGGCAACTGGGCAGGTTCAGTTCACCGTCGACTCCTTTAGAATGCAGATGACAGCCTTGTTCCATTTCCCATGAGCCAGAGAGGAGGCGAAGCTGTTGTATAATTTCGGATGGTAGAATCCGGAAGACTTGCCATACCAGGTTTTGCAGTCTGCCGAGTGACATGACTCAGTCGCTTCTTCAAGTCCTGTACTCAATATTGATAACAACATTTCAAGGAGAATGATTATGCGCAAATTCCAAGCCCTTGCAGCTTCACTTGCTTTCACCTGCTCCATTCCGCTGGCACTTGCCGCCGAAGGAACCGTTGCAATTTCTTCCCCTACGGAAGGTGCCAAATTCAGCCCCCAGACGGACATCGAGCTGGTCTATGACATCACGCTGGGAGACAAGGGCGACCACACCCATCTCTATATCGATGAAAAGGAAATTCTGACGCTGCGCAATCTGAAAGGAAGCCAGTCTCTGGGAACGCTTGCAGCGGGGAAACACGAAATATGCGTCAAGGTGGTAAACAAGGCGCATACCCCCATTGGTCCACAAAAGTGCGTCAACGTCAGCGTAGAAGCGTAGAAGCGTAGGTGTTTGAAAATCTCAACTACGCCCTGGTGCAGCTGGCGCATAATTTCGGCGCCGCTGCCGTGGTGGGCTTTCCGGTCCTTGCGTTATACGTCTTAGGGCAGGCAACCTCTGCGCACCGCAAGTTTGCATGGATAGTCGGGTTGAGTTGGGCGGTTCAAGCGCTGAGCGGCGCGGGATTCGGTGCAGTGAGTTACTACTATTACCAAGTATTCCCCGATCTGCACGGCGTCGCCTTTGCGGCATTGCTGATCAAGATTCTCTGCGCCGTGGGCGGGATCTTCATCACGGCGAAGTACATACGCGAATCCACCGCGTGGACGTCCAAACAGCGCCGTGATGCCTGGAGACTGCTCAGCCTGCTGGGTGTAACGGCGCTGACCGCTGCGGCATTCCTGCGCTGGTACGCGTAAAAGGAAGTCCATCAGACTCATGGGGTCAGAGTGATTGGTCTAACGCTTGGCCAGCTTTCTTTCTATTGATCAATCCACTCTGACCTCCTGGATTCGCTCGTGAACTCCGCTGCAAGATCGGCGAGAAGCGAACGATACACAGTGTTCATGTATTCCACTGCTTCTGTGCTTGCGGATTCCCATGACCCGGACCATTCCACGAAGGTCGTGTCATCGATCGTCACCGGGAGCAGATGCAGGTTGCCCACATAATTGTAAATCTCCCCTGATGAAACCGGGGAAGGCCCTTCATCCATGGAATACATTATCCGACGCTCAATCTCGCTGTAAGCGATCAGCGTATCGAGGAATTCCCCGTTTAACAGCCGCCTTGCCCCCACGGAATATCCACCGCCCCCGCCCACCTTTTTGCACGACTTGATCAGCGAAGGGGCCCAAGAGAAGTCGTGGAAGTTTCGTATTCTGGACCAGACCCGCTCGACTGGAGCATCGACGACAATAGAGTTGTATACTTTTGGCATGATTATCCTCCTCTTGTTTTTCGCCCGGATGGCGGGTTTATCATCCGCTTTTTCAGGCAGATTTCATCCGGCTGAGCACCGGTCGTTTTTAAGCTAACATATACCACATCATATCGACAGAACAATGTCCTGAGCAGAGACATCGTGCCGGGCTCCGCTTTTCTTTGTCATACTGCTGCCGCAGTGTTGCTCCTCCTATGCAGCGGTTGCGTCCATACCGTCCCATTCCGGGATGCGACCGGAAATATCATTCCCGGCAGTATCGCCAGCATGGAAACGATTATCATCGGCGGCATTCCTCAAAACATCTGGTTTCGGGGAATATCCACCTCCAATCCTCCCCTGATTCTCCTGCATGGCGGGCCGGGCGCCAGCGAGTCGGCGCTCTTCCGCCATTATAATTCCCTGCTCGAACAGCATTTCACCGTGGTGTATTGGGAGCAGCGAGGAACGGGCCGATCATTTCATTCGAATATACCTCCTGAATCGATGTCCATTGCGCAGTTCGTGCATGATCTGGATGAGGTCGTGGAATACGTAAGGCACCGGTTCAACAAGGAAAAGGTAATATTGGTAGGACATTCATGGGGCACAGTGCCAGGGATAATCCATGCCGGGCAGCATCCCGAAAAAATCTCCGCCTATGTGGGTATTGCCCAAGTGGCCGATGTGCCCGAAGGTCGCCGCTTATCCTACGGTTTTGCCCTGTCCGAAGCGAAAAACAGGGGAAATGCCAAGGCGGTTTCGGAACTGGAAGCGATCGGCCCGCCGCCCTACGCTTCTCTCGATGAAAGATTGACAACTGCCGGATGGGTGGAGCGGTTCGGCGGCATATTCCATACCAATCTGTCGACAGGTAAGCTGATATGGACGGCGCTCAATACCGATGAGGCGAACCTGATTGACCTTATCAAGTTTGGTCAGGGCAATCGCTTTTCTCTTGTGCAGCTGGAGAATGAAATCTCCCGGCTCGATCTGAGCGAGCGCTACCGCTCATTCAGGATACCCATATTCTTCCTGCTTGGGCGTTATGACAAGCACGTTCCTGCGACCCTGGCAGAGCGATATTTCGAAACCATCGAGGCACCCTGCAAGCGGCTGGTGTGGTTTGAGAACTCTGCGCATAATCCGCCCTTCGAGGAACCGGCAAGGTTCAACCGAATACTCATAGAAGAAGTGCTGCCAGTGGTTAATTCAGTCGATTGCAAATCCTTGCAACATTCCTCCTGTTTAATGAATGACGCTTGTAGTTTTCGGAATGAGGACTATATTTAACAGCAGAAGCTCTGCGCCGAAACGTTTTCACCATACTTCGTTTAAAAGCCGTGAAAAAATGTTTGAATCCTGAAGTGGATATCGGTTTAACATTTGCTCTCTCCTATCTCTTAACCCTTAACCTGATGCCTGCCGCTAGACACAAGAGGAAACCGAATGAAAACGCTCTCGACCGCTTTCTTTTTAGCTCTCGTGCTCGGCATAACCCAGATTGCTTATGCGCAGCAGACAAAGTGGCGGACATTCAGCGAAGAGGCGATATCACTTTACAAGAAGGGCGAATATGACAAAGCGGTAGAAGCCGTCAAGAAATCGCTCGCGGTTGCGGAAAAAGAATATGGCCCTGACCATCCCGATACTGCCACCAGTCTGAACAACCTTGCGGAATTGTACCGCGACCATAAAAAGTTTGCCCAGGCGGAGCCGCTCTATAAGCGGGCTGCGGCAATCCGGGAAAAGCACTTTGGACCCAACCATTCCCTGGTTGCAAGAACCCTGAATGGGCAGGCTGAACTCTACCGCGCCCAGAACCGTTTCGGGGACGCCGAGCCGCTTTACAAGCGGGCGCTGACCATCCGGGAAAAATCCCATAGGCCAGACCATCCGGACATCACGCAGACGCTGAACAATCTCGCGGAACTGTATTGCGTCCAGGAACGGTACGCGCCGGCTAAAGCGCTTTACGAGCGCTTGCTTCCGATACGGGAAAAAGCGCTCGGTTCCGACCACCCTGGTCTGGCAGCGGGCCTGCACAATCTCGCCTTGATCCATCAGAACGAAGGCAGATACGCACAGGCCGAACCGCTCTACAAACGCGTGCTGGCGATCCGGGAGAAGGCCTTGGGCCGGAATCATCCCGACGTGGCGCAGGATTTGAGCATTCTTGCGGAACTTTATCGCACGCAAGGCCGCTATGCACTGGCTCAGCCCCTTTATGAACGTTCACTGGCAATCCTTGAAAAAGTTGCCGGAAAGTATCATCTTGATGTCGCCACTATCCTGAACAACCTCGCGTTCATCCATCACAAGCAGGGGCAGTATGCCCAGGCGGAACCCCTTTACAAACGGGCACTGGCAATCTGTGAAAAGTCTCTGGGCACCGGCCATCCTACTGCGAGAATAACCCGGGATAATCTTGCCGGACTTCGTATCGCAATGGATCGACTTCCCCCGGATGACGAAACGGAGCAGCGGGTAGCGCAGTCGCGTTTCCAGTGGTTTAGCAACATTATGGGTCGGCCATGACGGTTCCGGTCAAGAACAGCGAAAATAAAGGATATCTTGCTATAACAAAGCAACTTTATAACGCTCCAAGGCGCGATGCATCTCTTACTTACAAGATGGCCGGGTTAGTTTAAAACGTTTTACTGATGTTATACTGATCCAATAAATTGGACCTTAGAGGTTAAAGCAACCGCATGAATTGAGGGACTTCACCGAGAATGGAAATTAACAATCCACAACAAAAGGAAATGTTATGCGTTTCATGATCCTGGTCAAAGCCGACAAAAACACCGAGGCGGGTGTAATGCCGAGCGAGCATCTCCTTGCAGAGATGGGCCGATATAACGAGGAGATGGCGAAAGCCGGGGTGCTGCTGGCAGGTGAAGGACTCCATCCGAGTTCGAAAGGCGCCCGCGTAAAGTTTTCCGGAGAGAACCGCACCGTGATCAATGGTCCCTTTCCCGATGATGCGAAAAGCCTGGTGGCAGGCTTCTGGCTGATCCAGGTGAAATCGAAGGAAGAAGCGATTGAATGGGTGAAGCGCTGCCCGAACCCACTCGAAGGAGAAGCAGAAATCGAGATTCGACAGGTGTTTGAAACCGAGGACTTCGGGACCGAATTTACCCCTGAACTAAGAGAAGCGGAAGAGCGTATCCGAACCGAAATAGCCGCAAGGAAGGGGTAATGAAATCAACAGGGTCAGACTTAGTCTGCCCTATTGATACAGCTAGATCGTAAAGCTAAATTCCAATCAACCCTTCAATCTCGCAAACGCTGCTGCCATCGCCGTATCAGCCCTGGAATCCTGTTTCTGCTGGGGTTTGGCTGAGCGGTCCTTCCTATTCCTTGGCTGCTCACGCTTGCCAGCCCCTCGCGCCTCCTGTGTCTGTGGTGCTGGCGCATCTGCCAACCTCATCGTAAGGGCAATGCGCTTACGCTTTTCATCGACTTCCAGCACTTTGACCTTCACCACCTGCCCCACCTTGACGACCGTGTGCGGGTCTTTGACGAATTTGTCGGCGAGCGCGGAGATGTGCACCAGCCCATCCTGATGCACCCCGATATCGACGAACGCGCCGAAGGCAGCCACGTTGGTTACCACGCCTTCCAGCAGCATACCCGGCTGCAGATCGGAAATCTCGTTCACGCCTTCCTTGAATGCGGCAGTGATGAATTCCGGCCGGGGATCACGGCCCGGCTTTTCCAGCTCCTTCACGATGTCGGTGACGGTCGGCACGCCGAATCGATCATCCGCATACCTCGCCGGATTGAGCGACTTCAATAATTTGTTATTGCCGATGATCGACCTGATTTCCTGCTTCAAGTCGGAAAGGATTCTTTGCACGACGGGATACGACTCGGGATGCACTGCCGACGCATCAAGCGGGTTCTCGCCATGCATCACCCGCAAGAAGCCTGCCGCCTGCTCGAAGGTTTTCTCACCCAGGCGCGGCACCTGGTGCAGAGCTTCACGCGAGGCAAACATCCCGTTTTCCTCGCGATAGACAACGATGCTTTGTGCGACAGCCGGGTTAAGCCCCGAAACGCGTTCGAGCAGCGGCGCGGAGGCCGTATTGACGTCCACGCCTACCGCATTGACGCAGTCTTCGACCACGGCATCGAGCGAGCGCGCGAGCTGGGTTTGCCCGACATCATGCTGGTATTGGCCTACGCCAATCGATTTCGGATCGACTTTGACCAGCTCCGCCAGAGGGTCCTGCAGGCGCCGCGCAATGGAAACCGCTCCTCTCAGCGACACATCCATATCGGGGAACTCTCTGGAGGCCAGATCGGAGGCGGAATAAACCGAAGCCCCCGCTTCCGAAACCACGATAGAGGTGAGCTTGAGATCGGGCCGGCGCTTGATCAGGTCTTTTGCCAGCTTGTCGGTCTCGCGCGAAGCGGTGCCATTGCCTATGGCTATCAGCGATACCCGAAATTTTTCCGCAAGCGTGCCGAGAACATGAAGGGACCCCTCCCAATCATTCCTTGGTTGATGTGGATAAATGGTGGCCGTTTCCATGACCCGCCCTGTCGCATCCACTACTGCGACTTTCACCCCTGTGCGCAAGCCGGGGTCTAGACCTATTGTCACGCGAGGCCCGGCGGGAGCGGCCATGAGCAGGGCTTTCAGGTTGCGCGCAAAGACCTGGATCGCTTCGGTCTCGGCGCGTGTGCGCAACGAACCCATAAGATCGAGTTCCAGATGCGGAAAACTCTTCACCCGCCAGGTCCAGCGCACCGTGTCCATCAGCCACGCATCGGCAGGCCGCCCTTTGTCCGCAATACCGAACCGGACAGCAATGCGCGCCTCGCACGGGTTATGCGGTGCATCCCACTTCGGTTTCTCCGCCTCCGAATCCAGACGCAGGGCAACGCGTAAAATTTCTTCACGTCGCCCCCGAAAAAGCGCCAGCGCCCGGTGCGAAGGAATAGCGCTGAGCGGTTCGGAGTAATCGAAATAATCGGAATATTTGGCGCCCTCCTCTTCCTTACCCTTACCGCCATTCTTGTCGCTCGCGACTTTCGACTCCACCACCCCATGGTCCAGCAGGTACTCGCGCAGCCACTGAAGCAACTCGGCATCCTCCGCGAAACGCTCCATCAGTATCTGGCGTGCTCCCTCGAGCGCAGCTTTCACATCCGGTACCCCGGGATTATCCCCCTGCTCGGTAGCGAAGGGCGGCTTCAAGTACTTGATGGCCTCTTCCTCGGGTTGTAGCGTCGGATCGGCAAGCAGCGCATCTGCCAGTGGCTCCAGCCCCGCTTCGAGCGCGATCTGCGCCTTGGTGCGCCGCTTTTTCTTGAAGGGGAGATACAGATCTTCCAGCCGTGTCTTATCCTCGGCCTGCAGGATGGAAGCAAGCAGCGCGGGCGTCATTTTCCCCTGCTCTTCTATCGAGGCGATAATCGCGGCGCGCCTGTCTTCCAGTTCACGCAGATAACGCAACCGTTCTTCCAGCAGGCGCAACTGCGCATCGTCCAGCCCGCCAGTCACCTCCTTGCGGTAACGTGCAATAAAGGGCACGGTGGCACCTTCATCGAGCAAGGCAATGGCCGCGTTAACCTGTGCAGGCTTCGCGCCGAGTTCAAGGGAAAGACGTTGTTCAATGGATGGCAGCATGATTGACGGACACCTATTCAGTTGCAGTGGAAAAAGGGGAAGTGGTAAAACAGATGGACGGAAGGGGGAAAGGATCAGGTTCAGTTCGTATTCTGGCTGGATAGCGGTTTTTGTTCGGTATCCGCACGCTTGCGGTATATCCCGGAGCGCATGAGCAGGATCGTGGTGACAGGCGATGTCGATATCATGAACAGTGTGATCAACACCTCCTGAAACACGAACCGCTCCGCGTGTATCGAAGCAAGCAGGATCGATGCCAGCAGCACACACCCGAGGCCGAGTGTATTTCCCAACGTTATGCCGTGCATTCGCGCAAACAGGTTGGGCAACCGAAGCAGGCCGAGGGATCCGATCAGCGTCAACAGACTGCCTGAGATCAGCAGCAACGAGCCGAGCAGGTCGGCCCAGAAAGGAATCACGCCATTCGTCATGGCTCGATCACCTCGCCCCGCAAAAGGAATTTGGCCATTGCGGCTGACCCGACAAACCCGAATAGCGCAATCAGCAGGGCGATGTCGAAATAAAATCGGGATCCGAACTGAATTCCCAGGATGAGCACCATGATCATGCTGTTTACGTACAGGGTATCCAACGCCAGTACGCGGTCTTCCGCGGCAGGCCCGCGCAGAAGACGGATCGCCGCAAAAATCGTGGCAAGTGTGACAGCAATCAGGGCAAAGGATATCGCCCATGGCAGCATTGCATTCATTCGAATATCTCCATCAGTCGGCGCTCGTAACGCTGCTTGATGGTGCGGACCCAAGCCTCCTCATCCTGGAGGTCCAGGACGTGAATCGTGAGTTCGCCTCCATCGGGCGAAAGCCCGGCCCAGACGGTACCGGGCGTGGCAGTGATTATACAGGCGAGGGCAGCAAGCCCATACGGATCACGCAGGTCCAGCGGAATTTTCATGAAAGCCGAATTAAAACGTCTCTCCGCCGGACCGAGAATGATCCCGGCCACGGCGATGTTGGAGCGGATAATATCGATCAGCACTACAAAAAACAGCCCCAATGCGGTGAGCAGATGGTGCGGGTGCGCGCGCAGTGGGCGTATTGCCGCAGTCGATGCGGTAATAGCCACCGTGAGCATCAGGCCCAGCAAAAGCTGGCCCGGCGCCAGGGAATCATTCAGCAGAAGCCACAAGGCAAACAGAATGACAGTAAATAGTGTCAGCGATGGCCAGCGTTTCATGGGCTGATTCCCTCCACTGGAATTGAAGGTACTGCCGGGGGCCCGGGTGGCCGGCTGCCCGACAGCACCGCATCGATATATACCTGCGGTGAAGACAGTGAATTACCCGCAAGATTCAAGTATTCCATTGCCGGACCCGTCTCTATCGAAAGTGCAACGCTGAGCAGCAGCAGCACCGCAACGGGAACCGCCTCCCCAAGATGCAGTCTTGGCGTCATGATCTCATCCGTGCTCCAGAACAAATGTATTCCCATCCGACAGAGAGCAATGATTGCAATCAGGCTCGAGCCCAGCATTCCTCCCCACAGTACCCATACCGTAACCGGTACTGGCGCCGGCGCAGTATCGGTTAGTGTGGCGGAGAGGATAAGGAACTTGGCGATAAAACCCGATAGTGGCGGCAAGCCTGCCACGAGCAACGCGCATGCCAGAAAACCCATGCCCAGAAATGCCATCGCTGCGGGAATGACGATACCTATCACTTCATCCGTAAAATCTGCATCAACCGGCTCCTGTCCGACAGGCTCCATCATCTCCAGCGGCAGGTCCTCGCCGGTTTGCCGTGTACGGTCGATCATCTCACAAAGCATGAAGAAAGCGCCTGTGGCCAGCACTGAGCTTGTCAAGTAATACAGCGCCGCCCCTTTCATGGCCGTACCGCCAAACCCGAGCGCTGCAAGCAACGTGCCGGCGGAGGCGATGACACAATAGGCAACCAGACGCTGTGGCTGGCTGGCGGTGAGTATACCCGCTGTTCCCAGCACGAGTGTAATGATACCCATGCCAAACAGCCAGCCCTCGTTGAATGGCGCCGGGACGCTCGCCCCGGAAGCGCCGGACAGCAGCGACCCCAGCCGCAGCAGCGCGTAAATCCCCACCTTGGTCATAATCGAAAAAACCGCTGCCACTGGAGGCGCAGCGGTACCGTAAGCAGACGGCAGCCAGAAGTTCAGAGGCCATGCCCCCGCCTTGAGCAGAAATGCGCTGCCCAGAATGGCGATACCGGTTTCGAAAAGTATACGCTCGTCCTGGGTGAGCAGTGAGGCGCGCGCCGCCACGTCCGCCATATTGAGCGTTCCGGTTACTCCGTAGATCAGCGAAACGCCAATCAGAAAGACAAACGAACCTGCAAGATTGATCGCGATATAGTGGAGACCAGCCTTGACGCGAGGTTCCCCCAGACCGTGCAGCAGGAGACCGTATGACGCGGCCAGCAGCACCTCCACAAATACAAACAGGTTAAAGAGATCGCCGGTCAGAAAAGCGCCGTTTACCCCCATGATCAGGAACTGGAACAGCGATTGGAAATGAGGCCCAGCCTTGCGCCAGCGCGCCAAAGCGTAGATCAGGGAAGTCAATGCCAGCACCGCGTTGAGCACCAGCATCAGAGCAGACAATCGATCCAGCACCAGCACGATACCGAAGGGTGCCTGCCAGCCACCGAGCAGATATACCGCGATACCATCCGGCCAGATACTTGGAACGGCATCGCTTGCGATATAGGCGAGCGCGAGGGCCACGAGTAAATTCAACAGGGTGGCAACAAGGGCGATAATGGTGCGCGGAGCACGCCGCGCTTCGGCGAACAGCAGCATGACTGCTCCCGCAACCAATGGGATCACTACCGGAAATATCGGAAGATGATTCACCCAGCCATTCATGCTTCCGGATCCCCATCGACGTGATCATTGCCCGTCAAACCCCGTGAAGCCAGCAACACGACCAGAAAGAGTGCAGTCATGGCAAAACCAATGACGATTGCGGTGAGCACAAGCGCCTGCGGCACGGGATCGTCATACAACGAAGGATCTGCCTTTGCCGCGGTTTCGATGATTGGCGCGCCTCCTATCATGAGCCGCCCCATTCCAAAGATGAACAGATTGACCGCGTACGACAGCAGAGAAAGTCCCATGATGACTTGGAAGGTGCGGGGGCGCAGCACCAGCCAGACACCTGAAGCGGTCAGGACACCAATAGCAAGCGCATAGATTCCTTCCATCAATCCTCCCTCTCCTTCGGAGGCGAAACATGGGGAAGCTTTTGCCTTCCGGCTTCCCCAGGCGCATAGTCAGTCGGAGCCGTTGAAGCGACGGGGACAGAGAGCGAGGCGGATGCATGAGGGCTTTCGCCTTCCTCTGCCGGCAAACCCGGCACCTCCACCGCCGCCTCTACCGTCGTCTCAACTTCTGCAATTTCATGCTTGCGGTGCGCGCGCCGTGACTGGTGGGCAAGCGCCACCAGGATCAACACCGCTGCGCCAATCACCAGAAAAAAGACACCCAGATCGAACAGCAACACCGTTGAAAGGTGCATCTCGCCGATTATTGGCAAAGTGCCATGCCATGCCAGCGCAGAAAGAAATGGACGGCCCACCAGCCACGCTGACATGCCCGCACCTGCGGCACCAAGTAACCCCGCTGCAAGCCAGTATTGGGGGAAAATACGGGTACGGGATTCGGCCCAAGCAGTGCCTCCCACGAGGTATTGCAAAATGACCGCTGTCGTGACGATCAACCCCGCCACGAAGCCGCCGCCCGGTTCGTTATGCCCGCGCAATAAAAAATAAATCGCCACCATGCCCGAAACCGGCAGCAGCAACTGCACGAACACCGCCGGCACCATCATTGGCCCAGCGGGCAGCAAAGCATGCGGATCTGACGGCAACGCCCCCATCTGTTCATCCTGTTCCTGCTGCTTTACCGGCACGGCCATAGCCTCAGCCGCAGGGCGGAACCTTCGCAGCAGCGCGAACACAGTCAATGCCACGATACCCAGCACGGTTATCTCACCCATCGTATCGAAACCGCGGAAATCAACCAGGATCACATTGATGACGTTCGATCCACCCGCCAGAGGCAATGAATTCTCGATAAAAAAAGGCGAAATGCCTTCCCCGGCGGACCGGGTCAGAATTGCGTAGCTCAATCCGGTGATACCGATACCCGCACAAATCGCGATCACCAGATCCCGCGAGCGGCGCCCCTCGGCGCGCATACGTACCGGCAGCGGCACCGTTTCATGGTCCAGCGACTTATCGCGCGGCGGCAGCCAGCGCAGACCCAGCAGAAGCAGGACAAGTGTGACGACCTCTACGATAAGCTGTGTCAGCGCCAGGTCAGGCGCGGAAAACCAGACGAAGGTCATGCAGGTTGCCAATCCCGCTACGCCTGACAAGGTCAATGCAGCAAGCCGGTGATACTTTGCCTGGGCGGCGGCCGCGATTGCACAGACCGCGCCGATCAGCCACAGCGCCGCAAAAGTCGGTTCAACCGGAAGGGGAGGCTTGTCGCCCTCGGGCAGGCCGCCCCTGGAAAGCGATATCAGCGCGCTGGCAAACACGGCAATGATAAGCAGCAGCATCTGGACCTGCAGATGCTCGGTGGATAACCATCGCAAAAGGCGCATTGCCAGCCTGTCAAGCTTTTCGAGCATGAATTCGAAAATACGCTTGCCGTCGAAACGTTCGATCAGCGGTACTACTGTCGTACCCTGCTGGTATTCTCCCAGTGCCCGGTACAGGAGGATTCCCCCTGCCATCGCAGCCAGGCTCATCATGAGAGGGAGACTGAAACCATGCCATACCGCGAGGCTGTGGAACGGCGTGTGTTCCCCAAGTACGGACCGCGAGGCCATGTTCAGGTACGACCCAACAGTCGTGGCGGGAAACATTCCAACTACCAGACAGGCGGTGACAAGCAGCGCGCTGGGAAACAGCATCCAGCGCGGTGGCTCGTGCGGCTTTTTCGGCAGATCGTCCGCCGGAGGCCCGAAAAACACTTGCAGAATAAAACGCAGCGAATAGGCCACGCTGAGTGTTCCCCAAACCACAGCCATTGCCGGCAGGCCAATCCGGGTGATCAGGTGTCCGCTGACAAACACGGTCTCGGCAAAAAACATCTCTTTCGAAAGAAAACCATTGAACAACGGCACACCCGCCATCGACGCAGCACCCACCGCGGCCAGCGTAGCGGTGATGGGCATGGCACGCCGCAACCCGCTCAACCGCGATAAATCGCGTGTGCCGGTTTCATGATCGACCATGCCTGCCGCCATGAAAAGCGATGCCTTGAATGTAGCGTGATTCATGATATGAAAAATTGCGGCTATCAACGCCAGGGGACTGTTCAACCCAAGCAGCAGCGTAATCAGACCCAGATGGCTGATGGTGGAATAAGCCAGCACACCTTTCATATCCCGCTGAAACACCGCCGCGTATGCGCCCAGCACGAGCGACAGAAGACCTGCCGTACCGATCATCCAGAACCATTCGTCGGTACCTGCAAGCACAGGCCAGAGCCGGACAAGCAGGAAAACACCTGCTTTGACCATCGTTGCCGAATGAAGGTAGACAGATACGGGTGTAGGCGCCGCCATGGCATGCGGCAACCAGAAATGAAATGGAAATTGTGCGCTTTTAGTCAACGCTCCCAATCCAATCAGGATCAGCATGGGCACATACCAGGAATGCGCACGGATCAGATCGCCAGAGGCAAGCACACGATCCAGATCGTAACTCCCCGCTACCCATCCGAGCATCAGGATTCCGGCAAGCAGGCAAAGACCGCCAGCCGCCGTGACGGTCAAAGCCATGCGGGCGCCGTGGCGGGCATCCGGCCGGTGATACCAGTATGCTATCAACATGAAAGACGTCAGACTGGTCAGTTCCCAGAACACCACCAGTTGAATCAGGTTACCGGACAGCACGACCCCCAGCATCGCGCCCATGAAAGCGAGAAAGAACGAGAAAAAACGGGGAACCGGGTCTTGCGCTGCCATGTAATAGCGCGCATACAGTACAACCAGGGCGCCCATCACTGTAACCAGCATTGCAAACAGCCAGGCAAAGCCATCGAGGCGAAACGTGAAGTCGAGACCCAACTGAGGAATCCAGTGCACCGATTCCCGTATCACCTCCCCTCCAGCTATTGGTTGATACAACCGGACAGTGAGAATGACGCATGCCACCGCAACGGTACCCGCGAGCCAGGCTGCGACGTTGCGCGCGTGGGATGGCAGAAACGCCGCGCAGAGGCTACCCGTGAAGGGCAGGATAACTATCCAGATCAACGACATGAACTATCGATATGAGTTACTGCGAACAAGCCCCACCCGTGCCGATCGAAATTTTCCGAAGAAAGATACAAGAGAAGAGCGCGACCAGTCAGGAACCTCTGGGCGCACACCCTGTAAGGACTGTTCCGGGAAGTTCTCAAGGTGAGATCGGATGGACCGGGCATAGGCAGCGTTTTCATGCCCAGGGGGAGAACTGTTAAGAAATTGCTCAAGTGCAGACAGAACTCAGGCACGCATCAGACTGCCGGCTTGAATAATACCATCAGACAGAATTTTTTGACGATTTGTTATTGGAGGCCAAGGCCTCCCCTCTCTCTATTCACAGTCCTGGATTTTCCAGGGCAATGATGAAGCGGTAATATAACAGCGGAAACAACAGGAAGAGTTTCTTACATATCCAGCCGCTTCGCTTTCCAGTAGGCGGATTTCCAGTAGCCCTCGTTCAATCCTGAAATGGTCACCCCATAGGTGCTTGAAGCATGGAGAAATCTGCCTTCTTCGATATAGACCCCTACATGCCGGCCCCTCCAGCCTGTCTTGAAAAAAACAAGATCTCCCGCTCTCAGTTCGCTTTTACCGACACTCTCTCCCAGTTGCGCCTGGAACTCGGTCGAGCGCGGCAATATCACACCCAGCTTGGTCTTGAATGTCACCTGAACGAAACCGGAGCAGTCGATGCCGTTCTTGCTCATGCCGCCAATCCGATATCGGGTATGTTTCCACTGGTTGTACTGCTCATACAGCATTTTCTTCACCAGTGACGTCTTCTCAAGATCTACCTTGGCTCCGGGTGCATGAGTAATTCCGGGTGCATGGGTAACTTTCTTGCCCTTTTCCGGTATGCTGCTGCATCCGACCAATCCAATGGTCAGAGGGACAATCATGAACCAGATGCTTTTTTTCATAGCACCCCCAATTTTCACGTTATTGTTTTCCCATGCGATATTCCGCAAGGCTAGTAAGTATTATGGGCAGCGGCACGAGAGCCGCTCTGATGCTCCTCCTTAAGGCATCGAATTCCAGGACATTGCTTGTCAGCTTATCAATATCGAAGACGGGGCGCTTCTTCCATTATCAAAGATAGCAAGGCGGAAAATATCGGACAACGCTTATGTTTCAAGAAATCTTGTAATCAACCGTCAGCATTTCCAGCAGATGCCCGGCGGGATCGCGGAAATAGACGCCGCGCCCGCCGTCGTTATGGTTGATACTCATGTTTTCGGGATCGAAAGGGCCGCTGCCATACTTGATGTTCTCCGTTTTCAACCTGTTGAAGATCTCGTCGAACTCCTGCTCCGTTACCTTGAATGCATAATGGTTCGAATCGAATTTTTCCCGGTTATCGAAATCCAGAGAAAGTGTGTCGTTCACTTTCACCACAATGAAATGAGAAAACGGGCCGACATACCGGAAACCGAATATTCTCGAATAGAACCGTGCGGATTCCTCCTTGTCGCGCGCCGGTACGATGGTGTGATTGAGGGTGATGGCCATGAATTCCTCCGAGGGGTGGTTGGCAGAGGTTGCTCGTTCAGATTCGGCAGCGCTTCCGGATTCCACTGCCGATTGCTGCCAAAAATGCAGACAAGGTTCAAGGCCTCTGGAAATCGTACAGCGAACCAAATCCCAGTATAGTCGTCAGTTCGTCCAATGCAGCACGGCTCTCCTGCAGGAGAGCCGGATCACCCAGATCAGTTGGTGAAAGGCACTCGCGGTAATGCTTTTCGATCCATGCCTTGAGGTCATTGTAGAGGCACTCATCAAGAATCACGCGGCTGTTTTCCTGCACAGCATCAAGTTCCGGTTCGGTTAGCACGACACGAAGTCGCAGGCAGGCAGGCCCTCCTCCGTTTTTCATGCTTTGACGCAAATCTACATACTCGACATGCGCAATGGGATTAGCGGCATCCTGCACAACGCGTTCGAGAAAGTTTCTGGCAGAATGAGAGTCCCGGCACTCCGAGGGCGCGAGGATCATCATCTCGTTACCGGGAAGAGTAAGAAGCTGGGCATTAAAGAGATAAGTCCTCACCGCCTCGGCAAGCGTGACATCTTCTTCCCCAGTCCTGATGAAGTGGATCGGCCAGTCGCATGCCTTTGTAATTCTAGCTTCGGTTTCCTCCCAATCCCGGTATGCCGCTTCGTGGTAAAACAGGACATCGCAGTTTGCCACCGCCAGCACGTCGTTATGAAACGCCCCTGCATCGATGGCCGCAGGGCCTTGCTGCACGAACAATTCCTTTCCACGCTTGATTTGGTGCAACCTTGCAACCGCTTCGCTGGCCTCCAGCGACTGGCGTGCAGGAAATCGCAGCGGCTTGGGAATATCGCGGCTGGCAGAGCGGCCAAAGACAAAAATCTCCACCCCGGGTTCACCGTGCCTTGGGCAGAGACGCATGTGGTTGGCAGCCCCCTCATCTCCAAAATAAAGATTGGACGGCAGGGGATCGTGGTGCACAAAATAGCGCTCATTACTGAACACCCGTTTCAAAACGGCACTGGTAACAGGCGCCTCGATGCTTCGATGAAATTGCGAGGGTAGATTGGCAGCCGTAAGATGCACCTTGCCATCCTCGGTATCGGCGCTCGGCGAAACAGTGGCGGCGTTGGCCACCCACATGCTGGATGCGGACGAGCAGGCGCGCAGAAGGCCGGGAGCAACCTTTGCCGCGCACCGGATGATGGTTGCATCCTCCCCGGTAAATCCCAGCTTTCGGAGCACCGAAACAGCTGGACGTTCCTGCGGCGGCAGAACGCCCTGCATGAGGCCGAGATCAGCAAGCCGTTTCATTTTTTCCAATCCCTGCAATGCCGCTTCGCGGGGATTGGAATTTGTCAGGGCACTCTCTGCAGAAGCGATATTTCCTACCGCCAGTCCACCATAATTGTGCGTGGGCCCTACCAATCCGTCAAAATTGGCTTCGTAAGCGTTCATTGCTTTGCAAATGGAGTATCGGAGTGCACTTTGTCGACGGAAGAATCTTAAGCCTGGGGCCGGGACCGCGCGGAATCTATTCCTTTTTTAACCGGAAGAAACGCGCTGGCGCAAGCCTGTTCGAGCCGCCGAGCCTTTTTTTCCAGCGCGCCCACCACCAGCTTCTGGACACGCCGGTGAGGAAGCGCCTCGCCCGCCGCCCAGCGCGAAACCGTGGACGGAGCAAATTCGAACTCGGCTGCAATGGCACGCTGCGAAACTCCCGCAATATCGCCATGCTGAACCAGCCAGGAAAATTCGACCGCATCCCCGTTCCATTCGGCGCAAAGGTGCCGATACTGCTCTATTGTAACCATTACTTTCCGTACCTCATTAGCAAATCTCCAAAACATCCAACCGTGCAGCACGCAATTATTTATATATTCTTTTCTCTTTTGTGTCAAAACATTATCTTGAGACATGCAATGGCCTGTTCAGAAATCACCTGAAGCCTACGGATTTGGCCACGGGATTGAATTCTGTGAAACAGATCCCATCTAACAGCCGCTATTCCAGGAGGTGTCTGCCAGAATCTGTCGTAGCTCCTCCTTTTTCCTTTTTGCCATCGGAATATGACAAGCGCCACAGGAGAGCGAGATGCCAGACACTACTCATGCAACCATCCGGTCAGCACGCCTTGGAGATGTCGAGCACATATTGGCGGAATATCGGCAAGCCGTTGCAGAACTGCCGCGGGAAGAATCCGCAAACCTGTTATGGCGGCCTTACGATGAATTCAAGGCCGCAGTCGAGAACGGTCTGTTTTTTGTCATAGAGAATGCCGTGGGTAGTTTCATGGCAGGGGCTGGTGTGTTCGACTTGCCAGGTTCGGTCGAAAAAGAACTGGGGATGTGTTACGTAAAAAAGGAATGGAGAGGCTATGGATTGCAGAACCTCCTTTTGCAAATCAGAATTTGCGCTGCGACACTGGGTCACGTTCCGGATAAAAGCGGAGAAGATGCCGCCACAAAAAGCTTTGCGGCGTTAATTACCGGAGTAAAGCCGGCCAATGAACATTCTGCTGCCAATACTGAACGGCTTGGCTTCGAACCTCTCCCGACACCTCCATCGGCGTTGTTCAATGCCTGCGCTTCCTGCCGTACGCCTCCTGCCCGGGACTCAGGACGGAAGTGCTGCTGCGATTTTTTCTATCTGTCCGACGCCAGACGCGCGGAAGCCATCGAAAAAAGCCTGCAGATGGAAAACTGGAGTCGGACGCGAAACGGACATGGGCTTATCGTGGCATTGAAAATTCGCCACCTGCTGGACATCGATTTTCGCAATGCGCTGCATGATATTGTACAAGAACTGCGCGCCCAGGAACCGCGGGTTCCAACGCCTGGAAAGCAAGTGAAATGAGTTGGCTTCTTGAAGAATCTCATCCGGGATGCGGCATTTGGCTGGAGCCTTTGAGTCTGTCGATATCACTCCGGTGTTCTATGCGCTTTCGCAGAGAAAGGCAGGACACGTGCACGAGCGGTTTTTCTCGCTGTCACGGTTGCCTCTTCCCGCCCTTGCATAGTCGCCTCGCCAGCAAAATACCGTTCGAGATCCGGGGCTCATGCACCGGGAGGCAAACGGATCGTAGATATCGTGAATATTTTCCCTTTCAGCAAGGCTCCTGCTTACTCTGATTTGTTCTCCCCCCGGGCACCGGCGGGCTTGCGGTTGAAAGAACCCATTTCCGGAACGGATGGAAGATCTGTGAAGGTATGCGACAACACGAAGAGAAGGGTGTAGTCATTGTAGTAGGCATCCGCCAGGAAAGCAGAGGTCGAGCCAAGAAAATTCCCTGCTGGCAAGCCAAAGACATTCAGGTGAAATTTCGCATATCCGGTCTGATACTGGGATTTGTAGAGCGCCAATTCCGGCAGCGAAAATGGAATGAACTGACTCTGGACCGGGGGCATTCCCATGAATGTCCCCGACAATTCCGTTCCCAGGGCTTCCACGACCACGTCGACCCGATGCGTGGCATCCTTGCCGTCTTTCTGTACCAGATAACCTTGCTGGCCCAGCCATCCGGTTAAAACCTGCTGCAGAAAAGCCTGGTCGGGTGTCATTCCTACGGTGGTGATCGCCACGCCTGCTCCGCGGGGAATAGGCAGAAATTCTCCTGGCTCATTGGGAAAGCTTCTTTTTACTGCTTCACTCAGGAGGAGTTGTTCGACCGCTGTTCTTGATGATTGAGTGTTGCGCTGCATAGTCGAGCACCCGGCCAGCAGTATGATGGCGGTTGCCAAAGCAAGGGTTTGCAAGAAATCGATTGTTCTCATTTTCTACCCCGGTTTCTGCTACTGAAAGGAAGAATGAAATAGAGAGCTATGAATACGAGCACACGCAAACAAGCGCAAGCCTGCGATCAATCGCCTCGCGGCTTCCTCTCGCGATCGGCCCTGTTGGCGCGGGAAATGGCCGAAAACAGCCATATTGCCCCAATCGTTGCACAGGCAAAGCCGAGCAGACTGAAGAAAGGGACGCCCCATAGAGTGGGCCCGGTGGAAACTGCCATCACGACTGAGGAACCCACGATGACAGCGGCAACCACGATACCCACGACCAACCGGTTGACTGCACCGTCCAGTTGATCACCAACGTGTTTGAGATGCGCCACCTCGATATGAATATCCACTTTGCCCCGACGGGCGGAACGCAACAATCGCGAGAGATCGCGAGGCAGATTGCTTAGCAGGCTTGCCAGCTCGATCGCTGTGCGCCATCCGCGCTTTGCCATGGCGGCTGGCGCGTAACGGATAGCCATTGCATCCCGTAACAGGGGCAGTGCTTCGCCTGCGATATCCAGTTCCGGATCGAGCTCTCTTCCTGTGCCTTCAAGCGTAATGAACGCCTTGAAAAAGAGCGCAAGATCGGGCGGCAGATGCAGCCGATGTCCGCGCAGGATGGCAACAAGATCTGCAAGCATGGAACCAAGCTTGAGCTGCTTTAGAGGAACGCCCAGATATTGATCGACAAACAGCTGGATTTCAGTCTTAAGCGCTTCTTCGTTGACATCCCCCTCCCCGGTCCAGTCGAGCAACACACCGGCTACCGCGGCGGAATCATACTGAACCAACCCGAGTAAAAGATGAATCAGCTCTCCGCGCCGTGCTTCCCCCAGCAGGCCGATCATGCCGAAATCGATGAAGGCAATTCGATTGCCCGGAAGATAAAACAGGTTGCCAGGGTGCGGGTCTGCGTGGAACAGGCCATCCACCAGTATCATTTTTATCACCGCCCCCACCCCACGGCGGGCGAGAACCTTGCGGTCAAGACCCGCCCGATCCACCGCCGCGACATCCCGACCTGAAATACCTTGAATATACTCCTGCACACATACGCGTTCACCGGTCCATTGCCAATAAACCTTGGGAATGACAATGAGTGGAAGTAACGAAGAAGATTCACCCTCGCCGGCAGGCTGTGCCAGGGGCAAAATGGGCGAGGCCTCGTCCGAGTAGCCGGCGAAGTTAGAGGCAACACGTTCTGCATGGCGGCATTCAGCACCAAAATCGAGTTCACGCCGGAGTGACTGTGTAAATTGCGCAACCACTTCCTGCCAATGAAAATGACGCAGTTCCGAGTTGCCGGTTTCGATAAGTTCGGCAAGTCTAGAGAGCCAGCGCAAATCCGCTTCAACCACCACCCGAATGCCGGGACGCCGCACCTTGACCACAACTTCGGTACCATCTTCCAGTCGTGCAAGATGGACCTGGGCAATAGACCCGGCGGCGAACGGTTCCGGCTCAAAGGCGGCAAATATTTCCTCGGGGGGAGCCCCCAGATCCTCAGTGAGCTGCTGATGGACTTCGGGATAAGGGGAGGCGGGTGTACTGTCCTGCAGCTTGCTGAATTCAGCGATCCATTCGGGATCGAAAAGGTCAACGCGTGTTGCCAGAATCTGGCCGAGCTTGACGAAGGTAGGGCCCATCTCCTCCATGGCGCGCCGCACACTCGCCTGAGGTTCAAGCTGTGCCAGTTCGGTGGCCTCGCTCCAGCGCAATGCGCGTCCCGCGCGCTCCAGCGCGTGGGCAAACCCGAGCCGGCGCACCACATCCCCGAAACCATGCCGTATGAGGATTGAAGCAATCTCGTGCAGGCGCCCGAGATCCCGCGCTGCGGTCATTGCCTGCCAGAGCATCAGCTCTTTCCCGGATTCATGATTTCGACCCGACCTTTACCTTATCTAATCCCGCTCCAGTCTCTGGACCGTGTCATACAGCCACGCTTCCACAGCCTGAGCATTGGCGCCATAATGTATCTCGCGATGACAATTGGGACACAGCGCCACTGCATTGGAGACAGCATCGGCTCCGCCATCAGCCAGGCCCTGAACGTAATGCAATTCGAGATAAGGTGATCCATCCGCTCCTTGAAATGGAGCGGGTTTTTCGCATGATTCGCAAGTTCCTGCTGCCTGTTGCAACACCCATGCCTTCACGTTGGGATCACGCTCTAATTGCGCAACAGATATGCGTCGGCGTTTAGGGCGGGGATTACCGCTGGGCTTGGGAAGGTCTTTCTGTTCCGCTGCCTCGCGCACAGCAATCTCAAAAGCGGCTACTGGAACCGCCTTTTGTCCACTGATCTGCTCCAGCAATTGTTCGATCCGCGCAGCAACAAGAGGCCCGATATCTCTTGCCGGCTTCAGTCCGCTCATCCATCCGCGTCCCATGAGCGAAAGGACATAGGAAATGTTCTGCATGAGAGATTCAAAAACCCGTTCGCTGCGGCCGAACATTTCCACCAGCTTTTTGTAATACTGCTTCTTTACAATAAGCTGGCCCGTACGCTCATTGCGCTGCATCTCAACGTAAGCTTCAATGGAAGCCTTCAGTTCTTCATCGCTCCAGGAAACGTCATCCATGCTTTTCTGCCAATTAACGAGCCACAGTCAGGATTATGACTCGGCGCTCACACCTGTGCAAATTCGACCTCTGCAATAAGTGCGTCACCGCACAGAAGCTAGAGCTTCTCCATTCCTAAAATTGTTGTGTTTTTCTGCCGTTGGTTGTGTTTTTGTAAGAAACCTGATCGCCAATAATAAACAATAGTGTCAGCAAGAGGGAGTTTTCGGTCATTTGCTTTTTTCTTCATTTTCAGGGGAGTTAACATGAAAACTTATTCTGTATTTAGCGCGGCTGCCAGATTCACAGCATTGGTTGCATTGACTCTGGGCCTGGCTGTGGGTATGGGAGGAAACGTTCAGGCACAGGACGGGATGCATGAGGGCCATAAATCCGATTCGAAATCCCATGGGGCGCACCAAAAAGAACTGCCCTGCGGCGGACCTAGCGTAATTAAATGTCCCCGAGGTATGTCCTGTGTGGATGATCCATCAGATAAGTGCGATCCCACCAAAGATGGTCTGAACTGTCCGGGCAAGTGCGTAGCGGGCAAGGGCGAAGAAACAAAAGTCAAGCAACCTTGCGGCGGCCCCAGCAGAATCAAATGCGCGGGTGGCATGGTTTGCATCGATGATCCATCGGATAACTGCGACCCCACCAGGGATGGACTAGACTGCAAAGGAATGTGTGTAGCCAAGTAATAAGAGGCTATTTGGGAAAACGTAATGGGCTGCAAGTAGTGCGGCCTTTCGTTTCCCTATACATCTTATCTGCGCCGCAAGAACATTCCCGAACAACATGCACAAATTAAAAACCCGCTCATCAGCGGGTTTTTAATTATAACTGTGCGCCAGAACGAGAACGCATCTTTCGCCGCCAATACTGCTCCAGCAGCGGCGTCAGATCAATCCAATTAATCGATGACGTTCAGAGAACCGGGAAGGTGGATGTTCTTGGGGTGAAGCTGGCACCAGATGGTGAATGCACCGACCTTGTCCGCCTTGAAGCTGACGGTCTTGGTTTCGCCCGCCTTGATTACTTCCTTGATTCCATAGGCATCGATGGAGAAACCTTCGCTGATGGGCGATTTGTTCTCAATGGTGACCTTTACGGTATTACCTTTCTTGACCGTCAGCGCTTCCGGTTCGTTGAGAACATTGAAAGCCCGGATGTTCTTGACCGTAACACCTTCGACATTGAGTTCAGGAATCGTGGTGTCATAGGCATTGATAACCACCGTGAATTTTTGTTCTGCTGCGTGCACCGCACCCGTCAACAGCATGCCAAAAGCCAGACCTGCAAACATTGCCTTGTTTATTTTCATCATTAGTTTCCTTTCGAAGTTTAGTTGGTTTTAATTAAATGGCATTTCTGGAACCAATACTTTGTATGGGATGACGCCGAATGTCAAGAGTCACTTTCTCATCAACTTCCGGCTTGAGAACCAATTTCCCCGCTCATTTCGGCATCATCACGTTTATCAGAAATCTTCCCCATCATTCTTTTACAATACCAGGCAAATAGAACTGAATATTATCATATTTAAATCAACAAGTTGAATTTATTATTTCTAGGCTTGCAGATTCCTGGCCACGATCCTGGGAAGAAACCGGCGTGCCCGAAAGAGCCCGGGCAGGTCGATCCGAATTTACCTAAGGAGCCCCTGGACTGTTGTATTTATCACACAATCCGGCACATCAATTTACGATTTCGTGCGTTTCCAGGGAAAAGTGGTGCAAATTCCGGCGTTCATCTTGATTTCTTCAGCCGGTCAATTACTCTCCCCTCGCCGCTCACTGATTGCTCAAGAACTTGAAGGACTTCTTGCCGAGTCGTCTCGTCCAGGCTTCTTATCAAGTCAATCAAGGCTCGCTGCGATTCTTCCAACCCCAAGTTCCATAGCTTCAAGATGTGATCGATCAGTTGATCATTTCCTATTTGGTATTCGCGCTTCATCCTTTCCTCTCTCTTTAATGAGTCTAGGCAAGGTACGTTATTACATCAGGGATTAAATTGATGTGAATCAGCTGTGAGATGCTTGTGACCTTCGGAGGTTGGCAAAAAAAACCCGACGAATGACGTTTACTGCAATCGCTTTCCTGTCTGGAAGGGAGAAGCGAATAGATAGATTAACAATACAATGGAATCTCTACCGTTAAATACTTAACGCATGAAAATAAAAAACCCGCGCAGGCGGGTTTAGGAAGTGAGAGAGGAGAATATATTGTTATTATTGAGCGATCTTTTAGCTTCCCGGCATTTCGTCAGAGCTTGTCAGCCGCGTCCTTGACTGCCTCTTTCGCATCGCCAAATCCTTTTTGGATTTTGCCTTCAGCCTGCTTGGCAAGTCCCTTGGCTTGCTGTTCCTTGTCGCCGGTCAATTCTCCTACCTCCTGCTGTACTTTGCCGGCGATATCTTTAGCCGCACCTTTAACTTGATCTTTGTTCATCTGTAAATCTCCTTAAAGATGTTTCCTTATCCACAGTGGACGAGAAACATGGAGATTACAATATCAGATGATATTGCTGAGTAATGTTCGGTAGCAAACACAGCAATAAAAAACCGCTTGGAGGGATGAAACAGGGCAACACCGATTTATCTCAACTTGATCACAGGGCGGAGCGGATAAACATCACGCTGCCAGATGAGCGCCAAAGGTTATTGATGAAAGGGAAAAGAAGACAGGAGGACGGGATTCTTCTTTCTTGACCAAAGCTGGATTGGACGCAGCAAGGGGGATGAGGGGAAAAGTGTAGGCGATGCAGGAGTGGGAAATAAAAACCCAGGCCCATAAAAGGGAAGTGCTTCGGAGCTTGGGGCGGCAGATTGGAGTCAACTGCAACCGCATGGCTATAATACCTCTGTGACGGCTCACCGAACAGTCGATAAGAAGGACTTCTCCGGTTTGGAATTGCTAACGGCCGCTACTGATTCAGAACGCACTCCAGTTCGGGTGGGTCCAGGCTTAGTCCTGCCCACAACGCCGCGTCCGTCTGAGACAGGATCATTCCTTGTTGAGCTGCCTGCGCTACCGCCTGGCGCTCCTTTTCCATTTGAACCCAAAACAAGCGTTCGTATTGGCCTGTTTCCAGCAGGCTTCGAACCCTCTCCGGCCGAAGAATCATCCACCGATTCGCCAGCCTGCTCCCGTTGTCCCCGAACTGCGAAATCATCTCTCGAACCGACTCTGGATATTCCTTCTCCAGGTACAGCGACACATCTTGTATTGTCATTTTTCTTCTCCTTATCAAGTTCTTCTTTTACAAGTTCTAGCCCGCCCAACGATTGTAGAACGGGAGTCTGTCCTTGATCTACTTTTGACAGACTTGCACCGCCACAGCCTCCTGTATCGGCCTTGTCTCAACGGTCTCATTTGGCCCAATCACAGCTGTCGCAGCCTGCTTACTTCCGGCCTGCCAGCTGTCGCCACATTTGAATCACAGTTCCGTTCGCATCTCGAGCCATGACAACATGAGTGGCATCAGCAGGCTTCTCATCTATCTCATATCCCGGCGCTTCCCCCAAGCCCGGCACCCAATTCAAAATAGCCATATGTAACTTCCTATTTCAATTCACTTAAATAAAAAAACCGCCCGAGGGCGGTTTGATGATCCTGTTTTAGTGGATGCTACGCTTTGCAGGCGTTCCCTTTCAGGTTGATCCAACAACGATCCCTTTCTCAACTTCAAAGGTGGTTTGGCATGACTTCGTATTTTCGACACTTCCTTCCCCAGCCGGAACCATTACAGACTTGGAAAAAGAATAAATAAGGAACTTCCTGTCTCCTGCCTCATAAACTTACTGAGGACTTCCCAGCAACATGATCAAATCCATCTCAGTGTAAATATCCTCTTCATAATGAGTCTCCAGCTGTTGAGCGCGATCCCGGTCTACCAGACTTGATATCACGACAATCTTCTTTTAACCATTCCCAATCCTCCGGAAGAAGAGTTACTAACCTCGCTCTCCTGTTTCCTGGCGAGCGGTTTGGCGGCATCTCTGAATATCATTCGATCCTCCGAGTTTTGCTAATCGAACGAGGACGCGTATGGGCTTTCCAGACTGGAAGTGACTCGGAGGCAATCGAAGGCGCTGCGTGAGATAAAAGAGTCTGATGTGCAATCCATGCGCTCGATAGCGGCAGAAAATCTACCGGACTCGACAGAGAATCGCCAGAGACATGCTGCGCAGCTTGATAGACCGCATTAATTTGGATTCCTCCAGCCCTAGCCTGCTGTATTCATTACAAATCAAGCTAAAAACTGAGGATTTCGTGGCGTCCCCAGGGGGATTCGAACCCCCGTACTCACCGTGAAAGGGTGATGTCCTAGGCCTCTAGACGATGGGGACCAGAGGACTTTGAAATACTTAAAGCTGTTTACCGTCAGTTTGTGATATTGCCATAAACTGGTGGAGGTAAGCGGGATCGAACCGCTGACCTCTTGCATGCCATGCAAGCGCTCTCCCAGCTGAGCTATACCCCCGGCAAAAGAAGGCGAATTATACTGACCGCTATTTTTCCCGTCAATGTACAGGTAGAAGTATATCATCCCCATCATCCTCTGGGAGCTCGCTCCGCGAACAATTGATCCTTTCCCCTTGCTTGTTCTGACCGCTCCTCATCCCGCTCGTCCCGTCTCTTCGCCCTTTCCACAGGCTTAGGGCCCATGCGCGTCGAAGGTGAGAGCGAAAAGGGGAACGGCGGCAGGATGGGGCGTGGAATATTCCCGGCATTTATTCCTGATTATCAGCTCAAAAAGTACTCAAGCTGCCTGTCCATCCTCCGCAGCGTTTCCTCCCTCCCCAGCAGTTCCAGCACCGCATTGATCGCCGGAGTCTGGGCTTCTCCTGTAACCATAACGCGTAATGGCATTGCCACCTTCGGCATCTTCACGCCATGTGCCGTAGCGCTGGCCTTGATTGCGTCGTTGATGGCATGGCCTTCCCATTCGAGGGTGGCAAGTTTTGTCCGCAAATCGAGAATTGGGCCTTTAGCCTCAGCGGAGAAATACTGTGCTCTCAGTTCCTCGGCAGGTTCCAGCGGCCGGAAGAAATAAACGGCCGCATCTGCCAGTTCCGCAATGGTATTGACGCGCTCCTTGAGCAGATTCATAACCTTGCGCAAATCGGGGGTCCCTCCGCCCGTAACGTCACAGCCGTCCGCCGCGAGAAAAGGTTTTACCAATTCCGCCAGCCGCTCGTTGTCCGCCGTTTTCAGGTACTGCTGGTTGAGCCATTGCAATTTTTCCGGATTGAACTTCGCCGGTGAGCGATTGATATTGGATAAATCGAACCACTCCACCAACTGCTCCCGGCTGAATATTTCCTCATCACCATGCGACCAGCCCAGCCGGGCCAGATAATTCACCAACGCCTCTGGCAGGTAACCATCTTCACGATATTGCATCACCGAGACCGCGCCATGCCGCTTCGATAAACGCTCGCCATCCGCACCGAGAATCATCGGCACATGCGCATATTGCGGCAGAGGCGCGCCCAAGGCCTTCAATATATTGATCTGGCGCGGTGTGTTGTTCACGTGATCATCACCCCGAATCACATGCGTGATGTTCATATCGAGATCGTCAATCACCACGCCAAAGTTATAAGTCGGCACTCCATCCCCGCGCAACAGCACGAGATCATCCAGCTCACTGTTGGCAACGGTGATTTCACCCTTAATCAGGTCCTTGAATGTTACCTCCCCATCCAGCGGATTTTTCAATCGCACGACCGGCTTCACACCGGCAGGAGGTTCCTCCCTGGAATCACGCCAGCGACCATCATAACGCGGCTTCAATCCCGCCGCGCGCTGCTGCTCCCGCATTGCATCCAGTTCTTCCCTGCTGCAATAGCAGTAATAGGCCTGCCCCCTGCGCAACAACTGCTCCGCTACTTCATGGTAGCGGGCCAGCCGCTGCATCTGGTAAAACGGCCCCTCGTCATAGTCCAGCCCCAGCCACGCCATACCGTCCAGAATCGCTTGGGTTGATTGAGCAGTGGAACGTTCCAGATCCGTATCTTCAATCCGAAGGACGAATTTACCGCCATGCTTGCGGGCATAAGCCCAGGAAAACAGCGCCGTGCGAGCGCCGCCAATATGAAGATAGCCCGTAGGACTGGGAGCGAAACGAGTGCGAATCATGGGTGGGGCGCCGATTACAGGAATCAGCTCGACAGTTGTGGAAACCCGCCATTTTACAAGAATGTAAGTCAGGCGTGACTTAACATTCCTGCGGCCCGCATGCGCAACTTGCATAAGGGGATGCGTTGACCGGAATCGTCGATTTATGCTCTAATTGCGCCACCCTCAAGCGTTATCAATTCAGGATAACGTCACAACGGGCGGTTAACTCAGCGGTAGAGTGCCACCTTCACACGGTGGAAGCCACTGGTTCGATCCCAGTACCGCCCACCAAAAGATAATCCAGCAAGCTGAAGACACCCAGGAATTTTGGCGGATATGAACCAGGTGCGCCCGTCTTCCTCGCCAAACTTCCGTCTAATTTTGCAATTGCTCGATAGGTATCAGCATCGCCTCAATGGACGAAACCTTAATGGGAATGAGCGACAATCAAAACCAGGGTACGCTTGCCGTCTTCAGCAAATCCAGTAGATCCGGCAACCCTCCTTGAAAAACCGGTTTCCGCCACAAAAGGGTTAACGAATAATAGCGCGAGCGTCTAAACCGGATTCCTAGTTTTTACCCAAGCCTCAAAATCATCTGGCCTCATGGGCCTTGCATACAGATAGCCTTGGCTTTCATCGCATTGAACGCTTCGCAAATACTCCGCTTGCCCTTCCGTCTCCACACCTTCAACTATCACGCGTAAACCAAGGCTGCGCCCCATTCCCACAATGGCGCGAATAATAGCTTTGGCATCAGTGTCCTGGGGGAGATCACGAACGAAGCTTCGATCTATTTTTAGCCGGTCAATGGCAAATTGCCGCAAATAGGACAAACTGGAATAGCCGGTACCGAAATCGTCAATAGCCAGTTTTATACCCCGGGACTCCAGGAAGCACATTTTCTGTGTAGCCGATTCCACTCCATGCATCACCACACTTTCGGTCAACTCGAGTTCCAGGCATTCTGGCGAAAGACCGCTGTCTGCAAGTGCGCGCAGTACAACATCCGTGAAATCATTCTGACGGAATTGTACTGCTGAAACGTTTACCGCGATTGTTCCCTCGAATCCCTGCTGCTCATGCCATTGGCGTGCCTGCAGGCAGGATTCCCTCAGGATGTGCTCCCCCAGAGACAGAATCAAACCGCTGTCCTCGGCTACGGGAATAAAGCTTGCAGGGGAGACTAGCCCTCGCTCGGGGTGCTTCCAGCGCATGAGCGCCTCCACGCCTACCACGCGTCCGGTAGCAAGCTCCAGCTGTGGCTGGTAGACCGGGAAAATTTCGTCACGCGCAAGAGCGCTGCGCAGGTCGTATTCCAGCCTGAGCCGCTCGTCTGCGCCGGAAGTCAAATCTTCAGAATAGAACTGGTAGCGGTTCCTGCCCTGCCCCTTGGCCGAATACATCGAAACGTCGGCATTGCGCATCAAGCTGTTGACGTCCTTACCGCTATCCGGATAAATGCTGATCCCGACGCTTGCGGTCAGCAAGAGTTCATGCTGTTCTATTTGATAGGGCTGAGACAAGACTGCAATAAGCTTCTCGGCAACTCGCGCCGCCTCCGTCGCTGTATGAATCCGGCCCAGCAGGACAACGAACTCATCCCCCCCCAGCCGACTGACTGTATCCGCCTGGCGAACCGTGGACTGCATGCGCTCTGCAACTGCCCTGAGCAGCTTGTCGCCGATTGCATGACCAAGCGAATCGTTGATCAGCTTGAAGCGATCGAGGTCCACGAATAGTAATGCCAGCCGGAAGGCATAGCGGCTGGCGTTCTCGATCGCGATCCTCATGCGGTCGGTGAACAGCGCGCGGTTGGGCAGCCCGGTCAGCAAATCGTAATGGGCGAGATACTCGATACGTTTTAGCGATTCCTTGCGCTGAGTGATATCGTGCGCTATCTTGTATGCACCGACAATGTGGCCTGCGTTATCCTTCACCGGGGATATCGTGACGGAGACATCAATCGGTTTCTTGCCCTTCCCCCATCGCACGGTTTCCAGATGATTTGTTTGTTTTCCGCTCTTGACGAGGTTCATGATTCTGTCCTCTTCCTCCAGGCGATCGGGTGGAATTAGTCGGGAGATCGGACTACCTATGATTTCGCTCGCACGGTAACCAAAAATCCGTTCCGCACCGGTGTTCCACCCGCTAATGATGCCATTGAGATCCTTGATAATGAGCGCATCGTTCGAGGAGTCGAGGATTGCCGCTAACTGCGCTTTGTAGCTCTCCCCCTGTCTTCGTTCAGTAATATCCCTGAAGCTCCAAACGCGAACCATGTTTGACCCTTCAAGGGTTTTGGTTTTTGTATACCGCTCAAATACCCGCCCATCACAAAATTCGAAGATATCAAAGCTTTCCGGTGTCCAAGTGCCATAAATTTCTTCGGTCGAGTGCAGGAATTGCTCGGGATCTCTTAATTGCCCGGCGCAATAGTCGAGGATTGCCTGGTGTCTCGCATGAGCCAGGAGTTCACCTGGAATGTGCCACATATTCACGTAAAGCTGGTTGTAGCAAAGCACCTTGCCCAGCTTGTCCGCCACAAGGAGGCCGTCAGCCGTCGCCTTTAAGACTGTCTCCAGCAAGGAGAGTGATTGGCTCAGTTCCAGCGTTTCTTTCATGCTTTTCCGCCTCTTTTATGCCCGATTTTCCTTTCTTTTCTTGATTGGAACGAATAAATCCGCGTGCTTCCAGAAATGCTCTGCAGATTAACTGGATCCATTCAAAAGCGAAAAACTTACTTCTCAATCAGTGGGCCAATGGTGCTGCTGAGGATTGCGTCCTTCTGAAACTTCAGATCAGAAAATCGAGTGAAAGACTAGCGTAAAGAATGCGCTACAGCGGCCTGGAGTAAACCTGGAAATAGGTTATTTCTCTATGCCTGGTGAATACGGTGATCTTCGTAGGGAGCCTGCAACAGGATCTTGAAAACCTGCCGCTACCTTTACAATATTAGGCCTGAAAGTGATGCTTTAACTACCTGTAAAATATTACAGGTAAGAACTGCAGTGCCTGTAATCTATACTGGATGATTGAAAAGGGGTTGCCCGGGACGCTCTCCAGGTGGTTGTGCTTCTCGGAAGCATCGATTCCGGCTAAGCGAATCTTGTGCTACCGCTTCGATCTGCTGACGACCATCAAAAGTACCGCCCCCATCCTTTGCAGGAAGATTCCGGAAAAATTGCTCGTGATCCCCGCCTTTTCGATCATCCACAATTACTGTGGATAAGTTTGTTGATAAGCTATGTAAACGATGAGTAAGTTATCTTTCTGTAACATCTTTTCTTAGCAGACTATTTTTTGAACCCTTTTTAAAAATATTTATTATCAAATACTTGAATAAAAATCAAGACCTGGGGTTTTTTCATGGTTAGTGCTGGAATTGCATATGTGTCCCAGGTCAAAAATGTGGATTATTTCGAAATGTCAAGCAAAACGCGAGCGTTGATTTATAAAACCTCCTGGCTTTAGGTTCGATTCCCAGCCTCCTTCTTCCACTTACCCTGGGCGGATGCAAGTTCATATGCTTCCAATATCCGGAATTTTTTGTTAAGAAAAAGTTATTTTGCTACTCTACTTTGTTTTGGCGCCGTTATTCCGAGGATAGTCATCACTCACCCCTTGGACTTGTCGCGCGCCTGCCTTTGATCCCTCATCGCGCCATGCATATATGACAGGAAAAACTCCGGGATGCGAAAGCGATGTTGCAGTGACAGGACTTAAGGTGAAGAGTGATATTTCCGCTTGCACCAGTTGTGATTGGAGCAGCACGGCGAAATCCGAATAGGAATGAGCAGGACCTGGATAGATATCATGGCAGACAGCAAACCCGACCTTCCTGATAACAACAAGAAATATCGCATTTCGTCGAAAAGCGGCATTCTCTCCGTGCTGCGAGTGATGATAAGGAATAATTCGCAAGCCACCTGTTATTTTGGTGATGCCGGCAGCTTTTTCCCGACCGCTCTTTTGAATCTCGACAGCCAGCGGGGGGAAATGGTGCTCGATTATGGTCCGAATGAGGAAATCAACCAGCAGGCATTGCAAGTTGAAAAATGGAATGTTGTTGCATTTCCCAACCAGGTGAAGGTTCAATTTTCCTGCCAGCAAATCGGGAAAACAGAGTTCGAGGGGCGCAATGCCTTCCTTGCACAGATCCCCACAAGTCTGTTGCGTATGCAAAAGCGGGAGTACTATCGCGTTGCCACACCTACGACTGCTCCCGTAAAATGTGTGATTCCCCTACTTCTGGGAAAATCGCCTTCCACCGTGGAAGTACTCCTGCAGGACCTCAGCTGCGGTGGGATGGCTGTTATCGACTCGAACGGTAGAAGCAATTTCGAGGAAGGAAGCGTTTACGAAAATTGCTGCATTGTATTACCCGATATCGGTACGGTTAATGTATCCATGCGGATAATCCGCGTGGAACCGGCCGATACCGGATTCGTACATGATCTCCAATCCCAGCGCGTCAGTTGCGAGTTTGCCGATGCAGGCGAAAATGCGCTGTCTCTGATCCAGCGTTACATAACCAGACTGGAGCTGGAGCAGAAGCGGGCATCATAGGGCATTCCATCGTCCGCATCCCCGGACTCCCCGGGGATTCGTGAAAACCTACTTTAAGCAGTTCGGCAACCGACGTTCTGAGTATAGACATTTGCAATCGCTCCCAGCAGTCGTACCCGTTTCCCCTGTTACGGGCCCCTCCCGGGATTCCAGAAAAAAGTTGCATAAGTTGGCGCCTAAATTATAATGCGACTCATTCCTGTTATTACAACAATAAATACTGCATAACTCCCGATATCTCCGAAGCTGGCACGTGCAAATCGAGAAGAATAGGAGCTTTGCTGGATGTGGATCAGAAGGAGCTCCTAATGGTTTCGCGGCGCGGATTCCTTAAATATACTGCCGGGGGCTTGCTAACCCTTTTTGGATCTGATCGGCTTAACGGCCTCTCCAGAGCGATTGCCGCGATTCCCGGCGGGTCACTCAACCCGGAACTTGTCGATAAATTCCGGACACCACTATTCATTCCACCGGCGATGCCTGCCGCTGGAAAGAAAGTCATTGGGGATGGACGCCGTGTGGATTACTACGAAATTTCGGTAAAACAGTTTTCACAGCAGATATTGCCTCGCGGGTTTCCTCCGACAACCGTATGGGGATACGGCCCCGCCTTTCCTGAAAAGCGGCGATCTTTTGCTCATCGCGCCCCAGGTTTTACCATTGAGGCAAAATGGCAGGAACCAGTGATTGTAAAATGGATCAACGGCCTCAAGGATGCCACTACCGCAGGCTTCCTCCCGCCCTTGCTGCCGGTCGATCCCACCCTGCATTGGGCAAACCCGCCAGGCGGCATAGCTCATCGCGACATGAGTCCCTCTTTCAGGGCGACCCCCGCCGCCTATCGCGGCCCTGTCCCGATTGTCACCCATCTGCATGGCGCGATCGGGGTTGCCGGTCATAGCGACGGCCACCCTGAAGCGTGGTACCTGCCGGCGGCGGCAGGCATTCCTTCGGAATATGCCGCGTTTGGAACCTGGTATCAATTCTTCAATCGCGAGGCGAGCCTCGACGTGGGAGCGTGGGAGCCGGGCAGCGCTACGTTCACTTATCCCAACATGCAGACTTCGATGCTCTGGTACCACGATCATGCGTTGGGGATGACGCGTACGAACGTCTATGCCGGCCTGGCGGGCATTTATATGATCCGCGGGGGCCCTGAAGGAGACGGTGCGATAAGGGATGCCCGAAGCGGCATGCGAGGCGTCCTGCCTCGCTCCACTTCCACGCATGGCCCGATGCATCTTCCGCAGCACAGGAATATCCGTGAAATTCCCCTCATGATACAGGACCGGTCATTCAATATCGACGGCTCTCTCTTCTATCCTCATTCGAGGGCCTTTTTTGACGGGATCCCGGGGCCATTCATTCCTGACACCGATATTCCGCCCATCTGGAACCCGGAGTTTTTCGCCAATATGATGGTGGTAAACGGAAATACATGGCCCTTCCAGACAGTTGAGCAGGCCCGTTACCGGTATCGGCTGTTGAACGCCTGCAACTCGCGTTTTCTCATTCTCGACTTTAACAGCATTCCCGGTATCGAGGTCTGGATGATAGGTGGCGACAGCGGTTTTCTTCCGGCGCCGGCAAACATGACAGCAGTGAATGCAAACCGCATTCTCCTGGGGCCTTCCGAGCGGGCGGATGTGATCGTCGATTTCACTCGGGTGCCCATCGGACGACATGTACTGAAAAATATCGGTCCGGATGAACCCTTTGGGGGAGGAGTGCCGGGCACCGATTTTCAAATGGCGGACCCTCGCTCTAGCGGGCTGATCATGCAGTTTCACGTGACTCTCGCTCAAGAGGAGGACCGTTCGACGCCGCCGCAATACCTGCTGCTTCCGAATACTCCTCCCCTCCCGCGAGAGACATTTATCCGTCGCCTGGCGCTGCTGGAAAAGGAATCCTCAAGCTTCGACGAATCCCCCGCCGCCGCCTTTTTAGGTATCGTTCTGGGCGACCCGGGAGCGGGTCCGGCGGCCTGCATCGCCCGTGGATGGAAGGATCCCGTTACTCAGAACCCGGCAGTGGGGACAACGGAAATCTGGGAGTTCTACAATATGACGGAAGATGCGCATCCCATGCATGTCCACGCCGTATCCTTCGAATTGGTCAACAGACAGGCCATACTTGTAAATGAAGAAAGCGGGACAGTCCAGCTGGAAGCGGGATCGTCTCCTGTATCCCCCGAACCTTGGGAGTTGGGGCGCAAGGATACGGTTATTGCCTACCCCAGCCAAGTTACGCGCGTGCGCATGACCTTCATCAGAGAAGGACAATACGTCTGGCATTGCCACATCCTCGAACACGAAGACAATCAAATGATGCTACCGTATCGCATCGGTCAGGCGAAACAACGAATACCGTAGCAACTCCCAGCCGGCGGACAACCGCTGGCGTGCGGCAGCCAGGTGTGCGGGATTCCGCGGATAAGAAGAATCCGGCTTCAGGAAAAAGACGTTTGCCTGGCAACGGGTTAAGAGGTATAACACTTTCAATCCATCTCACTGCCATGCATATGTGTATTCAAAGAATTATGCAATATCTCTTGCTAGTCGCAGGTTTTCTTGCGCTTTCCTTCCCTGTTGCATCGTTTGCGGCAAATCCCGATAAGGTGGAGTTCAAAAAAGAAGGCAAAGTCGTCAAGACTATGTCCGTGGATGATCTTCGCGCTCTCGCCCCCGAGCGGTCGCTCGAGGTGTTCGAGCCGCATGAGCGACGAAACTGGGTCTATCGAGTACTTCCGGCAAGGGCGGTATTCGATAAGGTATTTGGAAAGGATTGGGAAAAAGCGCGGGAAATTATCTTTACTGCTCTCGACGGATTCAAACCAAGTGTGCCGGTAAAAAAATTCCTCCGTCATGAAGGCTACTTTGCCTTTGCCAACGGGGATGGGGGATTATTCACGTTGACCAACAAGTTGCAGAACAACGAGGTCGCGACGCTCGGCCCGCTCTACCTGGTTTGGGATAATATCGGCTCAAAGGAGTTGCTCGAGACCTGGATATCTGATATGCCCTACCAGATCAAGACTATCGACCTCAAAATGAAAGAGCCGTTTCCGAACATGCTTCCATCGGCCGCATCTTCGGAACAAGCGCGGCGGGGATTTGATCATTTCCGCACACATTGCGTGGCATGCCACACGATAAATGGGGATGGGGGTGGGAAGGCGCCGGAACTCAACTATCCGGAAAGTGTAGTGGAGTACATCAAGCCCGAATACCTCAAGCGCTGGATATTGGCTCCCCAGACCATTCGATATAACACGCCCATGCCCGCGCTTGCGGAAGAAATTTCCAACAGGGAAAAGGTTGCGACTGAGATCATTGCCTACCTCAAGGCCATGGGAGACGCAAAACGGGCTCCGCCAGAGAATCCAGAGGACACTTCCAGGTGACAGGGTAGAATGTCCCTGTGTTGTTATCCTTGTTTGATCGGGGCTAACGGGCTATTGGACTCCAATACATTAACCAGTAGGTAGTCATTAGAACTGCTTCCTGGTGTTTGGAAGTTTCATTGTTTGATTCATAGACTCATTCTTTTGCCTCGGTTTGCAGGACTATCCCCTGCTGTACTGTCCAATCGACGATCTCCGCAGCGAATCTGTCCGCCGCAACCCCAAAAGCCGTGATGATTCCTGATGTCCCCCGGCTCTGCACGGGTTCGCCGACTTCAAAGCGGCGCACTGCTACGATGCGGTTGCGCAGCGGCTGCGACAGAGTGGCATAAAAATATATGGTGGCCTGCGGTCCATCATTTGTATACTCAACCTGGAACGCACTCAGGTCACCGCCAAGCTCCAGATTGGCAATAAGATTATTGTTGTTGCCGTTAATGATGGAATTGAACCTGCCATCTGCCCGGAAAGCCCCAGCCAGTCGGTTGCGAAGCAGAACCGGCACGGGGTCGCTCCAGCGGATGCCCTTGTAAGAACTGAGTTGGCTACCCTGGCGCAGCGCCAGTACCCGTGGACTATCCGTGATGTAGTTGCTGTGGGGCGTTGCAAGGCGCAGCGTCCAGGGCAAGGGACTACCGGAGGAACGGGGAGCAAACTCGGCAGCAGGCAATTGATAAATTTCCAGATTTTCGGTTGCAGGCAATATCGAGCATGAGGATACCAAGAGAAGCATGGCCGCTATCCCGGAACGGCCGGGCAGTCGCGGATGGAAATGGCTTGCGCCAGGAATTGGGTTCATGGTTCAAGCTCCTCGATTTTTTCCCGCCCCGTAAGGTAGGCAGCAGGATTCTCATCGAGACGACGTACGGTTCTTGCCAGTGCAGACATGGTATTGCGTAGTTCCTGGAGGGCAGGTCCCAGTTCGTTCATGCCCTGCATGCCCCCGCTCAACGCGGCCCGATTCTCCAGCAGCAACTGATCGACCGACGCGCTGACTTTCGCCAGGGAAGCTGTGGCGCGATCGAGGTTGCCAAGAGTTGGAACGCCCTTCTCGCTCACGAGCGTATTCGTTGCCGCCATCAGTTGCGTAGCCTCCCGCAATGCGGAGTTCGCCTGTGCGCTGGCAGTGGCCAGTTCACCCACGATTCCCCGCACGCTATCGTTCTGGCTGGCGATCACTGCAGTAGTCTGCTCTAGGTTCTCCAGCGTCCTGCTCAGCCGCTTGGCATTTTCTTGAGAAAGGATCTCCTTGGCCCGCATCACCAGCTGGGTGACATCGGCCATCATGTTGTCGCTGTGCTCCAGCAGCTTGGCGATGGGCGATGGGGTGGCCACGATGACCGGGTCCTTGTGGTCATCCTTTGCCACGAGGTCGGGGCTGTCGGGAGACCCGCCGCTGAATTCGATCACCGAATTGCCGGTGATGCCTGTCAGTGCGAGTCGTGCCTGGGTATCCTCCTTGATCGGCGTGCTGCCCTGCACGCGCACCCGCGCGATCACGTTGCGGGGATCCTGCGGATCCAGCGCGAGATTGACCACGTCACCGACCGTGATGCCGCTGTACTGAACGGGGCTACCTATGGAGAGCCCCCTGACTGCTTCATTGAAGACCACAGTGTAGTAGCGCTGCACGGAGTCGCCCGGAGCCTTGCTCAGCCACAGAGTGAACAGCAGTGCAGCCGTTACCGTCATAACGGTAAAGAATCCGATCAGTACATGGTGCGCACGCGGTTCCATCAGTTATCTCCTTATCTCTTTAGCCCCGCCCATCGTACCGCCCATCTCCGCCGCATGACTGGCGGCGCGTCCGCGCGGTCCGTGAAAATACTCCTGCACCCATTCGTCCTCGACGGCTTCGACCGTTTCGAGCGGGCCTGCCGCGAGAACGCGTTTCTGCGACAACACTGCAACGCGGTCGCAGATCGTATAGAGCGTATCGAGGTCGTGGGTCACAATAAAAACCGTGAGGCCCAGCGCATCGCGCAAGGTGAGGATTAGCTCATCGAATTCCGCCGCCCCGATAGGATCCAGCCCTGCCGTGGGTTCGTCGAGAAAAAGGATGTCGGGGTCCAGCGCCAGCGCGCGCGCCAATCCCGCCCGCTTGATCATGCCGCCCGATAGGGAGGACGGATATTTTGCGGCTGCATTCGCCGGCAGGCCGGCGAGTGCCAGCTTCACGATCGCCAGGTGCTCTGCATCGGCCCGGGTGAGGCCGGCATTTTCGATGAGTGGGAGCGCGATGTTTTCCACGACGGTCAAAGAGGAAAACAACGCCCCACGCTGGAACAGCACCCCGAAGCGCTGCTCCAGTGGCGCACGCCGCTCGGGCGCGAGCTGGAGCAGATCCGTGCCGAGAATACGCACGCTGCCCGCAGCGGGAGTTTGCAGACCCACGATGGAGCGCAACAGGACCGATTTGCCCGAGCCCGATCCACCGATGACGCCGAGGATCTCGCCGCGATGGACGTCGAGGTCCAGCTTGTCGTGCACAAGTTGCCTGCCAAAACGGTTAGTCAGGCCCCGTACCTGGATGATCGCTCCACCGCTCTGCGCCGAGGAACCCGTTGCCTGGCTGTCAGGGCTCGTCCGGGCGGCTTTCTGCGGAAACAGCGCCTCGTCCGTTACCATCCCATCTCCATGAAAAACAGGGCCGCCATTGCGTCCAGAAAAATGACGACGAATATGGAATGTACCACACTGGCTGTCGTGTGCTGTCCCACGGATAGTGCGCTGCCGCTGACCTTGAGTCCTTCGAGGCAGCCTATGACTCCGATCACGAAGGCGAATACGGGCGCCTTGGACATGCCCACCAGAAAATGCCGCAGCTCGATCTGATCCTGAAAAATGGTGAGGAACATTGCCAGTGAAATATCCAGTTGCAGAGCGCACACGAGCGCACCCCCCAGGATTCCCGAAATCATCCCCACGAAAGTGAGGATAGGCAGGGATACGAACAATGCCAGCACGCGCGGCAGCACCAGCAGGTTGACGGGGTTCAGGCCCAGGACGCGGGTTGCGTCGATCTCCTCGTTGATCTTCATGGAACCGAGCTGAGCGGTGAACGTGCTCGCTGTGCGGCCAGCCATGAGGATGGCGGTAAGCAGGACGCCCAGCTCCCGCAGGAAGGCGAACGTCACGAGATTGACGGTGTAGATGCTTGCCCCGAAATTGGCCAGCACGGTTGCCCCCAGAAAGGCGATTACGGCGCCCACCATGAAATTGAGCAGAGCGATGATGGGTACCGCATTTAGGCCGGTTTCGTGGATTTGCGCCACGATCGATGTGAGGCGCCAGCGTTTCGGATGCAGCAGGCCGCGGGCCAGCGCATCGAGTGTGAAACCCATGAAGCCGAGCAAGGCCAGGATTTGCTGCCGGAAGATTTCCAGCGCAACTCCGGCGTGACCGAATATTTCGATAAAGGCACCCCGCTGCCGCCTTTGGGATACCTTCCCGGCAGCCTCCATCGCCTTGGCCACCATCAGCAGCAGCGCGCTCCGTTCGCGGCTCAGCGCATCGGAAGCGGCAAGCTCTCCGGCAAGTTCTGCGCCGAGCAGTTCGTAAAGGCGCGCGGCTCCCGCGGTATCCAGCGCCGCAAGCCCGCCCAGATCTACGTTGCGCCCTGCTGCGGCGAGACCTCGTGAGCGATGCCGGAGCAAGGCGATCTGCTCGCCCAGCGCGGCATAGTTTTCGAGCGTCCAGTTGCCACGCACATTCAGCCGTGGGGGATTTTCAGAAGCGTCCCAGAGCAGGAGTTCCGAATCGACGCCAGATATCATGGAGTTGCAATTTTTTTGCGTGAAAGTGGCGCTATCGCGGGATATCAATCAGGAGGCCGCAGCGCAACAACCAACGGATCAACCCACTCCTCTGTTTCAAGTGAACCGGAATCAGGCATATCTCCCATGATATAAGGGTGCCCGCTGGCATCACGCAAAAACAGGAACCAACAAAGTGGATGGGATTGTCATGGCTCGGCAACTGATTGAAACGCTAGTCGTTTATATCGTTACTGTCAAGTCAGTCATATTGCCTGGCTGCAATAGGTAAGTGATTCGGTCGCTGATTCGGATTATTTTTCTCCTTTAGCCAAAGCGGTCCGTTACTGTCCATTTCGTTCAAGCAACGTCACCCCGCCACTCATGCCATCGACTTCCACCATATCCCCATCCTTCAGTTCGGCCAACACCCCCGTCAGGTTAACGACCGCAGGAATAGCAAACTCACGGGCAACGATGGCCCCGTGGGAGAGATAACCGCCCGTCTCTACAACCAATCCTGCTGCCCTGAGGAAAAGAGGCGTCCAGCCGGGATCGGTGGAGGGAGCAACCAGAATATCGCCCTTCTGCAATTTGTAGCCGTCGGATGGGTGGAGCAAAAGGCGAACTTTACCTCTCGCCAAGCCTGTGCCGGTCGGTATGCCCTGGTAGCGGCGTGAGTTATTTGAGGCTGTGACTGAGGCTGCGGCGGACTCATTTGCCTGCCAACCCTGCCGTGAATGCCTCGATGCCTCGACCAGAACATCCGGTGCCGTTTCCTGCGACCATTGTTCGAAAAGCCTCTTCCGCTCGCTCACGCGAGCCTTTACTCCAGTCTCGGGGATATCTCCATCCAGCACACGCAATATCTCGGAGAGCATGAGTTGAAAAATATCCGCTTCCCGCACCAGCACTCCCTGTTCAACCAGATAGCAACCGGCTGCGAGCAGCAGACGGCGCCCGGGCTCCATCAGTGCAGTCAGGGCGCTGCGTGCGGCTTCACGCTGGTTGCATTCCTGCGTCGCTGCCTTTGCCAATTTCAGGATAAATGCGCGTTTCCAGAACGGTACACCGGATCGGATACGTACCAGCGCTTCAGTCACCGCCGCTTTCTGACGAGCCTGCAACGCCGCCTCATCCACTTCGGCCAGTTGCCCCAGTTGCGATAGTAAATATTCCGGCGCCTCCCGCCATCTCGGATTCCGGAAATAACTTTCATACAATCCCCGATGCCCGTAACGCTCAAGAAACTCATTGAAGGCATCCTGAAACCTGGGATTTTCTGAATGCCCATGATCACTGGAAGCTTCCACTCTTTCCTGCCGAATGCTTTCCCCCCACAAACGCGCCAGCGCCATCAATTCATATGACTGGCGTGCGGTAACGCTCGGCTCTCCACCGGCGAGCAAGGCGGTAGCCAATGCATATCCTTCACCCGGAAAGCACTTATCCAGCTGGTCGACGAGCATTGCCAAGCTTCCGCCCCCTGAGCCCTGCAAGAAAAACAAATCGGCTGCGCTGCGGGCGACGTGAAAATGACGGAGAATTTCGGCTCGCAACCCTGCCACATCCTCAGGAAGCGGCTGCTTGCGCCACTGAACCGCCTCGGCCATGGCGCGCTCCATGGCGCACTGGCCCCGGCGGCGCTGGGCTGGAGAGCGTAGCATATAACGGACGACCCTTCGCAAGCGCGCAAAACCATCGACAGGACTTGCGCTCGGCAGCGTAATTTCCGGCTGCCTGCCGCCAATCAGCGAATTCGTCAGCTGGGGAATCACTCCTAATGCATCGAAAACTTCCCACTGCAACAAGGAAAGCTGTAAATAAAGCCGGCCATGAAACAGTCCCGCACGCTGCAATCCTGGCAGCAATGGATAACCCGCCAGAATGTAGCCCTGGGTGAGCAGTTCGTTAACGAGTTTGCGCGCATTGCACCAATCAATCGGTGACAGCGGCTCGGGAACTACTTCGCAGGTGTTGCCACGTGTCCAGTAGGCGGGTTGCGTTTGCAATGCGGGATAGGTGTAACGGGGTCGGGCAGTGACTGGCCGAGCCTGGGTCAACCAGAACTGTTCACCGTCCCATACCCATTCCAGATCGTAGAATGGATGGGTGAAGTCCAGGGCCACCGCCGCGTCGCGCAACAGTTCAGCCAGGGCCAGCGCCTGAGCGGCCGAAAGAACGGATCCCGTTGCTTCGACTGCGGATGTCGGAACCATTGCTGTTCCGCCTTCCGGTCGAGCGACTGCCTTGGTCGCCTTACTGCCGATCTGCTCGTGCAGTAATATCCAGTGATCATCGAGCAAATCTTCACCAAAAACATATTCATCGCCCGTTGCCTGTCCCCCGACCAGCGATTCGCCCAACCCCCATTGCGCGTGGATGACGAGCCTATCGTCACGGCCGGTAATCGGGTCGCAGGTGAAGGCGATGCCGGAAGCAACGGCAGGCAGCAGCGGCATGACGACTACTGCCATGCCTGGCATGGATGCGCCCGGGTTCAATCTTTGACGATAAGCGATAGCGGTGGGAGAAGATAACGAGGCCCACACTTCCCGGACCGCGAGCTGTACCTGTTCGATACCGCATACATTCAGGCAAGTACGGTAAATACCTGCGAACGAGGCCGTGGCTGAGTCTTCACCGGCAGCCGAAGAGCGTACTGCCAGCGGCCGATTCAACCACCCGCGGGTGGCAAGAGCCTTTTGCAATGCTGCCGACAATTCGAGCGGGATCGCTGGAGGGACCGCCTCATCGTCATGCAAGCGTCCCCATCCCGCCGGGATAACCAGTCCTTCCGGCACCGGCAGACCCAATTGCTTCAATCGCGCCAGATGCCATGCTTTGCCGCCTACGGTCGCTGCATCCGCAGCCAGAACACTTTCCCAGTCCAGAATTTCCAATTGCATGATTTGTGTGATTACGGGCGCTTCTCCCGTCCCTCTGGGTGAAAACGCCCCCTCAGCCGGATTTAACACAACCTTCGCCGCTGACAGATCTCACCATTGCGACGACCACAAACTCGATTATTTCCACGTCAGGCGGGGGCAGTCGAAGTATTCCCCCACTGATGCATCGCACCGCTTCAAACGGACATCGGTTCATGTATGTTTCCAGTTCGTCCGACCTTTTGTTGCTTACGGTACCCAGGCACCAATTCGACAAATGGTTGCTTGTAATACCCGCGATCAAACGGAATAGCGATGAAATATCCCTGGTTAGCCTCCGATCGAACGCGGCGCTGCGCGGGGAAGCTAGCGGTCCGCCTGCGCCTGTTGGACCAGTTCCGTGAGCTGGTCCAGGAGTGCTCTCTTCTGATTTCCCAGTTCGGAATAGCGTGCATAGAACTGGTTCAAGTCGCGGGTGTATTGCTGGATGCGTTCCGTGCGCTCGCGCTGCAACCTGATATTGTCATCATAATTTGTCGGCGGCGCATCCTTCACCCCACCCATTGTCAGGTACCCTTGCACGGTGAGTGGTTGGCTATCCTGTATTTCGTTGCGCCGCAATTCCTGAATCATCTGGAATTGCTGGTAAACAGTCTGTTGTTCCTGGCTCAGGTGATTCAAAGCCATCTCAAGCTCTGCCACTCTGGGATCGGGCTTAATATCCGATTTCCCGGGAACACCCGGCACAGCCTGCGCGTGCACCAAGTCTGTCGCTCCTGAAAAAAGCAGCAGTGCAAGAATGACAGGTTTCATGTTGCAGGATAATCCCGTATGAATATCAGGAGTCAGAGAGCGCATCTTACGACCCTCTTTCGGCATTTTGCTCAACCGACGGCATTCCATGCCGCCGCACGCTTAGCTGGTAACCATTGTGTTTAAATTAAGAAGGGAAAGGCTATCAGCAACGATTTCGGCTTCCTTCTTCAAAGATAGCATGGATATAGAACGTGGATTGGCTTCGAGGAGAATTATGACATGAATGAACAATCGTTCCCCTTGCAGGACAGGATAGTGGACGAGCGTCGCACGCTTCTGCAACAGCTGCAGGAGTGGCTGGAGATACCCATGCTGGTGCTCGCTTTCATATGGCTTGCATTGATAGTGGTGGAGATTGTCTGGGGACTCAACCCTCTGGTTGAATCCGTGGGCTACATCATCTGGGTAATTTTTATTCTCGATTTTATTTTGGAGTTTTGGCTGGCGCCGGAAAAACTGGACTATCTTAAAAAGAACTGGCTCAGCGGCATCGCCCTTATAGCGCCTGCGTTACGCGCCCTCCGGCTCGTTCGCGTGGTGCGGCTTGCGCGCCTCGGCAGGATCGCGGGAATGTCGCGGGGTCTGAGGTTGCTGCGGGTGTTGAGCAGCGTCAACCGGGGCATGCGTGCCCTGGGCGCCACGATGCGCAGGCGAGGCTTTGGTTACGTCCTCTTGCTGACACTGATCGTTACCTTCGCCGGAGCAGCAGGAATGTATGGTTTCGAGAATAACCCGAACAATAATCCGGAGGGTGGCCTGCATAGCTATGGCGCCGCTGTGTGGTGGACAGCCATGATCATGACTACGATGGGCTCGGAGTATTGGCCGCAGACCGCGGAAGGACGGGTGTTATGCTTTTTTCTTGCGCTGTACAGCTTTGCCATGTTCGGTTATGTCACCGCAACATTGGCTACTTTTTTCGTGGGACGGGATGCCGAAAATCCCGATACGGAGATTGCTGGAGCTGAATCCATCTCTGGGCTTCGGGCGGAGATCGCGGCGCTGCGTGAAGAAATTCAGGGATTGCGTAAATGATGGACTGGTTTTCTCGTCATAATATGTTTAGTGTTAAGCTTATTCCTGTTTCCGCCAATCCGTGGCCAACCATTGCGGGAGAAGATCATGCAATATTATTTAATATTCGCCCTAGCCCTCGCCATTATTTCCATAGCATTCGCTCTGCAAAACGACACGATGGTGACGGTCGCGTTTGGCATATGGAGCTTCGACAGTTCGCTCGCCATGATGCTGGTCATTGCGGCAGGCATAGGAGCAACCATTTCTGTCTTGTTGTCATGGCCCAGCCTAATCAAAAATCAATGGGTGAGTGCCCGTCTGCGCAGGCAGGTGAGCAAACTGGAGGAAGACAAGGCTGCCCTGGAGCAGCGAACTACGCAACTGGAAGAAGAACTGGCAAAACTCACTCCCGAGCCTATCCCCGAGCCGCCCCCACGCTATCTCGGACTGAAATCGATGCTCCTCGGAAGCGACAAGCCAAACACAAGCGAATAATGTAAGCCTGGGGACCGAGCCTGATTTCATCGCTTCCAGCCATGGCCATACAACGTCTATTTCTAATGCACTCCCATGTCCGACGCTGATTCACCCATGGAAGCCGAGCCGCCATTCGTGCAGCCGACCTTGAAAGCAAAGAAAGGAAGAGGAGCGGTATCCAATCTCCAGGGGCGGTACGAGCAATGGACGCGTCAAACCATCGATGATGGCTGGGGAAATGACGGTCTCATCGGAACCGCCGACAGAGACAAGACAGAAGATGACGAGCCGGACACAAGCTCGACATGGAAGACCCAGATCATCGAGGAACATGCCAAAACCATACTAAGCCGCAATCAGTCGCCGGATGTGCCGTTCAGTATTTCGCTCAATCCTTATCGCGGATGCGAACATGGTTGCATCTACTGTTTCGCGCGTCCCACTCACAGTTACCTGGGTTTGTCGCCCGGGCTGGATTTCGAAAGCAAAATATTCGCCAAGATCAATGCACCGGAGCTTTTGAGACGGGAGCTGGCAAAACAATCATATGTGCCGGAACCCATCGCGCTCGGCGTCAATACGGACGCATATCAGCCCTGCGAGCGCGACTTGCGGTTGACACGGCGCGTGCTGGAAGTGCTACGTGAGTGCGAACATCCGGTTGCCTTGATTTCCAAGTCATCGCTGATGGAACGCGACATGGATTTGCTCTCCGATATGGCTTCAAGACGATTGGCTGTGGCCGCGGTGACAATCACCACTCTCGATCCCGCGGTTGCGCGCACGCTCGAACCGCGGGCAACCGCTCCGGCACGCCGTCTACGGACGATTCGCACGCTGACGGATGCCGGAATTCCGGTCGGCGTCAGCGTTGCACCGGTGATTCCGTTTGTCACCGAGCCCGATCTGGAGCGAGTACTGACGGCAGCAGCAGAAGCCGGAGCAATCAATGCAGGCTATGTCATGTTGCGCCTGCCGTGGGAGATCAGCCCCCTGTTCAGGCAGTGGCTGGAAGCACATTTTCCTGATCGCGCTGCCCGGGTCATGAACCGGGTGCGCGACATCAGGGGTGGCAAGGATTACGATTCGAGCTTCGGCAGGCGCATGCGCGGCGAGGGCATCTGGGCCGACCTGATTCGGCAGCGATTCGACAAAACGGTGAAACGCCTTGGGCTCAGTGCGCATTCGCACCGATTCACAGGACTGGACAGCTCGCGTTTCCGTGCGCCTTCTGTCAATCCAGTAGCTCTCCAATCACCCATGAGCGAAAAATCGAAGGGAAAGGATTGGAAAGCAAAAACCGGAGAGCAAAAACCAAACGACCAGCTTGAGCTTTTTTGATGGAATGTTTTCCAGATTAGCAGGAGCAGGCCTCGGCAGGTTCATGGCGCGGGCACATCAGCTATGCCTGACGATCCGTTTATCGTTCGGCAGAACTGACTTGCTTCCCGAATCCGGTTTATTTCCTTTTTGTTTCGCCGTAGCCACGGTTGCCTTGAATCAGGGCCCTACACTTCTGCCGGATCGAGCCGCATCCACAGGCATTTACCCTTGCTTTCCTTTTCGATCATTTCCAGTTGACGGGCGTGCGCTTCCAGTTCTTCGGCACTGGCAGGCAGGACGACCAGTTGCAAATCATGCAGGCTGATATCGAGATCAAGCGGAGATGGTGCTTCGAGTTCCATGAGCAGGCTCTCCTGCCCGCGCGTCATGGCAAGATAAACTTCCGCGAGCAGTTCCGCATCCAGCAGCGCACCGTGCAGCGCGCGCCGTGAGTTATCCACCTCGTACCGCTCACACAACGCATCCAGGCTGTTCCTTTTACCGGGAAACAGCTCTTTCGCCATTTTCAGGGTATCGGTCACCGAGTGGCAGCATTCGCAGAGAGCCGGCAAGTTGGCAAGCCCCAGCTCATGGTCAAGGAATGCGACGTCGAACGCTGCATTGTGCATGATCAGCTCGGCGCCATCGATGAACTCGAGCAACTCATGCACCACGTCAGCGAATTTTCGCTTGTCCAGAAGAAATTCGCTGGTTATCCCATGCACCTGCAAGGCGCCCTCCTCGATCTCGCGTTCCGGGTTGAGATAATGATGGAAGCGGCGACCTGTCAATCGCCGGCTCATCATCTCCACCGCCCCGATTTCGATAATTCGATGACCCAGTTTAGGCTCGAGTCCCGTCGTTTCCGTATCTATGAAAATCTGACGCATCAACCAGCCCTTCTCTTGTATTGCGGATAATTACTCCGGTTTAACTCTTCCCTCTTTGTCTTACAGAAAATCACTCCCGGTTGAATGACTTTCAGAAGATTGATGGGGATGGCTACCCGTCTAATTTGCGGAAACACCCCGCAGAGCCGTCTGCACGCCCCGGTTGGCCAGCATATCGGCATATTCGTTGCCATCATGGCCCGAATGCCCCCGCACCCATAACCATTCTATTTTGTGGCGCTGCGTCAGCAGATCGAGTTCTCTCCACAAATCATCATTTTTTACCGGCTTTTTGTCGGCGGTACGCCAATCGCGCTTTTTCCAGGCGTGTATCCACTCGCTGATACCCTTCTGTACATACAATGAGTCGGTGTGCAAGCGTACTTCACATGGCTTGGTCAGCGCTTCCAGCGCTCGGATGACAGCGAGCAACTCCATACGATTATTGGTGGTCATTTTCTCTCCACCGAATAATTCGCGTCTATGCCCGTTGTATTGCAGCAAGGCGCCCCACCCGCCCACCCCCGGATTCCCTTTGCAGGCTCCATCGGTAAATATTTCGACTACCTCGGCAAGTTTCGCTTTCACTTCTCGCCTTGCGGTAAAGTTCCAATGCGTGCAGCCTTGGGCGGCTCATTCGTGGCGGCTGTGCCTTTGATCTTGCGTGCAATCGGCGACATTGCTCTTTTCCTCGCCCGCACTTCTTTCCATTCAGGCTTGATAACGCGCATGCCATGAACACGCTTGACTGCGGTGAGGAAATAGACACCCCCGGAGAAGCGCCCCAAGCGCTCTCCTGCCTCTTCCATGAAATGAAAACGCGTCAGCCATTTCTCCTGACTGAATGGGGGTGCGTAGCAGCATTGGCGGTCTTCCGTGATTTCAAAATCCAATAATGTCAGCCAGTCCTTGAGCCGCGGCAACGCGATAAAATTGCCCCGCCACGGAAAACCCCCCTCCCGCGGCGAGCCGAACAAGCCTCTTATGCCCCAGAGGCTGCGTGGATTGAAACCGGAAACAATAAGATTACCTTCCGGCATCAATACCCGCTGCACCTCACGGAGTATCTGATGAGGATTGGAACTGAATTCGAGCATATGGGGCATAAGCACGAGGTCGGTGCTATTCGTCTCGATCGGCAGAAAGTCAGGAGCGGCAAGAACGTCGGCTCCTTTTTCAGGGGCCGCACAAAACTTGAGTGGCATACGGTTCGTGCGCAGGAAATCGTATTGCGGAAACCCGACCTGCACCGCGTTGTAACCGAACACGTTTGCCACCGCCTTATCGAAATATTTCTGCTCCCGTTCCAGCAGATACTGGCCCAGGCAAGTTTCAAACCACTCGACTATACTTTTGGTTTGCATATTTAACGTCAACTGGCGTTCAACCAGGAGTGCTATGACTCGATCATGTAAAATCGCTCAGCTCATGAATCAGCAGAAATATCCATCTGCCTGACCTGTTGCTCACCCTTCGGCACCTCCGCCGGCTGCTAGCCGCCTCAAAACACCTGAATAGCGCCTATCATGACTACTACTCCCAATATCGTTCCGATTCACGCTTTCAAGGACAATTACATCTGGCTCATCCGCGATCATTATCATGCTGCCGTTATAGATCCTGGCGATGCGTCCCCTGTCCTGGATTATCTGAGCCGCGAAAAGCTGAAGCTCATCGCCATTCTCAATACTCATCACCATCCCGATCACGTCGGCGGAAATGCTGAACTGTTGCGGGAATTTGCCGTACCCGTCTTTGGGCCGGCGAAAGAATCGATTCCGACGCTCACCCATCGTCTCAAGGAATGCAGTGATATAGAAAACGAAGAAGGCTGTGTATATCTTCCGGAATTCTCACTCAGCTTCCGCGTGCTCGATATCCCTGGTCACACCTCCGGCCACATCGCCTATTATGGCGCAAACATGCTCTTTTGTGGTGACACCCTGTTTGGCTGCGGGTGCGGACGATTGTTCGAAGGTACAGCGCAGCAAATGGTCGACTCCCTGAAAAAACTGGCGGATTTGCCCAAGGATACGCTGATCTATTGCGGCCATGAATACACGCTCAGCAATATCCGCTTCGCAAGGACAGTCGAACCTGGCAATCAAGCATTGGCGAAGCGCGAAGTGGAAGCCGAAAAATTGCGTAACGAAGGCCTGCCCACCCTGCCCTCCACCATTGCGCTGGAAAAAGCGACCAATCCGTTCCTGCGCTGTACTGAAGCGGAAGTCATCGAAAGCGCCAGCAACCATGCGGGGAAACCGTTAAACGACCGTGTCAGCGTATTTGCCGCCATCCGGGAATGGAAAAATCACTTTTGACATTATCTTTTTCTATACGTCGGTTCTCCAACAGCTTGTGCCGAAAATAAATTTGAATGGTGAAGCAATTGCGTTGTCCTAATTTTGTGCTTTACTTGGGGTCTTTACTTGGGGTACTCGCTACAACCCCTGCACGCACGCAAAAAATAGCAGGATTAGCGCTCCAGTCATGGAATACTGATTTCCGAATCCATGACGTCATCCACTCCGCCGCTCACTGTAGCGGCGCTACGCTTTCGGAGGACAATACATGAACCCATTGGAACAGCTATTGCAATGCGGACAAGCCGTCTGGCTGGATTCGATCAGTCGCGACCTCATCAAGAGCGGGCAACTGCAGCGCCTGGTAACCGGAGACAAGCTGCATGGCCTGACAAGCAATCCCACTATTTTCGAGCAGGCGATCGGGCACAGCGATGCTTACGACAACGCGCTGCGCCAGCTATTGCGAACCAATGAAAAACAAACCGAAAAGGCCCTGTTCGATGCGCTGGCTATCGAGGATATTCGCATGGCCGCAGATGTGTTGCGGTCCGTATATGATGAAACCCATGGTGGGGACGGGTACGTCAGCCTGGAGGTATCACCCCACCTGGCACGCGATACCGGAGGCAGTATCGCAGAAGCCAAGCGCTTATGGCAAGCCGTGGAGCGGCCCAATCTCATGATTAAAATCCCCGCTACTCCCGAGGGAATTCCAGCAATTGAGCAACTGATAAGCGAAGGCATCAACGTCAATGTCACCCTGATGTTCTCCCTGCGCCACTATGAGGCCGTGGCACATGCATACATTACGGGGCTTGAACGCCGTGATGCTTATTCGCCCGGCGGAAACAAGATATGGCCCGTTTCGGTCGCCTCTTTTTTTGTCAGCCGGGTGGATAACATAATCGATCCCATGCTGGAAAGGATCGGCACCCAGGAAGCGCTCGCCTTGCGCGGGAAAATTGCCATTGCCAATGCCAAACTTGCCTATCAACGCTTCCGTGAGATATTTTACGGAGAGCCATTTGATTCCTGGCGCAAAAAAGGTATACACGCCCAGCGGCCATTATGGGCCAGCACCAGCACAAAAAATCCTGCATATTCGGATGTGTTGTACGTCGAGGAATTGGTCGGCCCCGACACCGTCAATACGATGCCACTCAAAACGCTGGAAGCATTCCGGGATCACGGGCGGACTAGCAAAACCCTTGGAAAAGGACTGGCACAAGCTGAGGCCGACGTGGCCCAGCTTAAGGAGCTGGGGATCGATCTCAATGCAGTTACCGAAAAACTTCAAAATGACGGAGTCGATTCGTTCGCCGCATCCTATGACAAGCTTCTTGCCTCACTGAGGAAAAAGCGCCAGGAAATTCTCACTACCAGCGACCAGACAGCCTGAACCGGTCCAAGATTATTATTCAACAGAGAACAATTGCCAAGGGAGGGATCATGGAACTGGGAATGATTGGATTGGGGCGAATGGGAGGCGCGATGTCGCAACGGCTGCTGCAGGCGGGACACCAGGTGTCGGGTTACGCCCGCAGCACTGATACCATGAAGCAGTTGGAAGAAAAAGGCCTCGTCGCCGCCTCCTCGGTGGAGGATCTGGTTAGCAAATTGAAGCCACAACGCATCATCTGGCTGATGATTCCGTCAGGAAAACCGGTGGATGAAACCATCGGCATCTTGATGCCGCTGCTGGAGGCTGATGACGTTATCATCGATGGCGGAAACTCGGATTACAAGGATACTCTGCGCCGGGCGGAAACGCTCAGGGCACGTCAGATTCACTATGTAGACGTGGGCACCAGCGGCGGTGTCTGGGGCCTTGAAAACGGCTACAGTATGATGGTGGGCGGCGACGATGGCGTGGTGTCACACCTGGAACCCCTCTTTGAAACTCTTGCTCCCGGCCCAAATAAAGGATGGGGTCACGTTGGTCCGTGCGGGGCCGGTCATTTTACCAAAATGATCCACAATGGCATCGAGTACGGAATAATGCAGGCCTACGGCGAAGGTTTTGCGATCATGCACCATAAGGAAGAATTCAAGCTGGACTTGCATCAGGTTGCGGAAATCTGGCGCTACGGCAGCGTGATTCAATCCTGGCTGCTCGATCTGACCGCTGCTGCCCTGGAAAAAAACCCGGGTCTTGAAGGCATTGCACCCTATGTTGCCGATTCCGGAGAGGGACGCTGGACGGTAGCCGAGGCGATAGACCTGAACGTCGCCGCGCCTGTCATTACCTTGTCGTTGTTGCAACGATTGCAATCACGGGATTCTGATTCGTTCTCCGACAAGCTGCTATCGGCGCTCCGCAATCAATTCGGCGGACATGCGATGAAGAAGGAGTAGCCGTACGATCAAACCCTTAGACTCCGAAATCTAAAGTTTTCCGAGTAGTTCAACCTTATAAAGCCTCATTTTCCCTTGTCCCATGGGGTTCCCCAAGTGGACGATCTGCGAGTGCTCAGCGGGATTATTTACGTGATAAGGAACGGCCGTAATGGAAGGACGCTCCCCAAAACCACGACCCGCACAAGGCGCTCTATAATCGCTTCGCGCGTTGGAGCGGATGAGCGTTTTCACCCGCATTTTTGCGGGACTGGCCAAGCCAGAACACGGACTGGCTGATGATTGACCCGCGCATCTCAAGCCACGTCCTACGGCGCTCAGCCCGTTAAAAAGGAGATGTCTCCCGCTGTATCGGACGTACTAAGGGCGCCTGAACTCCAAACTTCACGCCGTCTGCGATGGCTGGGGAAATCCTCTCGTCCGGTTGCATAAAAGTGTTGACCTATGATTTCCTCAGTCGTATAGCCTTTAAACCTCTGCGCACCAACATTCCAACTACAGACGCGACCTTCGCGGGCTGAGCATGCCCAGCGCGCAGTCAGTGACCCTGGCAATATAAATAGCCGAAAGCGTTCTGATTCAGCATATTGACTCGATAGAAGCAGGAGAAGGTACCATTACGAATAATCCGGTTCTGTTGCAATGTGGAAAGAAAAACAACGCGATGGCAAATCAGCAAAAGTTGACGGATGTCATCATAAATACACTTAAAACATAAACAAGTTTACAAAGTTTCGAAATTCACATATTCTTCACCCATAGAAGCTGGATGTTAACGTGACTGATCCGTTATCCAAAATGCTGAAGAGGTGTGATGATGAAGATCGATAAAATTATCGCTACTACGTTCTCCCTGCTCAGCTTTATAGTCGCGGTGAGCTTTCCCGTTCCGGCAACGGCCGAGGCGGAAAGTTTTGATGTCGATGCAGCGTCGCGTAACGCGGTGACCAGAAGTGATCACGAAGCTGTCGCCAGATATTACGACAACGCGGCCGTGGAGATGCATGCAAAAGCACAAGAGCAGAAACGCCTGCTCGAGCAGTATGAGGATAAAAGCTATCTCTACGGTAGAGAAGCCCAGGACATGCTGGCCCATACTTACGCATTGGCACGCAAGTATGAGAAGGAGACGCAGGCCAATACGAGGGAAGCAGCCCTGCATCGGCAAATGGCTGCGCAACTCGAAGAGAACACTCCCCTCACCCCCAGTGGCAGTCTTCAAAAGCTGAGCACGATTTCAGACCTGCATTAGGCTCTGTTCCTGCCTGAGTTAACCTCAGGATAATGTAATCGGAAACGGCACTGTACGGATGAACACCTGTATATTGCTATCAATGTTTCATGCCTTCAGGCTATCTTACCCCTCGGTTCCGGGAATACTTTCCCTCTTTTCTGAATTGTTGCGGAATCTCAACCGTTACAAAACCCGCTGGACCCTCAAAATTTTCTACGTCACTCTGGAACAACGTCCCAGTAAACGCCTTTCTGATCAAGCAAAAAGCTCAATGCCGGATCAGTCATTTTTCGACTGATCGAAAAACGGAAATTAACGCAAGATTGACAAGCCTCAACTAAAGCAAGTTTTTATCGAAAAATACTTTACAAATGTGATTTCATCACATATTCTTCACACATGCTTCACAAACGTAGTAAGAAGTAACAAACGCAGCTTCAAAAAGTAGCTTTTTTCGCTATTGATTTCGTGGAGGGTATGATGATTAAGGGCAGAACAGTGGGCATTTTCTATTCGATGAGCCTGGCCGTTGCGCTGGTTTTTGCTGGGTTTAATGCTGCGGGTGTCGCCACTGCCAAAGAAAACAGCTATTCCATCGCAACTGTCGATAAGAGCAATTACAGAGTAGCCGCCTTACAAAAATCCGTTGTACTTACAGAAGTTCGCTAACATTCTTTCAAAATAGAACAAACGCGCCGATGCAATGTTGAGTGTATTTTTCTGCCCATTGCATCGGCACCCTCCTGGTAACATCCTTCCTCAGTAAAAATCCCTGCGCTATTGCCGCAGGATGCGCATATTTCCCCGGGATAACCGCTACGGCACTCGGCTCCATTCGCTATCCGCCGGGCTCTCGAGAACCTGGCTGTAACCCTGTACCTTGCCTGAGCCACTTTAAACATAAAAATTGACGAAGCAACTTACATAAACTAGCATTAAGCACGTTCACCGTTTTTTACCTGCTAAATCCTTTGCTCCGGTAAAACAATGAGACAGGCTTGCCCTCTGCTTATCATATTGATTTTACTAATACCCGTTGCCCAGGCGGCTGATCATTCTGGTATCCGGATCACCCAGACCCTTGCACAGAATGATGAGCAGAACCCAAATGCTCGCGAGGTGGTCGAGAGATATTTCGAAGATGAGCTCATGAAAAAACATGAGACGGTTGCCAAATACTACGAAGATGAAGCAGGAAAGTCACGGGCGAAGATAAGGGAACTGAGGGGGATGCTTGCGCATTACGAGGAAAAAAGCTACCTGTACGGAAAAAAAGCCCAGGACCTGCAAGCACATACTGAAGCCCTGGTAAGAAAATATGAAGAGGCTGCAAAGGCAGATGCAAGAGAAGCTGCCTCTCACCGTCAAATTGCTTTGGCATTTAAAGAAAAAAATCACCCTGATTCGAAAACTCAAAAAGTAAGCATTGTTGAATCCTATGGTTCGACTGTTCCATTAAAATAAGAGTAAAGAGCGGAGGCAGGAGCATACGGAGAAATTCCAGCGGCATAGCCAAACTCCCACTTTTTCCCTTCATCGCCGCGGACGGCCGCGTCCTGCGCCAGTCCATCAAGATACTTCCCCAGATTCCCTTACTGACGACTTATTGGAGCCGGCTGGAATCCGCTAAATGATGATGGCCTGGAGGCTACCGATATCCGCTGAAACCTGGTCGTTTGTCCTGCCTATCAACTGCCGAGCCGGCTTCCAGCCATGATATGTTGAACAGGTTATCTGGAATATGAGCATTACAAACAATTACCGCGATAATCAGCCGGTCCACAATAATTTATGAGCGGTGGATTCCAGATAAATAAGAAGCGAATGGATTTGAGCCTTCGATATTCAACTTCTCAAGGATACTTATGCAAAATTTCCTCCGAAATGATGATTTAGGTAAATTGATTCTGCGCCTGACTGTAGGAGTATTGATACTATTTCACGGGCTGCACAAAATACTTAACCCCGCATCCCTTGACTTCATCAGCAAGCAACTGACCGGCATCGATTTGCCACCCGTACTGGCTTACGGCGTTTACCTCGGTGAAGTCGTCGCGCCGCTAATGGTGATCTTCGGCCTTTTCTCGCGTCTCGGCGGTTTGCTGATCTTCGGTAACATGATTTTTGCGCTTTTATTGGCCCACTCTGATCAGTTATTTACGTTCACCAACACGGGAGGCTGGGCGCTTGAATTGCAAGGGTTTTATTTATTCTCGGGTCTTGCGATATTTTTCCTGGGTAGCGGAAGATGGGCCGTCCGGCAAGACTGACCAAGCCCCCCATGTCAATGTTCATTATGGTTACACATCAAAATAACAAAGGAATCTCTACTGATGGAATCAACCGATCTCCGACAATACAGATGGCATGAATACGCCGACCTGACCGCCCTTCAGGATGCAGCGGTGGCTGCTATCCTGGATAGCGCCGCCTCTGCCATTCAGGAGCGTGGACGCTTTAATCTCGTTCTTGCCGGGGGTGAATCACCGCGTGCAATCTATCGGAGATTATGCAGCGCCCCAGCAGATTGGTCTCTCTGGCATATCTATTATGGAGACGAACGCTGCATGCCACCCACTCAGGAAGAACTGAATTCCCATATGGTAGAGGAAGCATGGCTTAGCCATGTGCCCATTCCTCCAGTCCAGATTCATACCATCCCCAATGGTCCTCGCGCAGATAAAGCTGCGGAAGCGTACGCACAAACACTGCGCGGTGCAGGTTATTTCGACTTGACGCTGCTCGGGCTCGGTTCGGATGGCCACACCGCAAGCCTGTTCCCGGGTAATGATTGGGGAATGGCGCCGGATTCGCCCGATACACTGGCAATATTCAATTCCCCCAAGCGGCCCCCACAGCGCGTGTCACTGAGTGCGGCACGTTTAAATCGTTCGCGAAGGATAATATTTCTGGTAAGCGGTGAATCAAAGCATAAGGCGGTAGCAAGGTGGCGCGCCGGGGAGAATATACCGGCCAGGGCTATAATGGGAGAAAACGGTGTGGATATACTTGTGGAATCGACGTTACTGTTGCCGTCGAAGGGGTGATGGGATTTAAATCAATAAAAAATAAAATAGAAAATAGAGGCAAAAAAAAGGAGTAGAAACTACTCCTTTTTGGATACAAACCTGAATCGACATAATTCTCCCCCGCGAGCCATACATTCATGTTGCTCAACCTTGCTGTCGGTAAAAGTTTCCATGAGGCCGCGGTCGAGGTGGCAGATTTCCATATCTTTTGCCGCCATCTGGTGGAATACGCAATTATCCGCTTCAATCACCTTTTCGCCGTTTGGCAAGGTAGCACTTTTCGCGTTGTAGCCAAGCTGATCCATTACTTCTGTCAGCTTGTCAATTTTTTCCTCCTTTGTATTCAAGTCCGGATATTGACCCCGTATCTGCTCTGCGATACCTGCACCGATTTCGGACAAACGCTTACCCATGTTTTCAACGCCTTCTTCGCGCCGAACCGAGGCCAACACCAGTTGGGCCAGCCAGGAATACTGGCGGGGAAAACTCTCCTTTCCAAGTTCGGTAAGAACGTAAAGCTGTTGAGGCCTTCCGCCCCCTGACGGGCGTGTATTTCCAGCCGTTACCAGACCGGCGCCCTCCAGGGAAGAAAGATGTTGCCGAACTGCGTTTCTTGTAATCTCCAGACCTTTTGAAAGTTCATCCACGCTCAGGCCTGGCCTGCTCCCACGCAAAAGCTTGAGCAATTGCTTCTGCCGTTCACCTATCGTATTTAGCATCTGATATACCCCCTTCCACCCCCGTCATATGAGAATTAGCGGCTTCATTATAGACTACTGGCAGCCTGCGCCTTGTCTTTAGACACTTTAAACATATAATAGTTGACAAAATAGCTATAATTTCTTACAATTCCTTCATAAATAAAGAATAATCGGGGCCCGATCCGCCTTGATTCTGCTTTCACCCTAACCCTGCCCCTGATTTCAGGCAGAGCTGTCCTGAAATTGTGATTTATTCTACTCCACTGTTTTTTGTAATCTTTTCGCTATCTTTTGGCATTAACCGCATTGATTTTAAAGGAAAGTGCGACATGAAAACAAGGAGAATTTTCGCCATTTTATCCTTCAGTTTACTGGCTGCATGTGCGCAAATGAGCCCGCATGAGGCTGTCCAGAACACGAATATTCGCAGGGCAGCACAGAACGCCAGAACTCCCAGTGATCATGATGCGTTGAGCAACTATTTTGAGAACGCGGCCAAGGAAATGCAAACCAAGGTTGATGAGCAAAAAAAGCTACTCGAGTATTATGAAGAGAAGGGGTATCTCTACGGACGCCAAGCGCAGGATTTGAAGTCGCATACCGCAGCCCTCCTTCATAAATACGAGGCAAATGTGGAAGAGAACATCAGGGAAGCTGCCGCCCACCGGCAAATGGCGCTAGAGCAGGCGAAACGTGAATATGCCATACGTGAAGGACAGACTGTGAACGCGGAGGGTCGCGCTCACCCCTCGAAGTAAGCAGAAGGCGCAGTAAAAATATCGGGAATCCTCTTGCCGCGGCCCACCCACCGTCTTTTTCAGTCCCTCCAGGCAGGGAAACGTGGCAAGCTCATGAAAAAATCCATATCGTGGTTAGGCCAGAGCTCGCACTTTTCGCTGCTCTCCAGCGCCTTTAACTTCCGGATACTGGCCAGCACCAGGGACGCGTTATCCTGCCAGCAATATCCCGGCGCAATTTCCTCCACCAGATTCTCCCTCAGATCGGCAGCGGCTCAACCAGGGGATGCATGGGATCAAATGACGTGCGCAAGATGGGATCGGAAATCTTGCGATAGTCGCAACCCGTATCATATAAGATGCGTCCGTTCGACGTTTCGATCAAATAAGCAAGAATTGGCGCCGCGATAAATTCCCCATGCCCACGGTTACGGGTCGAAATGGTCTTTTCATAACGGATTGTTCCCGTCAGCAGCGGCCAGACTTTTGTGATATGAGGCATATCGGTTCGCTGGTTCGGCATGTGCGATCACCTCAGCTGTGGATGAAAGTAAATCGCCGCAAGCTAATAATCACCCCGCTGGGAAGACGCCTCTTCCGAGTGGCCGGAACGATGTTCAATACTGGATATCAGATGAGCGGAAAAATTCATGGCAAAAGGCACGAGCAGCATGGCTGCGAGCAGCACCAGAAGCGCGATGTGGCTGCCCATGCTGATTTCTCCCCGCGCCATTTTTCGAAAGAACCACACGACCAGTAGAAAGAAACCTGCCAGAGCGAGGATGGCGAGGATGCTGATCGTTACAAAGCTGCTATCCATCTATCACTGCCCCTTCCGCTCGCTCTGTCTGCATTTGATGAGCACTATATTACTGCAATTTCCTGCAGGTCACGAAAATAGCACTATTCCTCCTGCCGCACGGAGATTGTCTGCGGTACAGGCGAAATGAACTCTTTCTGAACTGGAGCCGGATTTCGGCGCCATAATGCCGCAAGCACACTGCCCAATAGCGAATGCATAACGGCGGAAACCGCGCCAACGACGGGTGCAAGCGGCAACAATGGAAAAGCCTGTTTGGCCAGCACGACGGCAAGTCCCGAGTTTTGCATCCCCACCTCGATGGCAATCGTGCGTGCGCTGTTACCGTAACAGCCAAACAAGCGGGCAAAGCAATAACCGAACAGGAAGCCGACCCCATGCAATAGCGCAGTCGCCAGGATAAGCTCTCCGCTATAGGCAAGAATAGCCTCTGCATTGGCGGCAAATATCACCGTACAGATAAAAACCACGCCTGCCACTGAAAGCAGCGGAGCAACAGGCAGAACCCGCATGACCAGGCGAGGTGCCCACCGGTTGAGCAGCACGCCCAGAAAGACAGGGATAATCACGACTTGAAAGGTCTGCTTGAACAACAACCAGGCATCGACCGGCACGAGAGCGCCCGCGAAAAGCTGGGTCAGCAAGGGTGTGAGCACAACGGCTGCGAGCGTGGAGCAGACCGTCATGACGACTGAAAGTGCAACATCGGCGCCGGCGATGTAGCTGATCAGGTTTGAAGCGGTACCACCCGGAGCGCACCCCACCAGGATGAGTCCCACCGCGAAATGAGGAGGCAGGCTCAACGCCTCGGCGACTGTCCAGGCCGTCAAAGGCATGATGGAATACTGCGCGGCGAAGCCGATGGCTACCGCGCGCGGGCTCCGCGCGATGCGGCGAAAATCCTCCACCGATAGCGTGAGTCCCATGCCCAGCATGATGCAGGCAAGAACGACCACCATCAGGGGACCCTGGTTGAACGAAGCCAGTGACTCCGGCGCATACAAGGCGAGCAGCCCCGAGAGGATCATCCAGAAGGGGAACAGGAGGGTCAACTTCTGCAACATGGAGCCGGGTATCCTGGCATAGCTGCTTACAGCTGCTATCAATCGTTTCGCGAAAATAGAAGCGTATGATGCTGCGCGTGACGGCTGATCACCCGGGTAGAACGAAGCCCGGCTTCCCCGGCCATTCTTCGCAGGGTAGAAAGGCATTCAGGATAATCGTGATCGCGAACGTGCGCGCATGCTTCTTCCAGTTGATCCGGCGGCACGCTCGTCCACTTTTCCCGCATGAAATTGAGATAATCGTCCAGAAAATCCTCCCGTGCCTCATTTTCTTCACGTACCACATCCACCAGTATCAGCCAGCCTTCTTTTGAGAGGCAGTGTCGCGCCGCCTGGAAAAACCGCGCCTTTTCATCCAGATTCAGATGATGAATGGCAAACCCGGAGAAAATAATATCCCACGTCTGATTCATGGACTCGATGGTCTGCAGGAGCTCTCCTTGGGTCAGGCTGACTTCGCCTGGCACTTCTGCGAGATATTCCCTCGCCTCCTTCAACGCAGCCTCGGACAAATCCACACCTTCGTATCTCAAAGGAGGAGAGCGTTTCAGGCAAGGCGCAAGATAGCGGGCATTGCCACATCCCAGGTCCAGCAGGCGATACTCTGCCCGCTCAGCACGCGACCTCAAAAGCTCCCCAACCCCGGCATAGATCTCCCGGTGAAACATGTAGTTGTGCTCCGTGATCAGATCATAAAGCGACCAGGACCGGGTGAAGATGGCAACAGGTTCAGCGGATAGCATGAATCGGGAGGGTCTTCATTACAATGGTAAAATTTCGACCGATTTTCATAATAGATGGGAGAATTCCTTTATTTTAACCTTTTGAAAATGAGTTGGCGACAACCAACTCATTGATAAGACAAGAGGCCTTTGCACCTGGCACGCTCATACGCCCCGCGTTTTTTACTACAATATGGAACCCGCGGTAAAGCCGCAGCAGGGGGGCGAAATGAGTCCTTCAGGGTATCCCATACCAAAATACATGTAAGATCGATAGGGAATCTGGAGTCTCCAAAATAGGAAAAAGAGTACGAACGCCTGAGTATGAGTATCGAACACTACGACTGCAAAGTCCGGGAGACATCACTTTCTTGATTACGAGGAAATGGAATGAATATACCAGCGGGATTCGATAAAGAAGCTTTGCGATACGTAGCCGACGCTCTTGAGATGGAGGCGAAAACTGTTGAAGTGGACAACGCGACAGATTATCCATGCCATCCAGAGAGTGCCCCCGCGCAAGCGGCTCGCTTTATCCGGGCTGTCATTGCCGATGCTCCACTGCCGCCCGCACATCCAATTGCACCCAAACCATTCCACCTCGAGAGCCTTCTTGATCAGGAGGACCAGAGCATGGACTGGTGGCAAGATGCCATCGAAAATGCATTGGGGGCTGCGCACACGCATTATCAGGAACGGAAGGAGAATGCTTCGATACTGCCAACACAGAACAGCGAGCATGAAAACAATGCACGTGAAAATAGCGGGCGTGAAATGTGGCAGCTTGCAAGCGAGCTTGACAGCGCTACCGAATGGGCCGATAAACTGGCTCATGCGATAGCGGAACGTCTTGGTGTTGATATTGGCGAACTCCGCAACGCAAGCAATCCATGGCAGAAAGCGCTGGATTATTGCGAAATGCCCGTCCCGGAGATTGCTCCTCATGAGCACGTGCCAGGACATGCTCCTTCTCATAATGGGTTGAATGCCAGTGATGCTAATGACAAACTCAGGAGAGCGGCCGAGGAGGTTGTTAACTTCCTGGATATGGACGTCAACGAGGAGCAACTCGTAGATGGATTGAAGCTACTTGAAAGCGCTATTGAAAATCTCCGCGACGCACTGAAAGGGAGGTCCTGAGTCAGGGAAGTTCAGTTTTGCCCTCATCTCAGCCCATCGCTGCTGCTTCGAATTGCGTATCCGCTACGAGTTCTTCAAGTAGTTCCCGTACATCCACCTTTTCGGGCATGAGCGGAATCCACTTCTGCTTCCAGGCGGGAGAGTTCGAGTAGGCGCCCGATGAGCTCATTCAAGCGTTCTATTTCCGTCTCCATGCGGCTCAATTCCTTTTCAGCCTGCTCGCCTGACCGCTGCCACACAAGCTCCAGGGCGACCTGTAACCTTGCGAGAGGAGAACGAAGCTCATTTGAGGCGTCGCTCAGCAATTGCCGCTGCGCCAAGTACCCTCTCGAGTGGTTTCTGCACAATACCTGGAACACAGCCATCCCGCCCGATCACGTTCTTTAAAATGCTTCCAAGCTTCACTCTCTGCATTGATACTGCAATAAACCCCCGTCAAAATAGAAGCTTCGATATAACCGGGAAGGAGTTATGCCTAAATACGCCGTCTATGCGAGAACTCATACAGGACATGTCAAACGAGTAAGAAATTTTTCCAGCAATTATCCCCACGATCTTTTCAGGCGCCATTTCCATCAAGGATCGCTCAAGGGTTTTCCAGAAAACACCGTATTCTGGATAAACCCTGAAGGCCCAAGCATCGGCTTTGCGCCGCTCCTCGAAGTACAAAAAACAGCTGATTGAAAAAAGAAAAGGCAAAAACAAAAAAACCAGCGGAGTTAAGAGCTAGTTTCAAAATGAGCTTGCTCAGCCGATCGAAATACTTCTTCTTCCAGATATAAAACGTGGCTTCAGATATGCCAGGACTGCGACACACATCCGTTACTGCCGTACCGGCCTCTGCCTGCCGCAACGCATACGCTACTTGAACCTCGGTGAATCGGGATCTCTTCATCGCTTCATACTCCTTCAATAAGGGAGCCAGAAGGCGACTTTACTCTAATTTAGAACTGCTACAGTTTTTGGGGATGACGTCATTTGCAGTCTTCATGATGAAACTCCTTTCCCCTCTCTTATATAAAGATTTCCCAGGCTATCAAAAATTTATAGAAGGATATGCGGCTTTCGGATTTATTTAGATATAGCACCTCCTGCCTGGAGCGCTAGAGACAATTGCGCTCTCTAAAGCGCCGAGGACTGGAGGGATGGCGGACACTACGATGTCCAGTACCAGGTCACTGCGTGTTCGGATGCAGTAAATTTTTGAGTAAGTACCTAAACGTCTTGGCTCTATTGCTTTTTCAACGGCGGTAAAGTTGCTGCTTTGGCAACGCGAGCTTCTTGATGACGTGACAGTCATCCTTCGCGTAAGTTGCCGTGACGGTAAAGGCAAAGAGCAAACCAAGCGCGATATGTCGTCTCAGCGATATGGGTCTCATTGTTAAATAACGGAATGATCGAGGAAGAGCAGGAAACAACGTCCGGCACGGCTAGCTGCTAAAAATCACACTGCACCCTCGAACTGAAAAGGGTGAGGATTTGATGCTTTAGGCGTGCTTGAGGGTTCTTATAGGTCGAAATAATTAATACTGGAAATGAAAACTATATCTTTTAATGATTGTTATTCCGGTCTGGAAGGGGAATCTTCCTGATGACGTTCTCCGCTGCTGATATTCCCACTTCCACTCACATCTATGATGTAAATTTTGCCTGCGCCGTCCTGATAGGTGTTGGCGGTCTGCATGACTGTGCTGAAAATATTGTCCACCTGCTCATCGGAGGCAAAGATTTCGATGCGTTTTTTCGGCATATAAGGATCGAAACTGCTATCGGCGACCCGCTCTCTGCCAAAACCATGGCAATCCGAGACACTCATGCCTGGGAAATCCGGAATTTCAAGTAACGCCTGCGTTACCTTGGATAACATGAAGGGCTCAATGTATGCGCGGATTTCTTTCATAAGAGCAGGGTGTTGTGGTTATTTTTCAAAATTGGAGTAGAGCGCAGGAAGCATGGTCAGGGTAAGAATGGTGGAACTCATGAGCCCGCCGATAATGACCGTTGCGAAAGGTTTGACTGCTTCCGCTCCCACACTGGTGGAAAGCGCGGCAGGCAACAGCCCCAGCATTGCCACGAGCGCTGTCATCGCGACAGGCCGCAGGCGGCTGATGGAGCCTTGCAGAACGGCTTCATGTAAAGGAAGCCCCTCCCGCCTGAGCAGGTTGACCTTGGATATCAGGATCACCCCATTTTGCACGGCGATTCCAAATAAGGCAACAAAACCTACCGCTGCCGATACACTCAAGTGAATGCCTGTCAGCAGGAGGGCGACCAGGCCGCCGATCAGCGCGAACGGTACATTCATGACAATGAGCGATGCATGCCTGGTCGACCGGAATGTCCAGAACAGCAACAGGAAAATCAGGATCAGACTGACGGGCACGATAAACGACAGTCGTTTCATCGCGCGCTGCTGATTCTCAAACTGGCCGCTCCAGACAATTTCGTAACCTGGCGCCAGATGAACCTGCTGCGCGACTTTTTTTTGCGCCTCTGCTACGAAACTCCCTTGATCGCGTCCGATCAGGTTACATTTGATGGCGATACGCCGCATGTTATCCTCCCTGCCGATACGGGAAGCACCCTGATTGACCTTGATTTCAGCCAGCTCGGCCAGTGGAATGCGCCCGCCATTAGGCGAGAGAACGGTTATATCTTCAATCGCTCCCACGGAATCACGCGTCACCGCCGTCAGCCGCACGGTGACATCGAAGCGGCGCTCTCCTTCAAGAATTTGCGTTGCCGCCTTGCCGCCGACGGCCATGGCGATTACATCTTCTACGTTGGAAATATTAATACCATAGCGGGCAATTTTAGCCCGGTCTATGGAGATAAGGAGCTGAGCCAGTCCGGATTGCTGTTCAGCAGCCACATCAGTAGCGCCCCTTATGGTTCTCAGAATTCCTGTTATCTGGTTGGCTTTCTCCTGGAGGATCTTCAGGTCCTGACCAAAAATCTTGATGGCGATTTCGCCCTTGACGCCGGAAATCGCCTCTTCGACATTGTCCTGAATCACTTGGGAGAAATTAAGCAGCAGGCCAGGGAACACTTGCAGGCGCTTATTCATGGCCTTGACCAGATCGTCTTTCTTGCCATACCGCCAGGTTTCCTTCGGCTTGAGATCGATGAGAAGTTCCAGATTGTTGAAACCTTTGGGATCGGTGCCATCCTCCGGGCGTCCAAGTTGTGTGAGCACGGACTTGACCTCGGGAAATTCGAGTATGCTTGCCCGTATCTCTTGTTCCAGAAGTTTTGCCCGGTTCAACGAAACCGGTGTTGGCAAGGTGATGGTCAGCCAGATATTGCCCTCATCGAGCTTGGGCATGAACTCGGTGCCGATCAGCGGCGTGGAAGCCAGTGACAAGGCCAGCGCGATTCCGGCGAGAGCAAATAATTTTCTGGGCTTGGCCAATACCGCTTCCAGTAATTTGTGGTAGCGTTGTTCCATTGCCTGCACCAGGGGATTATGCGTCTCCGTGAGCTTTGGCCCCAGCATATAACTCAATAGGACGGGTATCAGGGTCAGGCTGATGATCAGGGAGCCCAGCATGGCGAAAGTAAGTGTATAGGCCATCGGAGAGAAGATTTTCGCCTCAACCCGCTGGAAGGTGAAAATCGGCAGAAAAGCGACGATCACGACCGCTTGGGAAAAAAGCATGGGCCGGGACATCTCCGCCGCAGTGATGAGCATCGATTGCCGCATGTGCGCCGCAGTAGCGTGCTGGCGCATTTCCAGCGTTACCTTGACCATGACAGCTTCGACCAGCACGATCGCCGCATCCACAATAAGGCCGAAGTCGATCGCGCCAAGCGAAATGAGATTGGCGGAAATATGCCAGGTTTCAATCAGGATAAACGCGAACAGCAAGGACATCGGAATGACGATGATCACCACCAATGCGGCCCAGAACCGGCGAAGGAAAATAACCAGTATCGCCAGCACGAGTGTTGCTCCGAGCAACATATTGTGCTCGACCGTATGAACGGTGTGCCGCACCAGTTCAGTTCGGTCGTAAAAGGGAATGATCTTGATGCCGGGCGGCAGTCCGTGATTATTGAGAAACTCGATTTTGGCCTTGACGCCTTTCAGTACTTCATTCGCGTCCTTGCCCTTGATAAGGAGGACGATGCCTTCAACCACATTATCGTGCTCGTTGAAACCAACCAGCCCGGTGTGCGGCGCTGCGCCAATGACCACCTCGGCAACATTCTTGACAAAAACGGGAACTCCCTCCTGGTTGCTAGCGATAACGATATTGCCGATTTCTTCCAGTGATTTCAGCAGCCCGGCGCCACGAACCACCAATGCTTCGTTGCCGTGCTCGATGTAGCCGCCTCCGATACTGGCGTTGTTGGCGTTGATGGCCGTATAGACATCGGTAATCGTCAGCTTGTAATTCTTGAGCTTGTTCGGGTCCACCTGAACCTGGTATTCCTTGATGCCGCCTCCGAAGGCCACCACATCCGCTACGCCATGGACGTACCGAATGGTGCGTTCGATTACCCAATCCTGCAGTGCGCGCTGTTCCACCAGCGGAACCCCCGGTGCTTCCAGACGGTAGCGATAGATTTCTCCTATGCCCGTTGACAGAGGTCCGAGCAGAGGCCTGGTCTCCGCTGGCAGGCTGACTGATTTCAACCGCTCCAGCACTTGCTGCCTCGAAAAATAATCCTCGGCGGCATCGTCGAAAGTCAGGGTAACCACCGATAAGCCAAAAATGGATACTGAACGTATGTTGAGCAGGTCAGGCAGGCCGTTCATTTCCTTTTCGATCGGCAGGGTGATAAGTTTTTCCACCTCTTCCGGGGCCTGTCCCGGGTATTGCGTCACGACCTGGACGAAAACATTCTGAACGTCGGGGAAGGGTTGTATCGGCAGACGCTCGAACGAAAAGAGGCCGATGACCGCCAGCAATCCTGATGCAATAAGGACCAGCAGGCGCTGCTGCAGGCAGAACGCAATGATTTTATAAGTCATGGTGCGCTTTCCCCGGTTTGATGCTCGGTGTCCTGCTCGGTGCGCAACAGCAGGGCGCCATGCACGACCAGGCGCTCACCCGGCTTCAGGCCCTCGAGAATTACGGCGCGGTCCTTGAGACGCAGGCCTACTTTAACCGGACGCCTGCGGTAGCGGTAATCTCCGATGTTCACATAGACCCAGTCGGACTCGTTCTCGGTAAATAGTGCCGTTAATGGCACGACAATTGCAAGATCGCCCGCATCGCTTTGGACATCGATGGCGGCAAACATGGAAGGCAGCAGGCGGCCATCCTCATTAGGCAGAATGCAGCGCACTTTTACCGTGCGCGAGCTTTCGTCCACCACCTGACTGATGTAGCTGACAGTCGCATTAAAATTCCGGCCGGAATAGGCAGGCACTTTCAGCACAATCTTCGTGCCTATGTGAATCTGGCCGATATCCTTCTCGAAAATATCCATCTGCACCCATAACTGCTGCAGGTCGGAAATGACAAACAGCGGTGCAACAAGGTCCGGCCTGACTTCCATCCCAGGATTGATATTGCGTTCCGTAACCGTTCCCGGAATGGATGCGCGCAGGGAAAAGCGGTTATCCATTCGTCCCGGACGCGCCCCCAGGTTTGCAAGCTTGAGCCTGGCCCGTTCGGCCTCGCTGCGCGTGCGTGTCAGATTATCTTCGGCCTGCTCGTGCTCCTTGCGCGGCGCAATGCCGTTCTCATACAACTCCTGTATCCGCTGAAAATTCCTCTCGGCGAGATTCAGATCGGCCACGGCGGCCGCGTAAGCGGATTGCGCTTCTCCAAGGTCCGGACTATCCAGCACCGCCAGTGTGTCGCCTTTGCGAACCGGTGCCCCCAGGGGGGCAATGTCGCCGATTACGCGTCCGGCAATCGGCGAGGAGACACGCGCCGTGCGGATTTCGTCATAGGTAATCTTGCCCGTGACAGGATCCATCAATGGCCGCTGAACGAGTTCGATAACGGCCTCCCCGATATACTGACGCTTGGGCGATTCCGGCCGCAATATCACTTCGTCTGCAGGCGGCAGAACAGCCGTGTGTTGGGGTTCGCTGTTGTTTTGCTGCTGGCAGGCCAGCAGGGACAGGCACAGCAATCCTGTCGCAAGCTGAATAACAAGGTGTAACTTCATTTCATATTCAAGCCGTTCAGGCGCTGTGGATTAGCTTCATGAAGGAATGATGCAGGATGCGGACTGTCAGGATCGGGAAGATGGGATAAACGGCACGTCAGCCTGCAAAGGGTTATTTACCGAAATTCACCCGGTGGGAACGCGCGGACCGCCAATCATCCTGGTTGCTGCCGGATTGATAGCGCGGATTTCCGGTTTCCTCGCCATATGCCATCAGCAAATCAGCCCAGGCTTTGCTGCGGTTTGCCAGCGCGGCATAATAATCCAGCATAATTGTCCGATAGCTTCGCTCAGCATCGATCAGATCCAGCACTCCCACTGCCCCTTTTTGATAAGCAATTTCCTGTGCCTTGCGCAATGCCTCGATTTTTTTGACCACGTAAGTTTCAAAGCGCCGGGCTATGGCGTCGGCGCTTTGCCAAGCTGCCGAGGCCTTCATGACTTCAGCGCGCACGTCATACTCGGCCTGCCTTAATGCCAGTTCGCTGGAAGTCAAACCTACGCGAGCCTGGGAAATTTCACCTTTTTGCTGGTAGAACAAAGGGATTGGTATGCTGATACCCACGCCGCCAGTACGCGGAAACTGGTTACCCTGATCCCGATCGTAGAACGCGCTTATTGTCACATCGGGAATAACCTGCCGTTGCGCGAGTGTGAGCACTTTTCGCGCCTGGGCGATGCGTATCCTTGCAGCGCGCATATCCGGACGTCGTTCCAGCGCGCGTTCAACCAATTGATCCTGCGTCGCCAGCGCAATCTCGGGCGTTGCTTGAGGCCAGGTTTCGGCGGCATTGATTTCTATGCTGTTTTCAGGCCAGCCCAGCAGCAATAGCAGGTCGGCCCGTGCCTGATTCAATGCAGCCCTTGCCTGATCCTGATCGCTTTGAACCTTGAGGCTTTCAACCTCGATACGAACGAAATCCATCTCCGCAACATCGCCTACCTTGAGCCGTATTTCGTTTACCCTCAGAATTTCCCGGTAATGCTCGAGGTTATCCCGTGCAACCTTGATCGTCTTCTGGGCCAACAGGAGGTTGTAAAAACTGCGCCGCACGGTGTTTGTGAGCACGCGTGCAACGTCTTGCACGTCGAAGTTCACAGCCTCGGTAGCCAGCTCGCTGCTTTCTATCCGTAAACGCCGTTTTCCGGCCGTTTCTATGAGCTGCTGAATCTGCGGTAAATACGCGGGGACTGCCAGGTGACGGCTTTCCGGCGCGAATGCCTTTGGGGCCAGTTCGTGAACTGTAAAACTGAATACCGGATTGGGAATCGCTGCGGCGATGATTTCCTGGGCCCTGGCGTTATCGATGTTGAGGCTGGCTGCGATCAAGCCGAGGTTGCGCTGATAGAACAGTGCGATCGCTTGCTGTTCGGTGATGGAAAATTCCTCTTTTGCAGGTTCTGCCTGAACCGTGAAAGAAGCTGCATGAAGCATTGCCGATATACTCGAAAACAGCATGATCCCCAGAGCAATTCGTACTGCAGGCAGCACATTGCTCAGAAGATTAAGCACATCAACTTGCTCACGATCAACTAGTACTCCGGGATACATATCTTTACCGCTGAGTATTACCTAAGCAAGGTGAGGGGCTTTCGGTCCGGATAATTCCGGCACCAGGAAAATGCCTTTCGCACGCCTTCAAGCATGTTCAAAACTCCTACGAGATGATACGTGAGAGCCTCTGGTACCGAGGGAATAACGCCCGCCTGGTGAGAATCAGGTAGAACCAAAAGAGCGCAGCCTGGTATGTCACATGATAATCAAATGTTCTTCAACGAGTGTACTTTCCATGAGACTTTTGCTGGGCGAAGATGATGATGGTACTCGCCCCCCACTTTAGTAGATACTCTGCTGGCGGTTGAAATATGCGCGCGCCTGTGAGGACCGCCGGAATTTTTCTTGGGGATTCCAGGGATTGGAAACAGAAGAAGCAGAAGAAGCAGAGCGCATCAGGCTTCCCAGAAACAGATCGACGACACGCAGCTGCTTAAGGAACAGCTAATGATGGAGCTGCGGTATGGATTGTGCAGCACCCTCTCAAACATGCAGAAGCGGCGAAGATATTGATGGTTTCGCGCCCGTGTGTATCGGATCAACAAAAAAACCACCAAAATAACTATTTATGGGGTCACCATTCCATACCGAGGTTCTATCTAAAGGGATTTTCTGAAGACCAGGCGATATGACGGCATCGACGGGTTAATCCAAATTGCCCCGTCTGCTGATGCCCTCAGTCGAACTCAATTTTCTTGATCCAACGATCTTGCTCGTCAAAATAATCGACCTCATAGAATATTGTTGTCAAGGTATACACTTTTTCGACAACGATTTTTGCGGCTCCGCCCCGCAAGGATTGAACGTAGTGTTGCCGTTCGATCGAAAGAGACGACAGGGGAACGACCTTTTCGAACTCTAATCCTCTATTGTAATTAAACTCCACCGAATAGATCAACGTCTTCCAGGTCAATCTAGCCTCTAGGTTCAGGACCTATTAATTTCATGATTCACGAATAGGATCAAATGTGATTCACTTATGGCGGAGGTGCTGCCATGAGAGATTTGTTTTACCTGTCGGAAACACAGTTCAACCGTATAAAACCTTATTTTCCCTTGTCCCACGGAGTTCCCCGTGTTGATGATCTGCGGGTGATCAGCGGGATCATCTACGTCATTCGGAATGGCCTGCAATGGAAGGATGCCCCCAGGGAATACGGGCCGCACAAGACACTGTATAACCGTTTCGTGCGCTGGAGCCGACTGGGCGTGTTCAACCGCATCTTTGTGGAACTGACCGGTAAAGAGGAAACGCCCGAGAGGCTGATGATCGACGCCACGCATCTGAAGGCCCACCGCACGGCAGCCAGCCTGCTAAAAAAGGGGATGTTCCCCGCCGTATCGGTCGCACAAAGGGCGGCCTGAACTCGAAGCTTCATGTGGTCTGCGACGGTCAGGGCAAGCCTGTGGCCATGCTCCTGTCCGAAGGGCAGATGAGCGATTACAAGGGAGCACGTGTGCTGCTGCCGTCATTGCCCAAAGCCAAAACCCTGATTGCAGACCGCGGCTATGACGCTGCCTGGTTCCGGGCAGCGTTGCGTGCCAAAGGCATGACGCCCTGCATACCGACAAAAAGGAATCGCAAAATCCAGATCAAATACGACAAGACCCTCTACAGGCAAAGGCACAGGATCGAGAACATGTTCGCTCGGCTCAAGGACTGGCGCAGGATCGCCATGCGTTACGACCGCTGTGCCCATACCTTCTTCTCTGCCATCTGTATCGCCGCAACTGTCATCTTCTATCTCAATTAATGAGTCCTGAGCCTAGTTCTTCAGCCAAAAAAATCACTCTAAGATGGGGATCATTTGCAAGTTTGATATGAACAATTGCGCTGTTTAGCATCAATACGCCAGAGATCACCATGGCGCTGTAGCCAACCCGCATGAATAGTCCTCTAGATACCCTGGGCAAGACGAATTTCATGAAGCCAGAGGATAGAATGGCGGCTAGCGCAACTATCAGGCCGAGTCCTATGGTTTTTAGCTGAAACAAACCCAATGCCGCATAAAGATAAAGCTTGATTAAATGCAATAAGACTTCATTCGCAGCACGGGTTGCAATAATTTCATGGCTGCCCAGACCGTAGCGAAAATAAAAACGGTTAAACAGGACCCCCACGGCACCGGTCAAACCAGAAATAAAGCCCGCCAAAAAACCGACCATTCTGAGCTGCCATGGTGGAACAGGAAACAATACGACGTGCTTTTGCTCCTGTTTTCTAAAAAGCCAGGGAAGATTAGAGATAAGAAACAAGCTCATGCACAACTCCAGATACATCGGCTCCAGATAACTTAGGCTCAGGACTCATTAATTGAGATAGAAGATGACAGTTGCGGCGATACAGATGGCAGAGAAGAAGGTATGGGCACAGCGGTCGTAACGCATGGCGATCCTGCGCCAGTCCTTGAGCCGAGCGAACATGTTCTCGATCCTGTGCCTTTGCCTGTAGAGGGTCTTGTCGTATTTGATCTGGATTTTGCGATTCCTTTTTGTCGGTATGCAGGGCGTCATGCCTTTGGCACGCAACGCTGCCCGGAACCAGGCAGCGTCATAGCCGCGGTCTGCAATCAGGGTTTTGGCTTTGGGCAATGACGGCAGCAGCACACGTGCTCCCTTGTAATCGCTCATCTGCCCTTCGGACAGGAGCATGGCCACAGGCTTGCCCTGACCGTCGCAGACCACATGAAGCTTCGAGTTCAGGCCGCCCTTTGTGCGACCGATACGGCGGGGAACATCCCCTTTTTTAGCAGGCTGGCTGCCGTGCGGTGGGCCTTCAGATGCGTGGCGTCGATCATCAGCCTCTCGGGCGTTTCCTCTTTACCGGTCAGTTCCACAAAGATGCGGTTGAACACGCCCAGTCGGCTCCAGCGCACGAAACGGTTATACAGTGTCTTGTGCGGCCCGTATTCCCTGGGGGCATCCTTCCATTGCAGGCCATTCCGAATGACGTAGATGATCCCGCTGATCACCCGCAGATCATCAACACGGGGAACTCCGTGGGACAAGGGAAAATAAGGTTTTATACGGTTGAACTGTGTTTCCGACAGGTAAAACAAATCTCTCATGGCAGCACCTCCGCCATAAGTGAATCACATTTGATCCTATTCGTGAATCATGAAATTAATAGGTCCTGAACCTAGCATTTTTACGCCTAAAATCACTCCTACCATAGCTGTTGGCAGAAACAATTTAGCCATATCCCAACGAATGGCTTTGAAAAATATCCAGATTCTGGAAAATGAGCTTGTTACGGCTCCAAGAGTAAGTGCTGCTGGAACTTGATTTACCGGAAGAGAATAGCCAAGGATGGGAATCAATAATAATCCGGCGCCTCCTCCACAAAATGCGCTAAGTGAAAATGCCAGAAAGGCGGCGAGAAAGAGGTAGAGATACAACATGATAGTGAAAGAAGCCGGTAAAGAAGCAGGCTGGACTTAAGCTAAGTTTAGTACGATCATCCAATTACGGCCGGGAGGCTTATCTGCAGCTGCTGGAGTTGCCCCTATGAAACCGGACAGGATGCGGTTAGTGTTAGTAATTGACCGCGGGATGAATAGTCATGGGGATTTCATCTCCAGCCCTTTATGAGATACTCATTGTAATCCTCGAACCCCTGGTCAAACTGTGACATGACGGTTTTTACATGGAGGACCATCAATGCACATGGACATAATCCCTTTTAAGGGTTTCACGAAGATTCGCCATTGGCGCATACAGTTCTGGCCCTCTCGGACTTGGAGCAGCTTATCGATGGCTAAGCTGATCGTTCGTGAGCGGTGGGACCAATAGCTTGCAGATTCTCCGCGCACTTCCGGGCAGGGTGCTAGCCTTAATATCACATAATTTCGCTCGTTATCCTTCGTATGGACAAGCCACCTGAAGTTGATCCGCTGGCCGGCTTGACTCATGATGAAGCATCCCGGCGCCTCGCCGAGAATGGATATAACGAACTTCCTTCAGCAAAGCCGCGCAACGTGCTCGCCATCGCAATTTCAGTGGCGCGTGAGCCCATGTTCATGCTTCTGGTCGCCTGCGGCACAATCTATCTGCTCTTGGGAAGCAAGCAGGAGGCCCTGATGCTGCTTGGCTTCGTATTCGTTGTCATGGGCATCACTTTTGTTCAGGAGCGCAAGACCGAAAGGGCGCTGGGGGCGCTGCGCGATCTTTCCAGTCCTCGCGCGCTGGTTATCCGCGGAGGAAAGCAAGAGCGCATTCCCGGCCGTGAGGTTGTTCGTGGCGATCTCATCATCTTGTCTGAGGGAGATCGTGTTCCAGCGGACGCCATTCTTCTGGAATCTGCTCACATGTCCGTCGATGAATCGGTCCTCACCGGTGAATCTGTCCCGGTGCGCAAACGGGTAAATGATGGCCATCCTCGGGAAATCGGCGCGCCGGGCGGGAATGACTTGCCATTTATCTTTTCCAGCACGCTTGTCGTGCAGGGAAAAGGAGTGGCGGTGGTAATCCGGACAGGCACTGACACCTCTATTGGCCAGATCGGCAAGGCGCTCGCGACCATAGAGCAGAAACCAACCCGCTTGCAAAGCGAGGTCGCGCGGGTAGTGAAGCAAGTATCCGGAATCGGTTTCGCGCTGGCGGGCATTGTTGCGCTTTGGTATGGAGCCACTCGAGGGGACTGGCTGAATGGCTTTCTCGCCGGGTTGACGCTCGCAATGGCGCTTCTTCCCGAGGAATTGCCTGTTGTCCTCACGGTCTTCTTGGGATTGGGCGCATGGCGCATCTCGAAGGAAAAAGTGCTGACTCGGCAAATTCCCGCAATCGAAATGCTCGGGGCGGCGACCGTGCTTTGTGTTGACAAGACAGGGACTCTCACCCAAAACCGGATGGCGGTTGCACGGATATTCAGCGCAGGCCAGGTCTTCGATGCCGCGGGAAAAGATCCATTTGCTCTGCCAGAAAAATTCCATGAAACCCTTGAATTCGCCGTTCTGGCAAGCCACCGGGATCCGTTTGACCCGATGGAGATCGCAATCCGCTACTCCGGACACGAGTTGCTGGCGGATACCGAGCATTTGCATGGAGATTGGCAGTTGATGAGCGAATATCCCCTCTCGCATGGCTTACTGGCCATGTCCCGCGTCTGGCAGTCTCCTGATCAGGTGAACTATATCGTTGCCGCCAAGGGATCGCCCGAAGCGATCATCGACCTGTGCCATCTTGATGCGGATTCTGCGCAAGGAATTGTCATTCAGGTCAATGACTTGGCTGATCAGGGCTTGCGCGTGCTGGGAGTAGCCAAGGCTGAATTCAACGAGCAGCGGCTGCCTGATCTCCAGCATGATTTCCCGTTTCAGTTCCTCGGTCTGATTGCCTTGGCGGATCCTATCCGCCTGCAGGTTCCTGCTGCAATCGAGGAAAGCCGGGCTGCGGGGTTGAGGGTCGTAATGATTACCGGGGATTACCCGGCTACGGCAATGTATATTGGGCGGCAGATCGGCATTCAATCGCCCGAAAACGCGATCTCGGGGTCGATGCTGGAGAGCCTGAGCGATGCCGAGCTTCAGGAGCGTATCCGGTCGGTAAATATCTTCTGCCGAGTCGTGCCCGAACAAAAGCTTCGCATCGTGGATGCATTCAAGGCGAGTGGCGAAGTCGTGGTCATGACGGGTGATGGAGTCAATGATGCGCCCGCACTGAAGTCGGCGGACATTGGTATTGCCATGGGGAAGCGGGGGACGGACGTCGCGCGCGAGTCTGCCGCGCTGGTGCTGCTAAATGACGATTTTTCTTCAATCGTCTCGGCAGTGAGACTTGGACGACGGATTTTCGACAATCTGCAAAAGGCCAGCGCTTTCATCATTGCGGTCCACCTCCCGATCGTTGGTCTGTCTGTCATTCCCGTGATAATGGGCTTGCCCGTAATTCTTATGCCCGTGCATATTCTATTCCTGGAATTGATCATCGACCCGGCATGCTCCATCGTTTTCGAGGCAGAGCGCGAGGAGGCGGATATCATGCGGCGACCTCCGCGATCACCGGATACCCCGCTTTTCGATCGTGAACTGTTGGTCCTGGGATTTGGGCAGGGCTTGGTTCTGCTTTTGATCGTACAGGCAATATTCAGCTTTGCGCTCTACCGCGGGCTCGGAGCCGATGAGGCGCGAGCAATAACTTTCGTGACTCTGGTCTTGGCCAGCCTGGGTCTGATTTTTACAAACCGGTCTCGATCAAGATCGGCATTTGCCTCCCTTCAATCGCGGAATACGGCTCTTTGGTGGGTGACAGGAGGAGCAATGGGCGGCCTCGGGCTGGTTATCTTCGTTCCGGCACTAAGCGAGTTGTTCTCTTTTGGCAGGCTACAGCTTGCGGAGGTCGCATTTTGCCTTTTTGCCGGCTTGGCAACATTCGGTCTATTTGAAACCATGAAGCTGATCCGGGCACACAAGCAAGTATCTGCGTGATCCGGAATATCTGGCGGTATGGGGGATGGGCGCGGGAAGCTTAGCCCAGCGAATGAGGAATTTTTGCATGCGAAAAAATGAAGGGACTAGAGCTCTTTACAGTAGCCAGAACACTGGATCCCCGTTCCCAAAACTGGATACCCGTTCCCAAACTTAGGCGGCAGGTCGCCAGGGGTTTCCAATCCGCCCCCTATAGCGCTGCCTCGACCAAAAGTAATGCAAAGGGCAATGCCTGCACCCATGGGAAAGGGCTGGTTACATATCATCCCTCTCCTCCTTCATATTTAGAGGCATTAATCCAACATATGCAATACGGAGAACAATCTCAGAATGCACTAATACTGCCACCTGAATTGCATCTCATCTTTCACCTCTTTTACCCCTTCCACCCTGCGCGCGACTTCGATTGCTTTTTCCATGATAAGTATAGAGCTTACTGCGCCTGTCAACCTGACCTTTCCCTGGCAGGTTTCAATGGCGACCTCTTCGCCCTTGAGCGACGGTTCGTTGTAAATTGCCTCTTTCACCCGGGCCGTAATGGCGCCATCAATGTTGCCGTCCCTTTCAGTGGCATTCATTCCTTCGCCGGGCTTGCGCGTACCCATCTCTGCAGTTGCCATTGAGCAACAAGGAGACACGGTCATTAGAATGACAAAGAAGAGCAACATAAGGCCGTTGAGCATGTTGAGTAAGGCAAGCGGGTGCACTCTTATAATATAGGCCAACATGACGTTATTGCATTTCCCACGCTTTTTCGGGAAATACCTTGCATGATGACCTGCGAGATGAGCCAGATTTGCTGGGATACGTGCTAACGGCTGCTTTCGCTCGATGGTATCAATATCTAAAGAGTGGACTCAGAAAGCGGAAAATAAGGTGGCGCGGTTCAAATCGGTCGCAAAGTTTCTGAGAATGGGGGGTTAGACCAGGCCAGACACGAGTCCAGCTCCAATCGCTAACATCGCTACAGCTACAATGAGTCGTACAGTATGCAAGGTGACTTTCTCCAACACACGCTTGCCCAGGAATGCTCCGACGAAGGCGCAGACCGATCCGACGATAATCGGCGTGACCGTTGCCTGTATCTCTTCGAAATGCGTTGCAATGACAGCGGCCCCATACACTACAAGTCGCGCCGCATCAACAATAACGGCAGAAACAACTCCGGTGGCAACAAACGCTTCTTTCGATAGACCTGCTTTCAATAGGAAGGCAGAGCGCAAAGCTCCCTGATTACCCGATAAGCCGCCGAAGAATCCGGAAAGCGCGCCGCCGACGGGCAACCAGCGCGGCCGAAATGCCAGGGCCTGAAAGCGGGGCCAAAGCTCCAGTAGAGCGAAGATCACGATCAGAACCCCGATGACGACCTTGACGACGGTGACCTCGAAGGTCGATCCGCCGAGCATGTAGCGCGTAATGACCGGTAAGCGGTCGAATAGATTGAGAACGAATGCCCCAGCTATTGCGGCTACTGCGGCAGGCACGCTGAACCGCGCCACCACCCCCCAATCGGCCTGCTTGGCCATCAGTCCAAATTTGAAGAGATTGGTGGCAAAATGCACAACGGCTGTGGCTGCTATTGCCAGCGGCACAGGAAAGAATAGCGCGAACACTGGCATCAGGATCGTTCCGAGCCCGAATCCGGAGAAGAACGTCAGTGCGGAAGTGAGCAGTGCCATCACGCCTATGAGAACGAGTTCCATGTGAGTGCTTTATCAAATAATCGGATTTCTCCCGAGGCGATTCCGGGCAACCAAGTTGTTTAGAGCTATTCTGCAGGGCATGCAATACTCATTCGGGAAGGAAACGGCGCCGTATCCCCCGGCTCCTTTGGCTGAATCTTTTCTGACACCACCGTTTTCATGAGCATATTATTAGTGGGGGAGGTCGGCCCTACTTTTATGAATATGACGAGAACCCGCATTTACACCTTCTGGCGAAACTCGACTCTGGGCCATCCGATTACGGTCCTGACAATACTGGTTGTGCTCGCTACCCTGGCCTTTCAATACACTTTTGTCCATTTACGCATAAACACCGACACTGCGAAACTGGTCGCGCCGGATGCGCCTTTTCAGCAATACAGCCGCTCTTATGAGGAAGCCTTTTCACAGGATTTGCACACGCTTTTGCTGGTGGTTGAATCGGAGATACACCCGAATTAACCAAATCCGCCAGTAAAAGATTACTGCGCCTGCTCCGCGACAACACGGATCATTTCAATTCGGCCTATATCCCCTACGACAACGAATTTTTTCGTCAGAACGGGTTGCTTTATCTCGATACTGGTGAACTGGAGAGCTTATCCAACAGCTTGTCACTCGCCCAGCCGTTCATCGGCAGAATTGCCCAGGAAACCAATCTAACCGGTTTTTTTTCTATTTTAGAGGATGCGCTAAAGTCCGGAGACACGACTCGTGCTGCAATCATTGATCTAACCCCGCTAACCGATAAAGTCACACGGGTTTTAGATAAAGTACTCAGTGGCGAAAATGCTTTGCTCTCCTGGGAATCGATGATTTCCGAGAAGAAAACGCACTCCAGCAAGGAGTTTATTATTGTCTCGCCTAAATTCGATTACTCACATATCCGTCCTGCGAAAAATGCGATTGAATCCATCAACAAAGCTATTGCCAGCATTCAGGATCCCTATCTCCCCGCTGTCAAGGTGTGGGTGACTGGCGAAGCTGCCCTTGAAGATGATGAACTGGCAGGCATTAGTACCGGCACTTTTAACGCCAGTATTTTCTCGGTTGTACTGGTGTTGTTTATTTTAGTAATTGCCTACCGTTCCATTTTGCTGACAGTAGCCACGTTGATAACTCTAGCCTTAGGAGTAATTTTTTGCGGGGCATTCGCCGCCTTTTCCGTAGCAGAATTAAATCTGATTTCACTCGCATTTGCAGTAACCAATGTCGGCTTGGGCGTGGAATATGCGATCCACTTCTGCTTACGCTATCGGGATAAGCTGAATCGCCACCGTAAAGAACGTGCACTACGTATGACTTTAATGACCATAGCTCCCTCACTTCTATTGGCCGCCGGTACTACATCCATCGGACTTTATGCTTTTATACCGACCGATTATAAAGGCATCGCCGAGCTTGGTCTGCTGGCAGGAACAAGCCTGTTTATTTCCCTGTTAGTTACGCTGATTGCCTTGCCGGCATTATTAAAACTTTTGCCAGCACCGGCAAAATTCCGATCGGCAAAAGCTCCTCATTCTCCTTCGGAGCTTTCAAAGAAACTGGCGACTTTGCCGCTTCAATACGCCAAACCGATTTCCCTTATGACACTTGTTGTTTCCCTGATCTCCGGCGTGTTGGCATTCAATGTAAAAACGGACTTTAATCCGATTAATATTCGCGATCCTGATACCGAATCTGTTGTCGCTTTCAAAAAATTAATGGAGGACGAGGAAACCACTCCGCTGACCTTGGCTGTCCTGAGCAGGGATGAAAGCAGCACCAAAATCTTGCAACAGAAGCTTTCGGCATTACCTTCGGTTGATAAAACTGTCAGCCTTTTTGACCTTCAACCCGCTGATCAGGACAGAAAATTGGCCTTGATCGAAGAAATGGGACTGATGCTTGGTGCAGAAGTAGAGAACTTCCCCCAGCTCAAAGCGCATAGTGATCCAGCTCCGCAGATCACCCGCTTGATTGGAACTATCGACACCATCCTGCCTGAAAAATCCAATATGGAGGAGCGTGCTTCACTCACACGCTTAAAAAAGGAATTGCAGGATATTTTGATCGAGCTTGATACACGGTACCAACCCAGCCGGGAGATGTTCATTGAAAAAATCCAGACCGCACTGCTCGGCACGCTGCCGGCTGTGATGAACGATCTATCAGTCAGCTTGAAAGCCAGAACAATCACGCTATCTGACCTGCCCCCTGATATCAGGGATAAATGGCTGAGCAGGGACGGTTTGTATCGCATCCAGATCTTTCCGAAAAAAGACCTGAACGATTTAGCCAGTCTGGAAGAATTCATCACGGAAGTGCAATCAATCACTCCCGAAACCACCGACTTACCCATCATCTACTGGGAATCCATGAGAGAGGTTACCAAGGCTTTTCAGAAAGCTGTTTTAATCGCCCTGGTTGCCATCGCACTGCTACTGCTCGCTATCCGGCGCAGCATGCTGGATACCGCCCTGATCATGACGCCGCTCGTACTAGCCGGACTTTTTACCCTGGCAAGCGCAACGATCACCGGCACCGCCATTAACTTTGCCAACATCATCGCCCTGCCGCTGTTACTAGGGTTAGGAGTTGACAACGGCATTCACATGCTGGTAAAGCTGCGCCATTCGCTTGCGGAAGCTCGCGATATCTACCAATCCAGCACTGCTAGAGCCATATTTTATGGGGCTCTTACCACTTCCTCCGGTTTTGGGGGATTGGCGTTCTCCCCGCATCCGGGCATTGCCAGTATGGGTTTGATTATTACTATAGGCATATTCTGGATTATGGTATGTACGTTTATTATTCTTCCCGCACTTGGCAAATTGGTGTTAAAGGACAGAAAAGATGCAATACGTTTTCAATCCCGCTTGGCAGGATAGAGCGCGCATACTTCAAGCTTTCTAGAACAGGCACAACGTCCATCTGCAAGCCTGCCCATCCACTGCACCGCTGAATATCGGAGCTACGTCACCTTATTCGATTAGCCTCCCATGCAGAGATAGAGTGTGAGTTAACCGATCTGTCACGCACTGTCACGACACTGAATGGTAGCGATCTAAAATGCTTCTTGACTGGGAGGCAGGGCCTATTTTGCTTCTCCCCTTGCCGCTTCGACCCCGGCGATGACATCGAAGAGTTCCTCATCGATTCTACTCTGGCGCAACCGGTTGAAGGTCTTCTGAAGCTCTGTACTTAGCTCATCGATATTTTTTTCTGCGCGCTCCATTGCAGTAAGCCGACTTGCATTCTCGCTGGCTAACGATTCGGCGCAAGCGAGAAACAGCGAAGCAAAAAGGTATTCCCGGATGAGTGCATGCAACGTCACAATATTTCCTCCCACCATCTCCGGCAGATTCCGTGCCGGCCAGGGCAGCTGGAGCAATTCCCGACGCCAGCTTTCATCCAAGGGCAGCAGCCGCTGGTGGAAAGGCTCGTATGTCAAGCCGGAGCGGTAAGCGTTATAGAACAGATAAAACGTGTTCATCTCATTCCCGCCTTTCCCTTCGGCTCCTTCCACATTTACGCCCTCGCTCAAGGCCGGCGCCAGAATACGCAGCAGGATCTCCCCCGTCAACGGGATAATGCTCTTGATGGACAACGGGACAGCGAAAACTTCCGCGACGGAAATGCCAAGATCTACCAGTCGATCCTGCACACGCTCGCCCACAGCCCAGATTTTTTTCCTGCCCGGCAATAAGGCCAAAGTCTGCGCAGCATGCAACGCTATGGACTCGTTGAACTGGCCCACTAGCCCATGGTCAGTACCAAGCACGATTACACCCGTTACGCCACGGTTCGCTCCTGTTTTCGCCGCCACATGCCGGGCTGGCGGGGTACCGGCACGAAAGCAAGCACTCAAGCCAAGCTGCACCGAGCGGTAGTAATCCTTCAGCGCGAGAGTGGATTTCTCATACTGCCCAATGTTGGCCGCAGCTAGCGCCTTCATGGTGCTTACCACTGACCTCAGATCTTTCACACCCTCGATCTTGCGGCGTATGCTGGCAGTGGTATCGCTCATGATCTCTGTTCCAATTCAACAGCGGTTGCAGCTTCCACCACTTGCGCTTAGGCTTTCGCATGTGCTGAGCCTAACCCATCCAGCGCAGTGCTTGCATGCCACAAAAGTGCATGGCGATCTGCATCGTTCAGGCTTTCGTTGGCTTCCATACGTGCAAGCAGTTCGGGAGGTATATTCAACACTACTGCCCTCACCGCCCGCTCCGCCTCCCCCATGTTTTCCAGCGGTACCTCGTCGAATAGTTTTGCGGTCAATGCCAGCAGCAGAATGATCTGCTCTGAGACGGAAACCGGGCTGGACTCTGGCTGCTGCAAACAGGCACGAATACGCCGGCCATGCTCGATAACGGTACGGGTACGCTCATCGAGGCGTCCCCCGAAGCGTGTAAATGTTTCCAGTTCGCTGAACTGGGAATAATCCAGCCTCAGCTCGCCGGTAGCGGCCCGGTACACAGGCCGCTGCGCCTTGCCTCCCACCCGCGAAACCGATTTGCCAACGTCGATGGCGGGCAGTATTCCAAGTTGAAACAATGTGGGTGAAAGGTAAATCTGCCCGTCGGTAATCGAGATCAGATTGGTTGGAATATATGCTGCGATGTCCTCCGCTTCTGTTTCTACGATCGGCAAGGCGGTCAGGGAACCGCCGCCGAGTTCGGGGCGCAGATGCGTAGCGCGCTCCAGCAAGCGTGAGTGGATGTAAAAGATGTCTCCGGGATAGGCTTCGCGTCCAGGGGGGCGCCGCATCAGCAGCGAAAGTTCACGGTAGGCGCGAGCGTGGTGCGAAAGGTCATCGTAAACGATCAAAACGTCCCGGCCCTGCTCCATGAAGTATTCTCCGATAGCAGTCGCGGCATAGGGGGCAACATAGATCAGCCCCGGCGGGTCATTGCCTTCGGTTACTACCACAACTGTATAGCTCAGAGCGTCATTTTCCTGCAGCGCAGCCACTACCTTGGCAACACTCGATGCTTGCTGCCCGATGGCGCAGTAGATGCACACCACGTTCTCGTCTTTCTGATTCAGTATGGTGTCGAGTGCTATAGCGCTCTTGCCCGTCTGCCGGTCGCCCAGTATCAGTTCGCGCTGCCCCCGCCCTACAGGAATCAGTGCATCGATGACCTTGATGCCCGTCTGAAGCGGCACTGTGACAGGAGCCCGATCCATAATCTGGGGAGCGGGACGTTCGATTGGCATACGGCGCGAGGATATTACCGGAGCTTCGCCATCGAGCGCCCGGCCCAGCGGATTGACTATCCTTCCGATCAACGCGTCGCCCACCGGCACATCCATTACGTGTCCCCTGCGCTCCACTTCATCTCCTGCACGCAGGTGAGAATGATCACCCAGCAGGATCACCCCGATTTCCTCTTCTTCGATATTAAATGCAATGCCATAGCCGCCGGGAAACTTGAGCACCTCCTCGAAGCACGTGCCGGGAAGGCCGGAAACCTTCGCTATGCCAGTACCAATGCTCTTAATTACCCCGATCTCCTTCAGCATGAGTCGGGGAGTCACGATTTTCCGCGCGAGAGCAATCCGGGAAAAAGCGCCATCAAAAACGTCTCGCAATCGATCTTGATTCACGCTAGCCGCCACCTACTCTGCCAGGATCAATTGAGTTGCTGCCTACTAGCGCCCCGTGTGACATTCGTGCAGTCTCGATTGACAAGGGTCGTCCGTCTTTACTTCCCTCATAATGCCGCAGTCGAGGATTTCGCCTCTCCTTCTCCCACAGCACCTTTGGCGTTGAGAAGCCGGCTTACTTCCTCCTCCAGGGAGGCAAGGTATCCGGCTACGCTCCATGCCACCTTGTGTCCGCCAGCAATCATTTCGATCCCGCTGATAAGATTTGGCTCAACCCCAAAGTTGAACCGTACTTCTTCCTTGAGTGTTTCTCTGATGACTGTAGAAATTTTTTCCTGCTGCTCTGCTGGCAATTCGAATGCGCTGCGAACCAGAATAACTGCAATCCCACTCGGGCTACCTTGCCCGACAATAGGGGGGAAAACCTGGAAGGTGGCAGAATGTCCAGATTCCACCCCCCCGGCCTGCAGCGCCACAGCTAATTGAGCCTTTTCCTCCGGGCCCAAGGTACGCAGGCGTCGGATGAATGCCTCAGTCATGTGGATTTCAAGAGTAGTGCCGGCAAGATCGGCCAGTACCTTGCGAGTGATAGCGAGCACTTCTGCACATGTGCGCCGCTCGATCGCATCATGCAGGACTTGGTACTCTCTTTGCTGAGCTTCATTTCTACTGATACGGATCCTGTCCGCATCCGCATGCGCGGCCTCCATCAGCCGCTGCCGCTCCGCGCGCACCTCGTCGGTGACAGTGGTCAAGAGAACTTCCCGGCGCTGGTCAAATTCCTCATTTTTTTGCCGGAACCGATGGAGCTCTGCTTCCGCCTCGCGCTGCTTCCCCGTAGCGGCCGCCAACTCGGATGCAATGCGATTTTCGCGCTCATCCAGTGCGTCGAGAATAGGGCGGTAAAAAAATCGCTTCAACAACCATACCAGGATGAGAAAGTTGACGATCTGCGCGACAACTGTGAACCCGTCGATCAGCACAAATTATTTTCCGACACCATGAGCAATCACGTGATCCCAGAAAGGATTGGCGAAGATAAGGATCATGGAGACCACGAAACAATATATAGCGAGGGATTCTATTATGGCCAGTCCCACGAACAGCGTACGCGCGATTGTTCCGGCCACGTCGGGCTGTTGCGCCAGCGAGGTGAGTGCCGTAGCCACTGCCTTTCCTTCACCCAGCGCGGGCCCGATCACGCCAATACTGATAGTCAGACCAGCCGTCAGGATGGATATGATTGCGATTAGGGTAATGCTGTCCATGCTTGCTCCTTAGGGTTTATGTTTGCAGATTTTCCCACCAGCTGCGCATGCGCTTTTGGCGTCTTCACCACCTTCATCATCTGATGCTCCCGCATTTTCCCCATTATCGGAAGTTGCGGCCGCGATGTAGACCGTGGCCAGGATGCTGAAGATATAAGCTTGCACGCCACCTATCAACAGGTGGAGGACTCCCATGACCACGGGGAAAATAAAGGGTGTGATGATCAGCATGATAGCGAGGATCATGGTCCCGCTCATCATGTTGCCGAACAGCCGCACGGCAAGAGCCAGCGTGCGTGTGAACTCCCCCAGGATATTGAACGGGAGCAAGAGCGGCACCGGCTTGAGATAGGACTGCAAATAGCGGCGCAGGCCTTGCTCCCTGATTCCATAAAACGGGACAGCAACGAATACGCAGATCGCCAGTGCAACAGTTGTGGAAAGCGATCCGGTCGGGGGCTCGTAACCGGGAAAGACGGCAAAAAGGTTTGCCACGGCGACAAAGACAAACAGAGTCCCCAGAAATGGAAGGTAGGTGCGCGGCTGGCGAAGGCCTACCTCGCTGATCTGTTTTTGTATCGTAATAATGATGACTTCCAGCAGATTTTGCCATCGGGAGCGTTCCTCTCCGCGAGACAGTCGCTTAGTAATAGTCTTCGATCCGACCGCAAGCAACAGCATCAGCAGCCATGTGTAAATGATGGTGCCGTTAAGTTTCACGAAACCATATTCCCAGAAGATGAGCTGATCGGGGCTAATATGCATAACTGCTAATGCTCTCCGGCGGATATCGCACTTCCTCCCGGTCGCCCCATTCGGACCAGCGATGGGGATAACGGCGTGGGCAGAAATTGGGTTGCCACTACTCTCGCTATGATGAACCCCACCACGGCGGCAAACAGGATTTTCTTGCCGGGGGCAGCCAGTTCCAGCAAAAAATAAAATCCGGCAGTGACAATACAGGTACGCAACAGCATGCTACCGACAAACCATGTTCCAGGGCGAGGAGAAGCAATGCTACGGCGTACTGTCCACCACAGTCCACCGAAAAAAAATGCCCCAAGCAGCACTCCCCCGACCAGTGCCAGTAGCAGACTCATAATTTCATTCATCCCTCTCCTTGTTCATTTTCCGTGATTTTTCTGTTCGCTTTGTTTACACCATCCTGCTTGCCCATCTCCCTGGTTGCGTCACTGGTTTCATTTTTGGACTTGCTGCCTCTTTCCTGCGCTGCGACTTCCTGACTCTCCTTCCTGCGAGTGAGCTGCTCTTCCCGCACTATCCAGCGCCAAGCATTCAGGCACCCCACGAGCAACCCAGCAAACAGCAGCGTGAGAGTCCAGGAATACCCCCCTGGAAACCGCCGATCCAGCCAGATGCCCAAGGCAACCCCCAGAACAGTCGGCACACTTATCCCCCAACCGACTAGTCCGATCATGCCCAGCCCTGCCCAAACCATTTCGGTATTCCGGTTCCCAGCCCGTCTCGCCCGTAGCTTGCGCGCCGCTTTCACCTTTATCCGTCGGCTGAATTCCGCCTCCCTTTTCTCCTTTCCTTCCCGTTCTTCCCTTTTGCCCCGCAATCCTGCTGGCACTTTCATGCCCGATTTTTCTCCTGTTGCCTCCTCCGGCTCATCTTTCATGATGAAGCTCGATGAAGCGCCGGATCAAGCCACTTTCCATTTTTGCCATTGTCCGCCGGATGCTCTTGGCCCGCTCATCGAGGTTCAGGAACTCCCTGTCCACAGTCTCATGCAAGACAGCCAGGTTGGTCCCCTCAACGGCGTTGCGCACCGATACTGTTACCTGAGCACTGACCTTTACCAGAATGCCCTCGTCCACCGCCACATAAATCTCACCTTCGCTCCTGGTTTCGAATATCAGGATGCCGGGAACCAAAGCGGCCACGCAATCGAGACGGTGGGGCAGCAGCCCAAGCGATCCATCAACGGTTTCGACGACAATGCGGTCCACCCTGGCCTTTTCCATAAAGACACTAAAGGGCAGTAGTATCTTAAGGTCCATTCCCCTGGCTCATGCAGGTCATGTAGTCCTCCGGTCCGGCCTGAAGTTTGGAGGCGACCGGCGTGAGATCCTTCTCCACTCATGAGGAGGCATTTTTCGCGCTTCCCCCCGGTTCTGCCTCGCTTGCCTTGCCAATCATGTAAAGCGCCTGCTCCGGAAGATCCCTGTATTCATCACGCAGAATGCGCTCACACCCGTCCAGCGCATCCTCCAGGCTGACCAGCTTCCCCTTGATCCCGGTAAAATGTTCAGTGGTAAAAAACGGCTGAGTAAAGAATCGCTCCAGCCTCCTCGCACGCGCAACGAGGGCGCGATCTTCTGGCGACAGCTGCTCCAGCCCCAGCATGGCGATGACGTCCTTAAGCTCCGTGTATTGCGCCAGAGTATGCCTGGTTTCCTGAGCTATTCGGTAATGCCTCTCGCCGATCACGCTTGGCGTCGCCATTTTTGCCCCGGATTGTAGTGGATCGATAGCGGGATAAAGGCCTTCGCTTGCACGTTTACGCGAAAGCACGATCGACGCGGAAAAATGTGAAAAGGCATGAACTGCAGCTGGATCGGAAAAATCATCGGCTGGAACATACACCGCCTGTATTGATGTGATCGCCCCGTTATCAGTGTGAGCGATGCGTTCCTCAAGTTGAGCCAGTTCGGTGCCCATCGTTGGCTGATAACCCATGCGCGAAGGCATTTGGCCCATCAGGCCCGAAACCTCCATACCGGCTTGGATGAAGCGGTAAATATTGTCCACCAGCAGCAGCACATCCCGATGCTCGTCGTCGCGAAAATACTCTGCCATGGTCAGGGCGGCGTGCGCGACGCGAAAGCGTGCTCCTGGAGGCTCGTTCATCTGGCCGAATACCATTACCATGTTTTCCAGCACGCCTGCCGCCATTATGTCGCGATAGAGCTCCTCCCCTTCGCGGCAGCGTTCACCAATGCCGCAGAAGATGCTGACCCCCCTATGCCGCCCCGCCACATTGTGGATCATTTCTGTAAGCAGTATGGTTTTACCCACGCCAGCCCCACCCAGGAGGCCCGCTTTGCCACCCCGCTCCAAGGGCATCAGCACATCAATGATCTTGATACCGGTTTCGAATATTTCAGAGCGGGTAGAACGTCGCACCAGTGGCGGAGGAGAATGATGCACCGTGCGCCATTGCGCATCGCATGGCGGCGGCTTGCGGTCAATGACCTCGCCAAACACGTCGAACATGCGCGATAGCGTTGCCCTGCCAACTGGAGCGCGCAGCGGGCCCCCCGTATCTTTTACCAGCATGCCTCGGGCCAGCCCCTGAGTCGGTGTGAGCGCAATGCCTCGAACGCGGTGCGCGTCCAGCTGTGACAGGATTTCAATTACAATTTCTCCCGCCTTTCCCGTGCGCACCAGAGACCTGATGGAGGGAGGCCGGTTTGCAAAGCGGATATCAACGATTCCTCCGCGTACGGCAGCAACGATCCCAATCCCTAAATCAGGGGCTGCAGCGTCCATGTTTCCACGTTGAAATTTACTCCTATTTCACAAAGCATGGAATCGAGCACGGTCTATATGTCCTATTATCATATTAGCGTACCTCGCAGGACTTGAGCCAGCCAACTTTCTTCCAGGTATGGGTTGCAGCACTCAGTGCATGAGATTCTCTTCAATATAGGCCAGTCGAGAGGCAACTGTTTTCTTGCCGGCCATGATCGTATTGGGGATCATCAATTCAACGGGCATCGCTCGTCTCGACATGCTCTTCATAAGAACCCACTTGCTTTAGTTTCTGTTCAAACGTTCCACTGCTGCAATACATGAGTTTGCGTTTGCTTCCCACTTTGAATGCCATCTCCAGCGACTATAGGCTTTTCTTTTGATCGCGCGTTAAGCAATACTTGCGGGTCTGCTTGCAGGGTAAAGAGAAGCCTTACACCTAGCGCTTGAGCCAGCGCCGAGCTTTCTGCCTTTGACAAGGAAATACGGGTGCTGAAAGGATGAACGTTGCAGGCTGGAAGGGAAAGTAACGTAAGAGTCAAGCAAACCGTTGAGCGGCTCGGGGCAGTAGCCTTGCAACCGGGTTTGTCACAAAGGTGTAGCGTATTCTTCCATAAACTCTTACTCTTGCTCATCCGCTCTCTCCTGCGAGGCGGGAGCAATATTTCAAAGGGAAAACAATTGACAAAAAAACTGGTATGACGCAGCTTCAATTCCTCGGAGCAACCGGAACGGTCACCGGATCTAAGTATCTGCTTCAGCATGAAGCAGCAAATATACTTATTGATTGCGGCCTGTTTCAAGGCTACAAGCAACTTCGCTTGCGTAACTGGAAAGCGTTGCCATTCGATGCCAAAAAGATCAACGCTGTCGTTCTCACGCATGCGCACATTGATCATAGCGGCTATCTGCCCCTGCTGGCAAAGAACGGGTTTACCGCTCCGGTTTACTGCACCACTGCTACACGTGACCTATGCGAAATCCTGCTTCCTGATAGTGGCCAATTACAGGAGGAAGAGGCGGAATATGCGAATCGGCATGGCTTTTCAAAGCATAAACCCGCTGCTCCCTTATATACCCGCGCTGACGCTGAACGTTGCTTGCGTTTATTCAAGCCCATCGATTTCGATGAAGAAATTGCTGTAGCCGATGATTTGTCGTTGCGTTTGCGCCCTTCCGGCCATATTCTGGGTGCGGCATTGGCATGCCTTAACACTGCTCGATCGTCGATTGTTTTTTCAGGTGATCTTGGGCGGCAAAATGATCTGATCATGCCGGCTCCAGCTTCAGTCGGAGGCGCGGATTACCTGGTGGTAGAGTCGACTTACGGTAACCGGTCCCATAATCCCTCTGATCCGCAGGATATGCTTGCGGATGTAATTAACCGGACGGTGCAACGTGGTGGTGTCGTCGTTATTCCCACCTTCGCGGTAGGCCGCGCGCAAAGCCTGCTGTATTACCTTTATCTATTGAAAAAGGCAGGCACTATTCCCCCGGAATTGCCTGTTTTTCTGAATAGCCCCATGGCAGTAGACGCGACTGAGATATTTCGCAACCACTTGGATGAGCATCGCTTATCTACTGCGGAATGCGAAGCGATGTGCCGAATGTCCCACATAATCACCAGTGGATTGGAATCCAAGAGGTTGAATAACCGCCCAGGTCCCATGGTAATTCTGGCCGGGAGCGGCATGGCCACCGGCGGACGAGTAGTGCACCACCTCAAGGCGTTTGCTCCGGATCCGCGCAACACCATTTTATTTTCCGGTTTCCAGGCAGGCGGCACGCGCGGTGCGTCCATGCTGCAGGGGGCAGAACAGGTGAAGATTCATGGGCAATATGTGCCCATACGAGCGGAAATTGCGCTGATCGATAATATATCCGCACACGCCGACGCAAATGAGATCATGATTTGGTTAAAACAATTTAAAACAGCACCACAACGGACTTTTGTCACCCATGGGGAACCTGCTGCAGCGGACGCACTGCGGCTTCGCATACAGGAAGAACTCCAGTGGGATGCGTATGTGCCCGACTACCTGGAGATTGCTCCGTTTTAAACTCAATCTTGGATGCAGCAAGTATTGTTATGCCTTGAATACTAAGCGCCAGGACACAGGTGACAAATCATCTGGGAGGTAGTGTTTTATTCCAGTCAGGAATGGTTGAGCTGTCACGCCTGTTCGGGCTTAAAAGCTTCAATCTGTACAGCTCCTTGATGGCTCATTTAAACGTCAGGCCTGATCTCTCCCTTGTTTTTCTTATGGCCTCATCTATAAATGATAATGGATGGGACAAAGTGGGTTTGAACAATCATAAAACCGGCGCTATGTAGAATAGTTGCCAGACGAAAGCGACACTCTGCCAAGTTTCATATGTCTGATCATCGAGACGCCCTCGAAAACCTTAATCATCACGCCCCCCTCTCTGAAAAGCTGAAAACTTTGCACGCCGCGCTTGGCAAGCGCTTCACGTTCATAGACCGGGTGGCGGTGGCTATCTACGACCCCAAGACGGATGAGCTCAAGACCTTTATCCACAGCAGTGGAGAAGCCAATCCGCTTGTCAACTATCAGGCCAAGCTGAGTCAAGCCCGCTCGTTGCAGAAGATCCGGGAAAGTGGCAAACCTCGCGTCGTGAATGACTTGACGATATTTGTCAAAGGCACCCAAGAGCATACGCATCGCATTGCAACCGAGGGCTATGGTGCGAGTTATACGGTGCCGATGTATTTCAATGGCGATTTCTTTGGATTCGTTTTTTTCAACTCTTACCGCACGAACGTTTTTGACGAAGAGGTATTGCACCTCCTCGATATGTTTGCCCATCTGATCTCTCTGGTCGTGATGGGGGAACTGGCCTCGCTGCGTACACTAATTTCTGGCGTCCATGCCGCGCGCAACTTCGCTAACATGCGCGATACGGAAACAGGCGCCCATCTCGAACGAATGTCGCGCTATGCGCGTATCGTGGCAAAAGAGCTTGCGCCAAAGTATGGCTTCGATGACGAGTACGTTGAGCAGATATTTTTGTTCTCCCCGCTGCACGATATCGGGAAAATTGGCATTCCCGATAGCATCCTGCTCAAGGCCGGCTTGCTCGAGCCCGGCGAACGGGAGATCATGAAAACGCACTCGGAAAAGGGCCGGCAGCTGATCGATAGCCTGCTGCGCGATTTTCGATTGGATTCCTTTGGATATCTCAACATTCTTCGCAACATTGCAGAACACCACCACGAAACCCTGGACGGAGAAGGTTATCCGCATCGGCTGCGAGGCGGGGAGATTCCCATTGAGTCCCGCATCGTCGCCGTGGCGGATGTGTTTGACGCGCTTACCAGCAAGCGTCCCTATAAGGAAGCGTGGAACATGGATGAGGCTTTCCAGGAATTGCGCAAGCTTGCAGGCAGCAAGCTCGACTCCGATTGTGTCGAGGCGCTTATCAAGAACAGGGTCCAGCTGGAAGAGATTAGGAATCGCTTCCAGGAACCCTCGTTCTCCTGAATGAGGTGCCTGGACCCAGAGCCGAGAATGCCGGCACACTACGGCAGTGCCCCTCTCGACGGATCTCCTTGCTGTACTAACTGCCATTCCATTGGCTGCATTAAGAGGAGAGTGCTTTTTTTAAAGGCTGCCAAAACAAGCAAGGAATTGAAGATCAAGGTGGAAGGTCGGCATTCTAAGGCGGCGAAATCCCCCTTGAGTCCGGCCAGCTATTTGCACTTCAGGCTAAATGCCCCCTTCAATTAAGATTGAATTGACTGGAAATTGGGTAGACAATATTTTTTATGTGTCTCGGTATCCCCATGCAGATAATCGAAGTCGATGGCTTTAACGCGCTTTGCGAAGCAAAAGGCGTAAGGCGCGAGGTGAGCCTATACCTGGTTCAGGACGAGCAGGCTGCAATTGGTGATTTCGTCATGGTGCACGTGGGATACGCCATCCAGAAAATAAACGAAAGCGAGGCGCGCTCAGCCTGGGAGCTTCACGACGAGTTGCTTGCTGCCGGGGCGGACGATGCATGAATTCTCTATCTGCCAAGCTTTGATCACACAGGTCGAGCAGATTGCGATCAGCCACGGAGCGTTGAAGGTGCAATCGGTAAAGCTCCGGATCGGTTCCCTCTCTGGCGTGGAACTGCCGCTGCTTGAGCATGCGTATCCTTTTGCCAGCGCGGGTACCCTGGTAGAGGGTTCTACGCTTGAAATAGAGCGTGCTCCACTCAAAGTAAATTGCGAAGCATGCGGCCTCGAATCAGAGGTTAAGGCAAATTTGCTCACATGCCGCATGTGTGGGAGTTGTCTGATCAGAGTTGTGAGTGGCGAGGAATTGACGCTCATGAGTGTTGAATTGATCACCACTTGAAGTCTCGGGAGGTCTGGAATGTGCAACACGTGTGGTTGCAACATCACACCCGGTAACCGGGAATTTGCTTATAAGCCGGTAAACGGCATGACCCCGGTTTCGGTCCTGAAGAACCTGCTGGCCAAAAATAATGACCAAGCGGAACACAACCGCCGGCATTTCGACAGGCATCGGCTGCTGACAGTAAACCTGATGTCATCCCCTGGCGCCGGCAAGACGGCCTTGCTGGAAGCGTCCATTGATGCTTTGCGTGACAAGTACCGTATCGGTGTGATCGAGGGTGATCTGGAAACCGAAAACGATGCGGTGCGCATCCGCGCCAGAGGAGCGCCGGCATACCAGATCACTACAGGATCGGCGTGCCATCTCGATGCCCACATGGTGCACGACGCATTGCATGAATTTCCGCTGGAGGAACTGGATATCCTGTTTATCGAGAACGTAGGCAACCTCGTGTGCCCGGCAAGCTTTGATCTGGGCCAGCATAGGAATGTCACTCTGCTCTCTGTCACGGAAGGCGATGATAAGCCCGCAAAATACCCCGTGATGTTCCGCGCCGCGGATGCGGTAATTCTCACCAAAAGCGACCTATTGCCAGTGCTGGATGACTTTGATCCGGCTCGAGCAGAACTCAGTCTTCGCAACCTGGGTAGCCGAGCACCGGTAATCAGGCTTTCCGCCCGGAAGAATCTGAACCTCGGTGATTGGCTTGATTGGCTTATCGGCGAACTGGTGCAGAAACGGGGGAAATTAGCTGCGGACGTTCTGGCACAACCTGTGGCAGACCCGCAATCGATATTGTCCAATACGGGAATGGGCGGATGACACTTACCGCTCAGGAGTGGCTAAAAAAAATCCATGAGCTGCCACTCGATCGCCCTGTACGTATCATGAACGTATGCGGAGGCCATGAGCGTTCGATTACCATGGCAGGAATCCGAAGCGCCCTGCCGGAATGTGTCGAACTCATCGCCGGGCCAGGGTGCCCGGTCTGTGTCTGCCCTGAAGAAGATGTATACCAGGCGATTCAGCTCGCGCTGCGCACCGATATGATTCTGGTCACTTTCGGTGATATGCTGCGCGTGCCCGTGAACGTGCCGAAGAAAGAAGTGCGATCCCTGGAGCAGGCCAAGGCAGCAGGAGCGGATGTGCGTCCCATTGCCAGTCCGCGCGAAGCAGTCAGGATAGCTCAGCAAAACGCGAAACGACAAGTCGTTTTCTTTGCTGCGGGTTTTGAGACCACCACAGCCCCGGTAGCAGCCATGCTGCTGGAGGGGGTACCGGACAATTTATCCATCCTGTTGTCAGCGCGGCGCACATGGCCTGCGGTCGCAATGCTGCTTGATTCTGATGCACCAGGCTTCGATGGGTTGGTGGCGCCCGGTCATGTTTCCACTGTCATGGGGCCGGAGGAGTGGAATTTCGTCTTCGAAAAGCATGACATTCCCACTGCCGTTGCCGGCTTCCAGCCCGTGTCACTGCTAGCCGCCATGTATTCCGTATTACGCCAACTGCTTGAAGGGAAGCGTTTTCTGGATAATTGTTATCCTGAGTTAGTGCGGCCCGGGGGAAATCGAGCCGCACAGGCGCAACTCGCGGAAGCATTGAATGACACGGATGCCAACTGGCGCGGCATTGGTGTTATCCCATCTTCCGGTTTCAGTCTCCAAAAGCGCTTCGCAAAGAACGATGCGCGACTTCAATTCCCCGATTTCGATACAGAGAACCGCAAGCGCGCTGGCCAGATGCCGCCCGGTTGCGAATGCGCGAGCGTAGTCCTTGGAAGAATAAATCCAAACCAGTGCAAGATTTATGGCCATGCCTGCACACCGAAAACACCTGTGGGCCCGTGCATGGTGTCGGACGAAGGTGCTTGCCGCATCTGGTGGGCAGCAGGCGTACGGGAGAACACGGCCACTGGAGTGAAGACGGTGGCAGATAGCTCTTCTATTCCGGTGTTACCTGAGAAGCCAGAATAAGCGGCGCAGGTTTACGGCAAGAGGCTTGGAAGCCGGACGCATTATATCCTGTTCGGTTCTTTTCTCTCATTTCTCCTGCTGCCCTATGAATATGAAAGAGGAGCAAATTACTCGACCGTGTAAACCCGAAGCGCGCCGCTGGCTCATAGGGGGGCGGGTGCAGGGCGTGGGTTTTCGCCCGTTTGTGTACCGTCTGGCGCAGCGATTCCGCTTGACTGGGCATGTGCAGAATACATCCGGCCAGGTGGTGATCGAAGCAGCGGGAAAAAAAAAGCTTCTGGATGTGTTTGGCGTCGCACTGCTTGCCGAGGCACCCCCTCTTGCTCAACCGGAGATGGTGCACGTTGAGAAAATCCCCTACCTCGAAAGGGATGGCTTCGAAATCCTGCAAAGCTCTGACAATTCGTCAGGGCGCATTCACATTCCTCCGGATTATTTCTTGTGCGATGACTGTAAGCGGGAAATGCAAACACCGGGTGACAGGCGCTATCGCTACCCCTTCATTAACTGCACCCAGTGCGGTCCCCGCTACACGCTGATCACCAAGCTGCCTTACGATCGTCCTAATACGGTGATGACAAGCTTCGAATTATGCTCTCAATGCCTGAGAGAGTATGAAGATCCGGGCGACAGGCGTTTTCATGCCGAACCGGTAGCTTGTCCGACATGTGGCCCACAGCTTTGCCTGTCGGCACCCGAAGGCCGGATTAACGGACCCGCCGCGCTCACAGCTTCTGTTACCGCCCTGCGGCGAGGTGAGATCGTTGCAGTGAAGGGCATTGGCGGTTATCACCTGATGTGTGATGCCCGCAACGAGACAGCGATTGGGCAGTTGCGCACAAACAAGCATCGCCCACATAAACCGCTTGCGCTGATGTTTCCCTGGTGCGGTGATGATGGACTAGCGCAGGTGCGGGATGAATTGGAGATCGATGCTCAAGGGCAAGCATTACTGCGGGCGCCAGCGCGGCCCATCGTGCTCTTGCGAAGGCGCAGAGATTCAATGTTGCCTCGATCTATCACCCCCGGGATAAGGGAAATCGGTGTAATGCTCCCCTATAGTCCCCTGCATCATTTGTTGCTCCATGAACTGGATAAACCGGTAGTGGCCACCTCGGGAAATGTGAGCGGAGAGCCAGTACTGACCGCTAATGCAGAGGCGGAAACGCGGTTGGCCCGAGTGACTCGGGTTTTTCTTCATCATAATCGCCCCATTGCGCGTCCCGCGGATGATCCGGTGGTCCGTGTCATTGCAGGAAAGCCTCGTTTGGTTCGAGTGGGACGCGGCGTTGGCCCGGTTGAATTCGACCTGCCTGGCCTGTTTGTGCAGCCATTGCTGGCTGTGGGCGGGCATATGAAAAACAGCATCGCCTTGGGCTGGAATGGGCGGGCCATCCTTTCTCCCCATATCGGGGACCTGGATGCTCCCCGAAGCATGGCAGTATTCGAACAGGTCATTTCGGATTTGCAGCGATTGTATGGCGCTTTCCCGCAGGCTATTGTTTGCGATGCCCATAAAGGGTATGCCAGCAGCCGCTGGGCGGATCGGCAGGGCTTGCCACTCATTCCCGTCTGGCATCATCATGCCCATGCATCTGCTTTGGCGGCTGAACATTCGCGAGAACTTACATGGTTGACTTTCACCTGGGATGGCGTCGGCTTGGGGGAAGACAATACCCTTTGGGGAGGCGAAGCATTGCTTGGTCGGCCAGGAGTCTGGCGCCGAGTCGCCCGCCTGTGTCCTTTCCGGCTACCAGGAGGCGAGCGGGCAGGCCGGGAACCGTGGCGTTCTGCTGCTGCCCTTTGCTGGGAAAGCGGAATAGAGCCTCCTGCCATGGGAATCCGCCTGGAACTGCTAAAAAAAGCCTGGAAAAAAGGACTGAATTCGCGCGTCACCACTGCAGGGGGACGTCTTTTTGACGGCGCTGCCAGCCTGCTCGGGTTACTCAGACATGCGAGTTACGAGGGCCAGGCGGGGATGTATCTGGAAAATATTGCAGACGCCTGCGATTCAGAAAGCGAGGTGGATGTAATTGATCTGCCTCTTTTCCAAAGTGCTACCGGTTTGCTCACCGCGGACTGGAAACCGTTGCTCCCCGCGCTGCTCAATGAGGCGATTCCGGTTGCGCGAAGGGCAATGCAATTTCACTTAAGTCTTGCAAATTCCATTATGGTCCAAGCGCAACGTATTCATGCATCAACACCGTTTGATCGGGTAGGCCTGACCGGCGGGGTTTTCCAGAACAAACTGCTTGCCGAGTTGGCTGTTTCACAACTGACAGCTGCCGGGTTTGAAGCATATTTGCCGGAAAGAACCCCTTGCAATGATGGAGGCATTGCGCTGGGTCAATTGGTCGAAGCAGCTGCGGGCCTCGAAGCAGGTGCGCATGGAGGATAGGCACGTCAGCTTGGCCCATGGCAATGGCGGCAGTTACATGCGGGAGCTGATCGAAACCGTGTTTGCGCGCCATCTTTCCAACCCCTTGCTCGATGTACAGGCGGATGCCGCGGCCTTACCTCCCATGGATGGGGTGATAATGATAACCACGGATGGCTTTACTGTGCAGCCGCTGGAGTTCCCGGGGGGCACGATCGGTTCCCTGGCGGTGCACGGAACCGTAAACGACCTGGCCGTATCCGGCGCCCGGCCCTGCTATCTCACGCTCAACGCCTTTATTGAGGAAGGCTTCGATATGGCGCAGTTGGAACGCATTGTGGCGAGCCTGGCCAGTGCGGCACGGGAGACGAATGTCGCTGTGGTAGCGGGTGACACCAAGGTTCTTCCGCGCGGGCAAGGGGGCGGGCTGTATCTTGCCGCCACCGGAGTAGGTGTGAGGCCACCAAATCTGGAGCTTGGCCTCGACCGGGTAAAACCGGGAGACCTCATCCTCGTAAGCGGTCCGGTAGGCGATCATGGCGTTGCCGTTATGCTGGCCCGCGAGCAATTTGGCTTGAGCGGCGAATTGCTGTCGGACGCAGCCAGTGTGCTTCCCTTGACGCAGGCATTAGTACCGTTGCCGGGCCTGCATTTCATGCGCGACCCCACCCGGGGCGGGCTTGCTACCGTTCTGCATGAAATCTGCCGCGCCACAGGACTGGAAACGCGGCTCAACCAGGCGGCGGTTCCGGTACGCGATCAGGTAGCGTCGGTATGCGAAATGCTGGGGTATGATCCTTTTTACCTGGCTTGCGAAGGGCGGGTGGTGGCGGTGGTGGAATCCCCTCAGGCGAGCGAAGCGCTTGCCCGATTGCAGGCGCTGCCGCAGGGCTGCCAGGCCGCGATTATTGGAAGTGTGAACCATGGCCGTCCGCACGTCGTACTTGAAACCGAACTGGGGGGAGAGCGTATTCTGGATGAACTGGAGGATGATCCGCTCCCCCGGATATGCTAGAAATGAATGATGCAGCCCCCTGATCTTCCCGATATCGAACAGCAGATCGCAATCATATGCCAACGGCACGGCTGTGAGCCCCATCGCCTGCTTCAGATCCTGATCGACGTGCAGGAGATGTACTGTTTTATTCCCCCTGAAGCCATCACCTTCATTGCCAGGCATCTCAATCTCCCGCGGGTGAACGTGGAAGGCGCTGCCGGTTTCTATTCGTTTCTTTCGCTCGAACCCGCAGGCCGATACCGCGTCCTGTTTTCCGACAACGTGACCGATCGGATGCTGGGTAACGAGGAACTAATGCGCCATTTCTGCAACAGGCTGTGGCTTGAGCCTGGCAAAGTGTCGGAGGATGGACTGATCAGTACAAACTTTACTTCCTGTACCGGAATGTGCGACCAAGGACCGACCGCGCTGATCAATGGATGGCCGGTTACCCGCTTAAGCAAGGAGCGCATTGATCTCATCGCCGATTTGATCCTCAGCAAGTCCCCTGTTTCTGACTGGCCGTCTACTTTGTTCGAGGTCAACGACAATATTCGCAGGACCGATCGGCTCCTGGGCGAACCGTTCGAACCTGGCTCGGCGATCAGGGCAACACTCATGCGTGGCGCCGATGCGACACTGGGTGAACTCAAATTGTCCAGATTGAGAGGGCGCGGTGGAGCGGGATACGCAACGGCGGACAAGTGGACCGCTTGCCGGGATTCTGAGGGGACAGCGCGTTATATCGTTTGCAACGCGGATGAAGGCGAGCCGGGGACATTCAAGGATCGTGTTTTGCTGAACCGTTACGCGGATATGGTGTTTGAAGGCATGACCGTAGGCGCGCGACTGCTGGGTTCCACAAAGGGGTTTTTGTATCTGCGCGGGGAATACCAGTATCTCCTAAAAAAACTTGAAGAGGTACTGGCACGGCGGTGCGAGGCTCGCCTGCTGGGCACCGATATCCTGGGCGAGCCAGGGTTCGATTTCGATATCGAGATCCATCTGGGCGCCGGTGCGTATATATGTGGGGAAGAATCCGCGTTGATCGAATCGCTTGAAGGGAGGCGAGGCAAGCCGCGCAACCGCCCGCCGTATCCTGCGCAGCATGGCTATCTCGATCAGCCCACAGTCGTGAACAACGTGGAAACGTTTGCCTGTTCAGCCATGATCGCCGTGCATGGAGGCAAGTGGTTCGGGGAGACGGGTACATGGGAATCAAGTGGCAGCAAGATTCTCAGCATCGCCGGCGACTGCACCTTGCCGGGCATTTACGAATATCCGTTCGGCGTGTCCGTGCGGGAAATACTGCAAGATTGCGCTGCGGAAGAAGCCTATGCTGTTCAAGTCGGCGGTCCGTCCGGCATTCTTGTTTCCTGGAAGGAATTCGAGCGCAGCATTTCGTTTGATGACTTGCCCACCGCGGGCGCCTTTACCATATTCGGGCGCGGCCGCGATATCTTGGAGGCGGTGCGCAATTACGCCCACTTCTTCGCGCATGAAAGCTGCGGTTTCTGCACGCCCTGCCGGGTAGGAACGCAGTTGCAGAA